>JANPLG010000173.1:0-10331 GCA_031426395.1 Actinomycetes bacterium
CCGGTCAGCGCCCGGATGAGCGAGGTCTTACCATGATCCACGTGCCCCGCCGTCCCAATGATGAAGTGGCGACTCCGGGTTGACAGCTCGACGGACACGGGAGCGGATGAGGGTTTCTGTCCGGCAGACGCCATAGGTTACCTGGGAGCGGTGGGACAAAGAGCGTGCCTGGTTCGCAGACCGCCCCGCCATGGTACCGCACCCATCGTACGACGGCCCCGCGAACTGCAGAGACCGGACGCCGCTCCGGCCCGTCGCGAACGGATGCGGCATCGGCTCCGCAAAGTACGGCAATGATTGGTGGAAGCGAGGCTCCATATCGCCAGGTCAGCGGCTCTGGACAAAAGTCCCTCGCCGCAGCGGATGGCCGCCCGCTCGGATCGCAGGTTATAAGTACGGGGTTACGGCGTCGCGCTTTGCGGATGCTGATCCCGAACCCACGTTCAAGGCGGAAGATGAGCACCATTCCCACGCACGAGGCCCAGAGCGGGTCGCCCGACCCCGGCTCCACGATGAGCCGCAGGAAGATGCTGACCTATGGCGCGGCGGGGACGCTGATTGCCATCGGCGGGGTCTGGTACGCGCTTGCGGACCGAAAGGCGAACGAGGCCGCGCGCAGCATCCTCCGTCCCGATGGCCGCCCCCGGCTCCCCCCTGAGCAGTACCTCATCCAGTCGCTCAGGGACATGGGGGGCGAATCGGGAGACCCCAACCCCGGCACATGGAGCTTGCGCGTCCACGGCGAGGTCCGAAAGGAGATCACCCTGGATTACCGACAACTCCTCGCACTGCCCCAGGCGGAGCAGATTTGCGATGTCCACTGCGTCACCAAGTGGAGCTGCTTCGACCGGACCTGGAAAGGCGTGCAGATTGCCACCCTGGCGGAGATGGCGGGGGTGAAGGATGAAGCGCGCCACGTCATCTTCGAAGCGGCCGGGGTGTACACCGCCAACATACCGTTAAAGGAAGCCCTGGCCCCACAGGCACTCGTGGCCCACCGATTGGACGGCGATCCCCTCGCGCCGCAGCACGGCGGGCCGGTGCGGTCGCTGGTGCCGGACCTCTACTTCTGGAAGAGCGCCAAGTGGCTGACCGGGATCCGCTTCGTCCGGGATGATGAGCCGGGCTACTGGGAAGTTCGCGGCTACCACAACCACGGCGACCCCTGGCTCGAGGAGCGGTTTGGTGCCTGACGGACGAGCGGACGGCGAAATCTCGGCTGATCCGAAACCGAGCACCGGCACTGGCCCTATTCGCGCCAGCCGCTCTGGACCGGGTTGGCGACCGGGACTGCGGGCGGTGCACCGGGACCTGGGATACGTGGCGGTGGGGCTGACCGTGGTTTACGCTGCTTCCGGTCTCGCGGTGAACCACCTCACGGACTGGGACCCCAACTTCACCAATTACCGCCAGGTGCGCCAGATCGGCACCGGGCTGCCGGCAGAGCCTAATGCCGCAGCGGCGGAATCGCTGCGCCGCCTCGGAGTCAAGGGCACCCCCTCGGAAGTCTTCGCCGCCGCGCCTGACCAGTTGGAGATGCGGGTGGGGGAGAAGAAGATCACCGTCAACCCGCAGAACGGTCGCGTGGTGGAGCAGGGCCGCCAGTCGCGCTTTTTTGTCCGCTTGGCGAACTGGCTTCACCTCAACCGTGGCAAACGGGCATGGACCCTCATCGCCGATCTCTACGCCGTCGGTCTGCTCGTCCTGGCCACGACCGGCATGTTCATGCTCCCCGGCAAGAAGGGGCTGCGTGGACGGGGTGCCCTGCTGGTGGCGGCTGGTGTCGCGGTTCCCGTTCTGTACGTGGTGCTATCCGGTGGCCCCGGCGGCAGGTAGTGGGCAAGCGACGGGCGGCACGACGCCAGTTGTGATAACGGAACCCCTGGCCGAAGCGCAGCACCGGTCGGCCGAGTTTCGTCCCCGGTTGAGAGGCTCCATGTTCATCCACACCGTTTACTTCTGGCTCAAGCCCGGCACTCCTGAGGCGGCCCGTGACCAGCTCATCCATGATTGCCGCACGCTTTTGGCGGGCGTGCCCACGGTGAAGCAACTCTGGGCCGGAGCACCCGCCGGAACCCCTCGGGATGTTGTGGACAATTCGTATGGCGTAGGGCTCACCGTGATGCTGGAGGATGCCGCCGGGCACGAGGTCTACCAGGACCACGATCTGCACCTTCAGTTCATCGAGCGCAACCGGGAGCACTGGGAGCGGGTGCGGGTGTATGACTTCATCCACGCGTAGCTCCGGTGAGTTTGACACAGAGGGACACAGAGTTCACAGAGGGGACACAGATGGGAGTGGGAGGGGCGGCGGCGCCGTCTCGTACGGGTCTGTTCCCTCTGCGTCCCTCTGTGCCGTCTGTGTCCGTCTGTGTCAAAAGCCCGATCAGCCTCCAACTGTGTCGAAAGCCCAGAGCGGCGTCACTTGCATCCGGCTTGCTTGGAGACTGAGTGAAGAATTGATGATAGACCGAGCACAGATGGGGGAATGGTAGGCAGGTAGGCCCACGCTCTCCGCCGGTTGCGGGTTCAGAGCAAGCGGGCTCCAAGGACCCCATGCGTGCAAGCTGTAACCGGTGAAGCGATCGCGTCGCGCACCCGAAACCCCCGAATCGCCATCGCCTCAAGCGGACTGGGCCATGTGCACCGGGGAATCGAAACTTGGGCCACGGACCTAGGGCGCGCGTTGAATCGTCAGGGGCACGCGGTTACGCTGTTCCAGGGCGCCGGAAGCACCACTGAATCGTGGCAGAACTCGCTCGATTGCTGGAAGCGCACCGACGAGCGCACCCAGCGATTGGTCCGTTCGCTGGGCCGCGTTGGGTGGCGCCTGGGGGCCGGTTCCGGCTACGACGTTGAGCAGACCTCATTCTCGTTGAAGCTCTGGCCGCAACTGCGCCGTGAGTTCGATCTTCTGCACGTCCAGGATCCGCGCCTCGCGCTGCTGCTGGACCGTCTGCACCGCGCCGGCCTCTCCCGCGCAAAGGTGATCCTTGCGCACGGTACGGAGGAGACACCCCAGTTCCTGCGCCGCATTTCCGTCCTCCAGCATCTAGCGCCGTGCTACCTGGACGATTGGAGCGCCCATTCCGCGCCGGGTCAGCAGGTCTTCGCCGTCCCCAACTTCGTGGACGTGGAGCAGTTCGCGCCGGGCGACCGCGCTGCCGCACGGCGCGCCTGGGACCTGCCGCAGGGCGCGCTGGTCGTGCTCTGCGTGGCGGCTATCAAGAGGGGCCACAAGCGGGTCGACTACCTCATCGACGAATTCGCCACCTTCGCCGAGCGCTTGCCTCGCCCGGCAATCCTGGTGGTTGCGGGTGGGCGGGAAGCGGAGACGGATGCGGTGATGGCGCACGGGCATCAGCGGCTAGGTGACCGGGTACGCTTCCTGACGGGCGTCCAGCGGGACCGTATCCCATCGCTCTACCAGGCCGCCGACCTCTTTGCTCTCGCCTCACTCCACGAGATGATGCCGATAGCGCTCCTGGAAGCGCTAGCCTCCGGCCTTCCCATTGCCGCCAACGACACACCCACCCTGCGATGGATGGTCGGCTCAGGAGGACGGCTCACGACCATTCGGGAGCCAGGCGGGTTGGTTGCCCAGCTTGAGGCACTGGCTCCAGAGCAGGCGCGTCGTCAGTTCGCTCAGGCAGCACGATCTGAAGCTGTCGATCGCTTTTCGGAACCAGTGGTCCTCGCGCAGATTCTGGACATGTATGCCGCCGTGCTGGCGAGGAAGACGGGTCGGCCTTCGTGAGTAGCTTCCCTTCAGTCTCGGTGATCATCCCCGCCTACAACGCGGCCGGGCACATCGAAGCGACGCTGGAAAGCGTCTTGTGCCAGACAGTTCCCGCATCCGAGGTGCTGGTGGTGGATGATGGGTCGAAGGACCACACCGCTGACCTGGCCGAGCGGTTCCCGCTCCCGGTGCGCGTGCTGCGCAAGTCCAACGGAGGTCCCGCATCCGCCCGCAACCTGGGAGCAAGGGAGTCCCACGGTGAGTGGCTGGCGTTCCTGGACGCGGATGACGCGTGGCTCCCGGAGAAACTGGAGCGGCAGCTTCCCCTCTGCAGCGACCCCAAGGTGGGGCTGATCCATTCCACGCCACCCGCATGGGGGACGCCGGAGCGACTGACGTTCAGCGACCTATGGGAGCGCAACCGTATCGTGAACTCCACGGTCCTGGTTCGCAGGCAGGCGTTCGAGGCGGTGGGCGGCCTTGACGAGGACCGCGAACTCATTGGGGTGGAGGACTACAACCTCTGGCTGCGCATCGCGGCCGGCGGGTGGGAGGTGGTCCGTAATGAGGGTGAGTGGGTGCGATACTCACCGACGGAAGCGAGCCTCTCGCGTCAGTTTGAGCGCTTCGCCCGCGCTGAGCTGGCCAATGCCGAGAAGATTGGCGCGTTGCTCGACTTACCGCGAGAGGAGCGGCTAGCGAAGCGGCTTTACATCCTCGACACTTACGGACGCGTGCTGCTCCACACGCGCTGCTCGCTGGGTGCCCGTAAGCTCTTCGCGGCGGCGGCACGCGAGGCACCCTCGCCGCAACGGCTGCTGTGGTGGGCGGCTGCGCACCTTCCCGGTGGCATCCTGAATGCTCGGCGGGCAGTTGCCAGCCGAACGGCGGGGCCTTGAACGGGAACCTGACGCAGGCTTCCGTTCAACCTTGCGTTGGCCGGACGAATGCCGTTTCCCGGATCTCGGCAGCAGCTTCACCGGGGCGAGGCGTGGGTGGAAGTCGGCCGCCTCGGCCTTCACATGTCCGTCGGCGTAGAGAAACGATCCTCGACCCTCGTGGCGGCCCGCGTAGTCTCCGCCCCGGCTCACCGCGCTACGCGACCAAGGCTCCGCATCGAAGAGCACCACTACAGAGGCGGGATTGTGCAGGCGATCCAACTCCGGAGAGCCGTCCAGGTACGCGTTGAACGAATAGGAGCCGACTACATCTCGTTCGGCTCGTTCATCGGAAGGGCAGAGCCAGAGTCGGGCACTCTTCGTGTACGGCAACAGGGCATCTCGCCATTTCCGTGCGGGCGGGAGCCGACCGTCGTAGTCCTGGGCGTACAACTGTAGCCCGGTCCCGAGCTGCTTCAGATTACTCAGGCAGCTCGCCCGCCGCGCAGCGGGCCGTGCTCCGCACACTATCGGCATAAGAAACGCTGCCAGGCCATAGAGGACAACCGCCGAAACCAGCCACTCCGCCCACGTAGGTCTCACCTTCGGCTGCTGGTGCGGCCAGAGTGGGTGGTGAGGGATGTCAGTAGTAGGCTTCTGCATGTTGATCAGCACCAGGTGGCCATTCTGGACGACGGTGATATCCAACTCACAGATCTATGGGATCACCGGTTCCGAGAGGCTGGCAGCAGCTTCACCGGGGCGAGACGCAGGTGGAATTCAGCCGCCTGCGTCTTCACGTGACCATCGGCGTAGAGGATTGAGCCTCGCCCCTGATGGCGGGCCGCAAAGTCTCCGCCCCGGCTTACGGCCATGCGTGACAGCGGCTCCGCATCGAAGAGCACGGTAACGGAGGCGGGATCGGGCAGGCGGTCCAGCTCAAGTGAGCCGTCCAGGTACGCGTTGAACGAGTAGGAGCCCACCACATCTCGATCCGCTCGAGCATCAGAAGGACAGCGCCAGAAATGAACATTCTTCGTATAGGGCCACAAGGCGTCTCGCCACTGGCGCGCGGGCGGAAGCCGACCGTCGTAATCGTGTGCGTACATCATGAACCCCGCGCCGAGCTGCTTCAGTTTGCTCAGGCAGCTTGGTGGCCCGTCCGAGGGGCGACCGGGGTTTAGCACTGGCCAAAGGACCGCAGCCAGACCACAAACAGCGACCGCGGAAAACAGCCACTGATTCAAGGAGGGCCACACCTTCGGAACCGGTTGCGGCCGGTGGGGGCGGCCAGCGGCGTCAGTGATTAGGTTGGCCATTGCGACGGATCCAGGCCTCAGTGAAGCGGGTGTGCTTGATCGCCTCGCGCAAGTTGCGGCCTTGCTCGTCCTTCTTTACCTCGCTGTCCCTGGCGGTGATGGTGTAGGTAGCGTGGAGGTCACCGTCGCGTGTCTGGATGATTGAAGGATACGCGTAGGTGGCTGGTCCAGCCGGTGAGGGATCGAACTCGAGCGGGGTGTTCCAGGGCCAGGTTCGGCCCTCGTCCTCGGAGAGCGAAACCGTCAGGCGGTGTCGGCCTCTTTCGGTGTCGTTGTTGATCAGCACCCAATGGCCGTTCTTGAGGACGGTCACATCCGACCCGCCACCCGGGTTCAGGATCTCCGTGTCCCGCACGGGCGACCACGTCTCGCCGCGGTCCCGTGACTCGGCGGTCATGAGGCGCTGGGGCGGCGGGCCGTTGTCCCGGAAGTAAGCGACCAGCGTGCCATCCTTGCGGCGTGCCAGCGCAGGCTGGACCGGCCCCGCCCCAACGATGGGCGTGCTGGTCTTCCAGTTCTTGCCCCAATCGTCTGTAATCGCCATGAGGGAGAAGTCGAAGCCGTCGGAGTAGAGCGGGACGATGAGCCGCCCGTCTTCGAGGACTATGGGGTGCGCGCGGGGCATCCAGCCCATCCGGTTGAAGTACGGATCGGCGGCGTTCTTCCGGCGCAGTTCCAGGTACGCCCGCGCTTCGACCTCGCGTCCCGGCACAATCGTGTCGAGCCGCTTCAGGTCCCGCTCCACCGACTCCGCCACGATCCGGGGGAACTCCGGTCCCGGCTTCAGCACGATTGGCTTCTCGGAGGACCACTTCGGCGCACCGTCGGTGCCGGGCCGGTCGGCGACCCGCTCCATCAGGAGGGCGGTATGCCACTGGTTGGCGATGATCAGCGGCCAGTACATCCGCAGCCGGCCCTGGGGATCGACAACCGTGCAGGGGTTGCAGTCCGGGAAGCCGGGGGTATCGGCCATCTCGAACGGCTCGCTCCACTGGCTAGCCCAGCCTTTGCTGGATCGCTTCAGCCTCGCGCCCAGGATGCGGACGTCATCCGCGCGCCGCTCTCCGGAACCGCGGTACCAGCACGCGAGGAGGTCGCCGGACGGGATTTGGACGAGGCAGCTTCCGTGATTGTGGAGGTGATCGAGAGGGAAGATCAGACCGCCGTCCGGTGAGGCCACCTTACCGGGATCGCGGGGCTCTGCCGCCTGCAAAGCTGCTTCAGAAGCCGAGAGGGCGGCAAATGCGGGCAGCGCAAGGAGTTGGCGTCGGTTCATCGGGCGTCCTCCCGCAGCAGGCCGTGGCAGCGGCCCATCCAGTAGCTGATCAGCCACGCGGTTCCATCTTCCTCGCTCCGACCGTCCGGCGTGCCGCCATCGGCTTGGTAGGGGTTCCCGTTCCAGCGCATCAACCGGCGCTCCGACGCGGGCAGTGCTCGGGTGAGCTGGCTCTGCGCCCGGCCAGGTCCGCGACGGGTCACCACCTGCACGTCGTGCCGATGCGTTCCGCGCGTCTCCCACTCAATCAATTCCCATGGCCAGTCACGCAGCGTGGTTACCGCTGCCTCGCCGTCGTAGGGGCGACCGGAATGCGCGCCGTATACGAAGTTGAAGAACGGGCTGGCCTCGGGCCGCTCTACCCGCCAGCTTCGCTCCAGGCTTTGGAGCAGCACGCGCCGGGAGTCCGGGTCCTTCTCCACGCGCAGGATGGCGTAGAGCATCATGAACGCCATCTCGTCGTCCGAATGGTTCACGTCCCACCACGGCTCCGCGAGCTTCTGCGTGACGGTGTTGAGCAGGTAGTGATGCTTCTGCGTGAGGGTGCGCGCTTCTTCCTGGAAGCGGGCGTGTCCGGTGATGTGGTGGGCGACCTTCAGGTAAGCAAGCATCGAGAGGGAGTTAAGGCCGCGCTCCATCCACCAGACCGGATCGTCGTTGATGTACTTCGGTGAGTAGACGCCCCAGCGAGTCTTCCGCCCAGTGTGGCCGACCAGCGTGAGATCGTGCTTCAGCAGGTGGTCAGTCACTGCGGCCACCGTCTCTCGCACCGCCTTGCGATCGGCTTCATCGGCGGCCAGTTCGTAATAGGTGAGCCAGGCGAAGTAGTGGCCGTCCAGCTCATCAGAGGAGGTGTCGCCCTTGCAGAGCACCTCCGGATCAACGGGCGAGGGATACCAGATCTTCTCCGTCTCTCCCGGCACGCGGACGGTCTCGTTGGCGTCGTACCCATCCGCCTCGCCTCGCGCCAACTCTCCGCGTGTCACCACGGCGCGTGCGGGATAGCCGGGAATGCCTGAGTATCGGACCAGGTCGAGCATCGCGTGCATGGAGCGCTTGGCCTGCTCGCGGGCGGCGGGCTCCTGCGTGGCGGCATAGCGGAACGACTGCGCAGCGACATAAAGGGCGGTCCAAAGGCCGTCGTTGTCGCTCGCCTCGAAGACGACCCCCGCCTCAGGCTTGCCGGGCGTGCGGAGGCGGCTTCCGGTGACGTAGCCGCGCCGGTTGTGCCGCTGCTCCGTGATCGCCTGATAGTGCGCCGACTTTTCTGCAAGCGTGATCGGCTTGGAGTAGAGGTGCGCGACCCCGCGATCTGACGCCACCCACGCGGAGCCATCCCCCGCGACCTCAATGCTGAGGATCCGGTTGCCCGGGAGCCAGCGAGGCCCCCAGTAGTACTCCCACTCCCCACCGGTCTGACGGCAGACGCCCTGGGTGGTGCCCACCCAGAGGTCGCCGTCCTTGCCAAAGGCGATGCAGGTGACCTCCTCATAAGGCAGTCCGTCCTCCCGGTCGATGACGTTCCACCAGTCGGCTCCGTCCGTGGCGAAGAGGCCAACGTTGCTGCCGAACCAGACCGTGCCGGTGGAGTCGACCGCCGCACAGGTCAGCTCCGCATCGGCATTCACGGGCCGTTGCCGGGTGAGGTACTTCTGGGGGAACGGAACGCGCGATGCCTTCCTGCCGTCAAGGCGGAAAACGCCCTGGTCCGTTGCCGCCCACTTCCCCTTGGAGGAGAAGGCCGTGGACCGGACCTTCGCGCCCCGGGGAAGCCCCTCGGTCGACACGTCGGCGAAGGGTCGGCCAAGAAGCGTGGTGGAGGGTGCCCACCGGGACCCGGTCAGGGTGTAAATCCGATCGTTGACCCATACGTAGGGCTGTCCGGAGACCACGGTCAGGTGTGTGATCTCACCAGGGGGGAGCCCGTCAGCCATGGTGTAGCGGTGCGAGAGGCGCTGCGGAAAGCGGCCAGTGACAATTGCCGCAGGGCTGGCAGTGGAAACAGCGGCCAGCAGGGAGACGGTTGCGAGTAGGGCGAGGATGCGCATGGTTGCCGAGAAGAAGTGCGGGTGATGTCACCCCTTCACCCACCACCCCCGGCAATTCCTGCGGTCGCTTACGAAGCAGAGCCGTCCGAGAGCACGTGCACACGCCGGCCGTCCAGACGCAGCCGCCCCTCCGCGAAGAGCCGGACAGCCTCAGGGTAGGCTCGATGCTCTTCCGCCAGCACGCGCGCCGCCAGGGTCTCCACGGTATCGCCCTCGTGGACGTGGACCACCCGTTGGAGAATGATCGGCCCGTGGTCGTACTCCTCGTCCACGAACTGGACCGTGACGCCGGTGATCTTGACGCCTGTTTCCAGCACCGCCTCGTGAATCCGTCGGCCGAAGTAGCCCTTGCCGCCGAATGCCGGGAGCAGCGCCGGGTGGACATTCATCAGCTGACCCGCGTAGGCAGCGAGAAATGGCGGGCCGACCAGTCGCATGTAACCGGCAAGGCAGACCAACTCCACGCTCGCCTCCTGGAACGCCGAGAGCAGCGCCTGGTCCAGATCAGACTGGCTGGCAAAGTCGGCGGCGGGGATCAAGCGGGTCGGCACTCCCGCCTCGGCAGCGCGGGCCAGCGCCGGGGCACCGGGCGAGGTGCTGACCACCAGTCCCACTTGGCCGGGAATGCTCCCGTCACGGGCCGCATCGATCAGCGCTTGCATATTGCTGCCGCGGCCCTTGCCGGAGAGCAGGATACCAAATGTGAGGGACATCAGTATGAGGCGGAAGAGTAATCGTGCCTTTAAGGCACCGGGATAGCCCGAGCAACCGACCGCCTTCGGCGGTCCTATCTTGAGTGAACCACGGCAGCGCGGCTTCCGGTCTCGAGACCACGCGACTCGTCCGGCATGGCAACCCAACTATGCCAGCCAGTGCTCGGTCAAGTTAAGAACGTTGGATAGCAGCGTGGCGTCGCGGGATCCGTGAGCGGATGGGTAACGAGCGACAATGCCCGGCATCGGCTGAACCCAATGCCTACTCATGCAAACCCTGCTCTGCGGGCTGAGCCCAATTCTTTGCCCTTCTGGAAGACGCGGACCTAGCTTGGCGGACCACTAGCCTTGCGTAAAG
>JANPLG010000174.1:0-7587 GCA_031426395.1 Actinomycetes bacterium
CGGCTGGAGCATCTACCATTCTCCCTCTCTCCCATTCCGCCGGATGAGCGCGATTCTGTCCTGACAAACGAACCAGCAAGGGCAGGAGCTTCCTTCGGGAGACCCCTGCCCTCTTGCTTTCCAAGCTCAGTGCGAGCGTTCTAGGCAGCCATCGCAAGGGCTTGGCTGCGAGCGTAGCGGGTAGCTTTCTCCACGTCGGCAAAGACCGTGAGAGAGTCCGTTGCGCCCGTGCGCTCCAGCAACCCCAGGAATTCCGGGTTGCCGCCCACTACCAGCAGGTGCCGATCCTGAAGTTCCAGGCGGCGCTGCAGCGAGAGCAGCGCCCCGAGGCCCGCGCTGTCCAGGGACGCGCCCCGGATGTCCACAATCACGTCCCCCACCCGGCTCAGGACCGGCGAGAGCTGCCCCTTGATAGATGACGCCGTATCCAGAGTGAACGCGTTCTCCAGTCCCACCAGCGTTGCTTCCCAATTCCCGTTGAACATCAGGCCAACTTCTTTCCGGAGGTCCCGCAGTTCCGCGCCAACGCGGCCGATCCACCCCCATTCCCTTCACGCTCATCATTCTGGCGGGGTCGTGCTCCCGCCTTAAGGGGTAGGACGCCTGCTGGGGCGTAAATCCAACAAAGGTTGATAGAGCGAGCGCTCGTTCCGCCACCGACGCGTGGAAAGGTGTCATCCAGTGTCATCCCGATGGACGCTGAGCAACGGCGCTGGATAGCGGTCCACCCTCCTCCCGGATTGCTTGCGAGGCGGTGACGATCGGAAGAACCGATGGAACAGGTTCCACTGACGAGTACGGGACCGCCCGTGAGAGAATGAAGCCGATGACCGGGGGCGACCGCCTGGGCCATCGCCTGAACCATGCCAACGCCACTTCCACTCCCCACCCAGGTCAGGGTCCGCGTCCCTGCCAGCACCACGAATCTTGGCCCCGGCTTCGATGCGCTCGGCCTCGCTCTGGGCCTGCACAACCGGTTGACGTTCCGGTTGACGGACGGACCCACCCACGTTGAAGTACTTGGCGAAGGCATCGGCACGCTTTCCACGGATGCGTCCAACCTTGCGTACCAGGCCGTCTGTCGGCTCTTTGCGGAGGTGGGAAAGGACGCTCCCGAGCTGAGCATCAGTCTGGAGAACGCCATCCCCGTCAGCCGCGGTCTCGGCAGCAGTTCCACCGCCATCGTGGGGGGGCTGGTCGGCGCGAATGCGCTGCTGGCGGAGCCGCTCGACCGCGAGGCGCTGCTCCGTCTGGCGGTGGAGATCGAGGGGCACCCGGACAATGTGGCACCCGCGCTGATGGGCGGCTTCCAGGTGACTTCGCTCACGGAGCATGACCTGGAGCATCTCCGCATTCCGGCACCTACGGGCCTACGTGCCGTGGTCTGCATCCCCGAGCATTCCGTGAGCACCGAAGCGGCACGTTCAATACTGCCGACCAGCTACTCCCGTGAGGACGCCGTCTTCAACGTCGGCCGAGTGGCGCTGCTGGTGGCGGCGTTGCTCACCGGTGAGACGGGGAAGCTGCGCGCCGCGATGGAGGACCGGCTCCACCAACCCTACCGCGCCGCCCTCATCCCGGGCTTTGAGGCGGCACTACGAGGTGCCCTTGATGCGGGTGCGGCAGGAGCCTGTCTCAGCGGAAGCGGCTCCACCATGCTTGCCCTGGTGGCCCATGATCTGTCCGATGGCCAGGGCCTGGAAGCGGCCGTGGGAGAGGCGATGGTCGCCGCCGTGCGTGCATCCGGCACTGAAGCACGTTGGCTCGCGCTGGACGTTGACCCGGACGGTGCGGTGGTGGAAGCCGCCCTGACCAGCTGATCCATTCTGCCTGGGAACGCCCCCCATCCGCTCCTTTTTGTCCAGGTGAAACCGATTGTCAGCGCAACCTCAGGCTACTAAAGCAGCGGACGTGCGCTGGAACTTCGGCGCGGCGGTGATCGACGCGGCGGGCTGGGGTCTGGGCATGGGGATCATCGCCTACAGCACCATCCTGCCCCTCTTCGTAGGGCACCTCACCCGTTCACCGCTGGCGGTTGGCCTCATTCAGGCGGTGATGCACTGCGGCTGGCTCCTTCCTGGCATTCTCGTTGCAGGCTGGTGGGAGCGGATGCCTCGGGTTAAGCGGCCCCTGATGGTGATCGCCGGCCTGGAGCGGGTGCAGCTCCTCCTCATCGCGCCGCTCTGCCTCTGGCTGGGGCCGCGCCATCCAGAATGGCTCCTCTTCGCCTTCTTCCTCAGTTGGGCGGTGATGAACGGTGCCATTGGCGCGAACATGCCGGGCTATTACAAGCTAATCGCCAAGACGATCCCTGCTGATCTGCGGGGGCGGCTCTATGGAATTGGCGGCGCGGCGTCCGGGCTGCTCGGGATGCTCTCCGTCATCCCGGCCAGCTACTTCCTCCGAGAGTGGGGCTTTCCCGCCGGCTTCGCCGCGTGCTTCGTGACCGCCTTCTGCGTCCATACCCTGACGGTGCTGCCGCTCGCCTTCATCAGGGAGCCGGTGCAGCCGCTTGAAGCGACGCCTACGACCACCACCCGCTCCGTTATGCGGCTGATCCGTGACGACCGCCGGATGACCTGGATCAGCATCGCCGTTGCCCTCTCCAGCGTGAACGGCATCGCCGGGGCATTCTTCGCGATCCACGCGATGCAGCGGTTCCAGGCGCCGGACGAGTTGATCGTCGGGTTCACCACCGTGGTGATGGGCGCGAAGACGGTCGCCTTCCTCCTGGCCGGCTGGCTGGGGGACCGTCATGGCAACCGCACTGCTCTTATCGTAGCTACCCTGGCGGGGACTGCGGGGGCGCTGGCGGCCACCGGTCCCAGCCTCGCCTGGCTCTACGTAGCCTTCGCCCTGAATGAGCTGTCGGTACAGGGCTGGGGCGTCTGCTCCCAGAACTATGTATTGGAACTCTGCCCGCCGGAGCGAGCCAGCTCCTACACCGCAGCCTTTGGTCTCTACACCGGTCCCTTCCGTGTGCTGGCGCCGCTGGCCGCCGGAGCACTGGCAACCGTGACGGGCTACGGCCCGGTCTTCATCCTCGCTGCTCTAGGTGGGGTCGCAACACTCGCGATTCTGATCACCCGGCTCGAGGAGCCGCGACGCCTCGCAGCGCCAACGGCTGGCTGAGGCTGACGGTCCCACAGCGCCATGCGAATCAGCTCCGACTTCGAAGGAGGCAACGCCGAGGCGGTCGAGATTCTCGATCCAGGGCACCTGCGATTCCGTGCGCGAGCCGACCAGAGCCCACGACCGCTCTGGTTCTCGTTCAGGATTGAGGGTGCCGCGCAGCCGGTGGTCCGGTGCGATCTGATCAACGCCGACGCCTGTTTCGGGCCGCGTTTCGGTTGGCGGAATGCCCGCCCGGTGTTCAGTCCGAACGGGCGCCACTGGCAGCGCGTCCAAGGACGCTACGTCGAGGAATCGGCCGCAAAGGGCTACTTCACGTTCGACGTTCCCATCGTGGGCCGATGCACGCACGTCGCCTTCAGCCATCCCTACACCACAGCGGACCTTGCTCCGCTGGTGGGGCGATTGGAAGCGGACCCGCGCTGGATGGTCTCCGAACTCTGCCGAAGCGCGGAGGGCCGGCCGGTCTGGCTCCTCTCTCGCGCCTCGTCAGCCGAACCGTCGGCGGGACTCTGGATCCTGGCACGCCAGCACGCCGGCGAGGCACCGGCCTCTCATGTGGTCGAGGGGGTGATCAGCGCCCTCGTACGCCTCGATCCCCCCGAGCAATGGAGCTTCAACGTCGTGCCGATGGTCGACGTGGACGGGGTTTTCCATGGCCGATACGGCAAGGATCAAGCACCGGCGGACTTCAACCGGGATTGGCACGCCGGAGTGTCACTGCCTCAGATCCGCGGATTGATGGATAGGCTGCGGGAAGCAGCGGGAGCGTCGCGTACTCTCCTGGTGTTCGACCTTCACGCGCCGCACTCCGCTGACACCGGGTGCTACTTTCTCTCGGAGGAAATTCCGCCCGAATCCCGTGCGGCCAGCGTTTTGTTGGAACTGGCGGCGTTGGCTCCGCCCCCCATCGGCTACTCCTCTGCGGACCTTCGCCTCGCCCCCGCACCGAAGCACTCCGCTCGTGCCTTCGCCCTGAGCCTCGGAGCGGAGGCTCTCACGCTGGAGGCCAGTTATCACCTGGGGAAGAAGGGCGACCTGCTGACCCCTCGCGATTACCACTGCTTCGGCGAAGCGCTCGGTGAGGCGCTCGTCCACGCTATTGGCAAGCGCCCGGCCGACAAACGCGAGGAAGTTGCGAATCTCTAGCAAACGCCGATTAGCCGTGGAGTTCCGCACCAAGGGGAACCTTTGCTCCAATCCAAGGCTATACTGTCAGTGTAGTGAACACCAGTCACCTTGCGTGCCCGGTGAAAATTACAAGCTTGCCGTGACCCGACAGCCTTCCACCGGCTTCACGCGCCCCACCGCAGGGCGCTCTTCCCAGGGTCACGGCGCGAAGGGCCAAGAGCCCGAAGAACGAGCGAAACAATGAGCGCAGAAACCCTCACCACGACCGACCTTTCCGCAGCGGAACTAGTCCGCGCGCCGGGCGAAGCCTTCTGGACAGCGGGCGACACAGGCCTGAAGCCCCTCCTCATCCGCCAGGGCATCGTGGCTTACCGCCGCGGCAACGTGGCCATCGGCCTTCTGGGGCCGGGGCAGATCATCCTTCCCACGCCGGGCGTGCCCGGCGCCGCCACCGCAGTTGCGGATCTCGTAGCAGTCACCGAGACGACCGTCATTGAGCTGGACGCCGATGCGCACCCCCTGAGCCAGGACGACCTCCGCGCCAGCGCACTTGCCGTGGTCACCATGGCCGACCGGCTCGGAAACATGTCGCTGCCGCAGCGCCTTGCCGCGCTCCTGCTGGACATCACCGAGATGTCCGGTCAGCCGGTGGTCGGCTGCCGGCAGGACATCCTGGCTATGGCCGCAGCCGCCCGCCGCGAGACGGTTGCCACCATCCTCTCCTCATGGCGAGACGAGGACTGGATCCAGACCCGCTACCGCCGCTGCAAGGTGATGGACCGCGCAGCGCTGCTGCGCATCCGAGACGGCCTCGCCTAGTAAATGTCAAGGCAGAGTTGCGCTTTTCCGGCGGAACGGAAGAGTGGGAGTGAGGGGGAATGGGAGAGGCTCCGGCCGTGATGTCTCCCACTCCCATTCCGCCACTCTCCCATTCAATCTGTCAGAGCATCCTTGACATTCTTCTTGTTCCCAGCCACCGGTAGAAGGCAATTCGAAGGGGCTCAGGATCGCCTGAGCCCCTTTTTCATTCAGCCGCCCGTGGCGAGGTAGGTGGAAACCGCCGCGTATTGGTCCGGCGGGATCGCGGCGCGGGCGTGGAGCGCTTCCAGAACGGCACGTAGCGTGAAGACCGAGTGCAGCCGATAGCCCTTCTCCGCCAGGGCCTCTCCACCGCCCTGTTCCCGGTCGATCAGCACCACCACGTCACGGACCACCAGGCCGGCCGCTTCCAGGGGGGCGATCAGGTCGAGCTTCGCGCCGCCGGTGGTGATGACGTCGTCCAGCACGGCGACCACCTGGCCTGGCTGGAACTCGCCCTCTACCTGTTTTCGCGTGCCGTACTCTTTGACTTCCTTGCGCGGATAGATCATCGGTAGTCCGGCCGAGAGCGACGTGCTCACCGCCAGCGGCAACCCCGCATACGGCAGCCCTGCGATGAGTTGAAACTCCAACGAGGTCAGCACGCCGGCCAGCGCCTCGCCAGCCATCCGCAGCACATCCGGGTGCGAGACCAGCCCCCGCAGGTCCACGTAAACGGGCGACTTCTTCCCGCTTTTCAGGGTGAACTCCCCAAACTTCACGCCGCCAATGCGGTGCAACTCCAGGGCAAATGCTTCAACGTCCAAGATCAGTCTCCAGGTCGAGAGAGTCCGGTGCTCGGTCAAGATAGGTCTGTTTCATAGAGGTGCGGGCAAGACGGATTCATCGGCCATGGCCGGCCACCCCACAGCCCTGGAAGGGCGAGAGCGTGTAGCCAGGCGGCGCAAGCCCCTGGTGTCCATTGTGGGAAACTCCAAAGCCCTGGAAGGGCGAAAGTGCCCCCGAACCGAGGCAATGTCGGAAAACACAAACCTAGCTTGACCGACCACTAGTGTTGCTCGAGGGGCTTCCGCGCCCGCAGCGAAAAGAGAAAGGGCACCCGTTCTTCGCCGGTCATCCGCCAGGTTCCGTCAGCGTCCCGCTCCATCCCGGGTAACGCCTGGAAGCAACTGAACGGCCACTCGTGGAGGAACTCGAGCACGAGGCCCGCATTGAGGAGTGCCGTCACGATCTCGCCCAGGCCGTGGCTCCACTCGTAGGTCACCTTGTGCTCCCTCGGCGCGGTGCCGGTGGCGTAGGAGTCGTCGCTCTCCCACCGCATCGGCTCCGGCTGCGGGAGGTAGGCGAAGGAGACCACCATCTTCCCTTCCGGCGTGCGGTCGAGCGAGAACGAATACGGATGGACTTCCGCCATGTAGAACGTCCCTCCGGGCCGCAGCGACTGTACGATCACCTCGGCCCACGGGCGCAGGTCGGGCAGCCAGCAGAGGGCGCCGTAGGAGGTGTAGACGCGGTCGAAGCGCTCCGCAGCGTCCCACTCCGGATGGTCGAGCAGCGTCTCGACCGCCGACTCGATGAACCGCCCATCAAGGCCCGCCTCTCGTGCTAGCTCACGTGCCTGCCGGATCGCTGCCGGTGAGTAGTCGACGCCGGTGACGCGGGCACCCAGCCGCGCCCAGGAAAGGGTGTCCATCCCGAAGTGGCACTGGAGATGCAGCAGCGACTGCCCCGCCACGTCCCCCATCTCTCGCAGTTCGAGCGGCAGCAGCGAGGTCTTGCCCGCGAGGAAGCTGGCGACATCGTAGAACTCGGATGCGCGGTGCATGGGCACCAGCTCGTCCCAGAAGTCGCGGTTGGAGAGGGAGTGCGGGTTCATCGGGCAGAGTTCACGGTTCAGTCTCTCGCCAGGGCTTGAAAGTAGAAGCGATTGGGCTTGGGTTAAGTGGAGGAGCGAGTGCGCGGCAACGGGAATTCGTTCCCCAGAAACTCTACCTCAGCAGGCTGATCAGGCAGGCGTGGCGCGGGAGCGACCGCCGAGTGCAGGTGGAGCCGCAAGGTTGGGAAAGACCCCGTTCTGAACCTGGAATCCTTCGTCACCCTCGCATGTTCCTTGGGTCGGGGACACACGGCACGGGTTCAAGTGCTGCTCGCGGCAGGGGCGAGCCCGAACATGACCTTTCCGCGACACATTCCGAGCACGCCATTGATGCTGGCGTCCTTCCTTCGGCGCGGTGAAGTCGCACAGCTTCTGCTCGATGAAGGCGCGGAACTGGAGACGCGGGACAGTGACGGGCGGAGCGCCCTGCATCTTGCCGCAATAGCTCATGCGCCAGCGATGGTGCGCATGCTCATTGCTCGGGGAGCATACGTGAACGCGCTCGACAACGCAGGAGCCACCCCCCTGTGGCACGCAAGGGATCGGCCTCAGTTCGATGAAGGAGACAAGCGGGCAGTCATTTCCTTGCTCCGGAAGGGGGGCGCCAAGGAAGTGAGGCCGCATTCGAA
>JANPLG010000175.1:0-2066 GCA_031426395.1 Actinomycetes bacterium
CCTGACAAAAGTGCCAGCAAATGTGACATCAGCCCGCAGAGCGGGGTTCGCGTGGATAGCCGCGGGGTTCAGCCCGCGGCGGCCATGCGTCGCAGCGCCGCCCTCCCGCCCCATTCCCGAATCGTAATATGCGACGGTCCGCGGAGGCCGCACGCAGGGACCGGCGGACCTCCCCCTGATGGCGGGAGGATTCTTTTCCGCCCCCCGTGCGTGGCCCTCCTCAGGGCGGGAGGAACACCCCGCCGGCGGGAGCTATAACCTCTCTACCAACTATTCTGACCGCATCGAAGGCGAGGTTTCAGGGGCTTGCGGAGCGGGCCGGCGAGGGGCGAGGCAAGAGGCCCCGACCTTAACGCCCACTTATCGCCGGCTTAATGGAATCGCCGAGATCGCAGTTGACCTTCGGACTCCCGAGGTATACAATCCGCACTACCGCTAGGGGGCTTCGGAAAAATCCCTACTAGATGTAGAGGCGGATTGCCGACCTGACAACTGGTGACGGAGATCCCCGGCAGCCCGGAGTAGCCAACCTCCAACCGCCGGTCCGCACCCGTGGGCTCGGAACCTCAAACCACCGTGAAGTGCCCTTATTGCCAGTTCCTGGAAGACCGCGTCCTCGAGTCGCGCTCCATCCGTGACGGGGAGGCCATCAAGCGGCGGCGGGAGTGCCTGGGGTGCAGCAGGCGCTACACAACCTACGAGCAGATTGAAGAGCGCCGCGTGATGGTGGCGAAGAAGGACGGGCGGCGGGAACCGTTCGAGCGGGAGAAGTTGCTCCGCGGCCTGCAGATCGCATGTCGGAAGCGACCGGTGGGGATGGACACCCTGGAAGGGGTGGCGGACCGAATTGAGCGGGAGGTGTATGACCGGGGGGATCGCGAGATCCTCGCCACGCAGATCGGCGAGCTGATCATGGACGAGCTGAGGGGTCTGGATCCGGTGGCCTATGTGCGCTTCGCCAGCGTCTACCGGGACTTCCAGGACCTGACCGAGTTCCGAGAGCTGCTCGACGTGCTGCGCACCGAGTCGAAGAGAGCGCGCCCACCCCTCCGCCGGAAGAGCGCGAAGACGGATCAGGACGAAACGCAGAGCTTGTTCTAGAGGGCAGCAAGAATTGAGACCGTCCTGCGCAGGGTGATTACGATTGTGGGCGACTCCTCGAAGGGATGCGCTCCAGGCATGGGCATCGACAACTTCATCACATGCCGGGACCGCCGCCCCGGAGATCGCGGCCAGCACTTTCGCATTCATCGCCCTCTCGGGGGTTAAATCGGCCCCAAAAAAGGGCCACGGACCAAAGGAACCGCGTCGATGGCAGTCACCGAAGATCGACTCACCGCCAGCACCGATACCAGCACCGGCGCAAACCGCCGGACCCGCATCCGCACTGCGGGACGCCGCTCCGCTGAGGAGAGCCTGCGCGGGCTGGTGTTCGCCCGCCGCTTCACCCGGCCCGGCGTCCATCCCTTCGATGAGATCGAATGGGAGCAGCGCACGGCGACCATCTCCGGTGAGGGCGGCGAGAAAGTCTTCGAGCAGCGCGACGTGGAGATCCCCTCCTTCTGGAGCCAGCAGGCGACCAAGGTGGTGGTCTCCAAGTACTTCCGCGGCCACCTGGACGATCCCAACCGGGAGCGCAGCGTGAAGCAGTTGGTGAGCCGCGTGGCGGACACCATCTCCAACTGGGGCCGTCAGGACGGCTACTTCGCCACGGACGAGGACGCCGAGACGTTCCAGAGCGAGCTGACTTACCTCCTGGTCAACCAGTACATGGCGTTCAACAGCCCGGTCTGGTTCAATGTCGGCCTGGCGGACAACCCGAAGCCGCAGTGCTCCGCTTGCTTCATCAACTCTGTGGACGACAACATGGAGAGCATCATGCGGCTCGCCGCGACGGAAGCGCGCCTCTTCAAGGGCGGCTCCGGCGCGGGCAGCAACCTCTCCCGCATCCGCTCCGGCAAGGAGCGACTCTCCGGCGGCGGCACAGCCAGTGGCCCCGTCTCCTTCATGCGCGGCTACGATGCCTTTGCCGGCGTCATCAAGAGCGGCGGGAAGACGCGCCGCGC
>JANPLG010000176.1:0-4128 GCA_031426395.1 Actinomycetes bacterium
GTCAACAAGGGTGTGGCGTTGACTGCCAGTGTCACCTGCTGCGGCTCCTCTTGCTGAAGGCGCACCATCGCCAGAAGGTCACCACATCCAGCATCGATGAGGATGTCCGTGTCGACTACGAGCAAGCTAGCCACGAGGCCCGCCCCACTCTCGTTCTCGCGTGCGACGCACCCAGTCGCTGCTGTCTTGCATGTCTTCCCGGTCGCACCACATCCCAATGAACGGGTCGGTCTCCCAGTCTGGTTGTTCCTTCCGCTCAGCACTTGAACGACCGTGCCGCTGCCGGAGGAAGGCGATGAACTCCGCCGCTTGTCGCTGCGCCTCAAGGGGGAGGCTTTTGTACTCGTGCCAGACTTCATCCTGCATGGCTGCCTCGCGAGGTAAGGGGCCAACTCAACTTACCATAGCTCCCGATGACCACACTCGCGTTACCCAGAGCGGTTCAGCGCGATGCGTTCGAGTTCATCCACGTCCTGTTCGGACAAGCCAGCATAGACTTGGGCGGCCAGTGCCAGAGTGCCTTCCGCCGTCTGCGGCTCGACGGCCAGTGCGTCCAAGCGTCCCGCCCGGACATCCGCTTCGATCTGCCGGTCCCATTGCTCTGCGTCGTAAGCCAGGAACCAATTGCGAAAGCTCGCCAGTTCCTCGGGGGTGAGGTGACGCACGGCAGTCTCTACTTCGTGAACGGTAATCATGAGTCTACTCTAGCGAACGTTTCGGTGAACCGCAAAGCTCTGGGCCAAAGCCAGTTGCAGCTCCATCGGCAGGCTTACCGTCCGGCTCCCCCACCAGTGCCCGCGCTTCGAGCTCAGAGGCGGCGCGAAGACTTGATGCCTTGCTCATCCGCTTCGTAGTCGCCGCTCTCCACATCCAGCACGATGAACTTGCCAATGTTCTCCGGCGTCTCGACCACGAGCCGCAGCCGCTCGTAAAGTTCTCGCGCCCTTCGACCCAGATTACTTGGCGCGGCGGGAACTGTAGGTGCGGTCATCGGCCTCTCCCGTTCCGACGTAAGCCCTGAATTCTTTCAATCTATTCTAACAGGAAGTCGGGAGCCAGTCGGTATTGGCTCGGCAACGGGTGCTTCAGAACGACCTGGCGGGCAAGTTCTGGGCCGTTTCCGTTCGGCACGGCCATCATGGGAAGCCGGACGACCGCCGCAATCAACCGCATCCAGTCAGAAGGGGCTCTAACCCCTTATAACACACTTAAGTCTGGAGTTTCTGAGTCGTAGTCAGAGTTCCACTTCGGCTTATTGTAGAAAACGGCAGTCAGAAAGCCAGCGGGGCGGACTTCTGCACCCAGATCTGGAATATCACCTTCGAAATCGGGCCAATTTGAAAGATCCGTTTCTACGCCGCTACCAATTACGCTTCCTTGAGATGGAATCGTCATTTGGCTCGTATGCCAGTCGTAGAACGCGTCACCGCTCCAATGGACCCACATGCGCTTCTTCTTGTATATACGACGCGCAGTGCAAGTGATACCACTCACGAGATAGTGAGAACCCTCGATTTCAATTCCTGTCGGTGCATCGAACGTTACTTCGAGCGACTGATCTCCCTCAATACACTCGTCACCATGCTTGGTAACGAGCTCCCGATAAAACCATCGTATCACCAGCTTACCATCATATTTGACAGTGTCAATATTGAAGCTTGCAACCGGTAATACAGGCGTAGGAAAGTGTACCGTGAGACGAAGGTTGTCCCATCGTGAGAGAATTCCATACCAGAAGTCGCCTATGCTGAAACCAACTTGCTCGGGATCCCGTGGTAATAGTGATACGCATCCTATACCTTCGTGCTTGGCTAAGCGAAGTGCTTGATCTGTGAAGCCCTTCTTTGCGACAATTATGCGTAGGTTTGCCCCAAGATTCTCTGATTTTTTTGCGAATGCTTCCACGGCGTCAGGTCCCTTACGCCTACTGTGGTCTTTGCACTCCATCACTCCCAACACAGGCCTTCCCCCGAAGACCCCCCGAATCACGACATCAAACTGTCTCTTGTTGCCGACTCGGTCTTCAAGCACTTCGTTGTGCGTGACTGTCGAGTTTGGATCCATCATCTGCTGTATTCGAGCGACTAGCTTTTCAAGAGTGATACCGGGAGCATCACTAGGTGCCTCCTGATTGAAACAACCCTTCTTGCGTGGCATGCCTTCTTCATCCTTTCAGTTGGATGGTCTTGCAGACCAGCGCCGAAAACGCTTCGCCAGGCGAATCTGGTCAGTTCACCAATTCTTCATCGCAGACGCCGACTCCTCTATGGAATGACATCTCACTATTTTGTTACTGCTGTCTTTCACGATGATCTAATGCTGCCAGTGTGCTCGGACGTGACAAGGGGAGCGATCAATCCCCTTGGTCGTTCTCCCTGCCCGATGTCCCCTTCCAGCCGAGAATAGAGGCTGGGAGTAGCGCATGAGTGAGCGGTTGGTGGGACGGGTGCGGGCGCCGGAGTTCCCGGTGGGGCTGGAGTGGCTGAACACGGAGCAGCCGCTGACCCTGCTGGGCCTGCGGGGCAAGGTGGTGGTGCTGGACTTCTGGACCTTCTGCTGCATCAACTGCCAGCACGTCCTGCCGCAGCTCCGCAGGATCGAGGAGCGCTTCCCCCACGAGGTGGTGGTCATCGGGGTCCACTCCGCCAAGTTCCACGCGGAGCGGGCGCAGTACAACCTCCGCCAGGCCGTGATGCGCCATGACGTCCGCCATCCCGTGGTGAACGACCGCAACTTCCTCATCTGGCGCGCCTACGCCGTCCGCGCGTGGCCCACGCTCACCCTGATCGGGCCGGACGGCTACGTGGTCGGCGCGCACTCCGGCGAGTTCGACGCGGAGGTGCTGGGGGACAAGCTGGCCCTCATCGTGGAGGAAGCGGAGCGGAGCGGGGCACTCGACCGCACGCCGCTGCCGCTCAACCTGGAGAAGCACAAGCAGCCGATGACCACCCTCTCCTTCCCGGGGAAGGTGGCCGTGGACGCGGCCAGGGGTCGGCTGTACGTGGCGGATACGGAGCATCACCGGGTGTTGGAGATCGGACTGCACGGGGGTCCGGAAGCGGGCCAGGTGCTACGGAGCGTCGGCGCGGGGGAGCCCGGCTTCCGGGATGGCGACCCCACCCGAGCGCGCTTCGCCATGCCGCAGGGGATGGCGGTACGCACCGACGGCCTCTATGTGGCCGACACGGAGAACCACGCGATCCGCCGCATCGACCTCGATACCGGCGGCGTGGTCACGGTGGCGGGAACGGGTGAGCAGGCCGCCCCCTGGCCGGAAGCGGGTCCCGCCCGCACCGCGCGGCTCAACTCCCCCTGGGACCTGGCGTTGGATGGAGAGTGGCTCCACATGGCAATGGCGGGCAGCCACCAGCTCTGGTCGCTCCACCTCCCCTCCGGAGCACTGCGCCCCCTGGCCGGCGATGGTCGCGAGGCGCTGATGGACGGTCCCGCCCTGGAAGCACGGCTGGCCCAGCCCAGCGGCCTGGCCCTCGCCGACCGCCGCCTCTGGTGGGTGGACAGCGAAACGAGCAGCCTGCGCTACCTCGATCTGCCCGCCTCCCTGGGAACGGCACCTGCGGGCGAGGCGCGGACCATGGTCGGCACTGGCCTCTTCGACTTCGGGGACCGGGACGGCGAGCGGGACACGGCCCTGCTCCAGCACCCGCTGGGGGTCGCTGCGGCGGGCGGCTTCGTCTTCGTGGCGGACAGCTACAACCACAAGATCAAGGTGTTCCATCCCAGGACGGGGGAGATCCGCTCCTTCGCCGGCACCGGCGAGCCCGGGCTGGAGGACGGCCCTGCGGACGGCGCCTGCTTCTGGGAGCCTGGCGGCGTCACCTTCTCGGAGGGACGGCTCTACGTGGCGGACACCAACAACCACGCCGTGCGGGTGATCGACCTCGGTTCCGGCGAGGTCTCCACGCTGGAAGTCGAGGAGTAGGGCCTGCCAGTTCGCCAAGTGAGAAATGCACATTTCCGGCGGAATGGGAGCGAGGGAGAGATGGAGCGAGGGAGCGAGGGACAGATGGAACACACCCACCCACCCACCCACCCATTCACCCATTCACCCATTCACCCATCCACCCATTCAGTTCGCCGCTCAAGCCGCCACGCCGGTGGAGAAGAGCG
>JANPLG010000177.1:0-11655 GCA_031426395.1 Actinomycetes bacterium
GCGAACGCCGTCGAGGGTGACGGTCACGGAGGCGAGGACAGGCACCCGGTCGCGAGAGGCCCTCCCTGGTTGCCGAATCACCTACAGAAAGTGGTCCCACCAGTCCTGCCCAAAGGCTCTCTGCGAGAGTTTCAAGGAAGGAACGCAGGTGTAGGCCGCAGCATAGGGGATTGTGCTCACGGACATTGGTCCAAGCGCAGAACCGGTTGGAAAGACACTCTCTCGCAAGCACGGTCACCCAGTGGCAATCACGCTGTCCCACCTTGAGAACGGCCTCGAAGTCAGTTATTCCGGCCCACTTGTAGCGGCGGACATCAATCGTGTGCTTGAGCTGCTCCTCTCGCATCCGCGTCCTTTCGCCCTGGAGTTCTACCTTGGTGACTTTTCCGGAAGCGGCCCGGTCCAGCTTTCGCCGGAGGATGTGCAGCACTTTGCCGGGTCCCAGGCGCCTGCCCTGGAGTGCCTAAGGGACCTGGCGATAGTCATCGTGACGCCGCAGCCGGAGCTTTACCCCATGGCGCTCTCCTGGCAAGAGATGCTGGGTGCGGTTGCTTCGCGCACCAAGGTGGCCCGCAGTCGCGGAGAGGCTCTTGCATGGCTGGAGGAGCTTGGCATCCAGCACGGACTTGACGCCTCGGGCTGAACGACGTGTGGCTATTCAGCTGCTCCGCGCTTGAGAGGAACTCAAGGCCCGGAACCCGCGTCATAAGGGTGAATCGCGTGACGATTCTACTGTGCGCCCGATCCGCCTCTCTCCCTTACAGCAGCATTATGCGGGTGCCTTGGGTCCCCGGGAGTTCCTTTTGAAGCCGTTTAACTACCTCGCCGTCCTGTTCTGCTCCGTGGCGGCACTGCCCCGGCCCGCTGCCGCTGCGGAGTTGAAAATCCTGGAGCCGGCCGACCGCACCCTCGTCCGCGGCGAACTGAGGTTCCGCATCAAGCCAGAACTGGCGCCGGGTGAGCGGGTGGTCGACACCCCGGAGGTGACCATCCAAGATGATGAGGGAAACGGTCTGATCACGCTCCGCGCCCATCCGGATACGGCGACCGGCATCTGTGCGGCGACCTTCGACTCCAAGCGGCTACCGGATGGCTACTACCAGGTGATGATCCATTACAAGTCACTCGTGGGCGGCGCTCTGAAGGAAGTGGACGAGATCCTTACGCTGGGGGTGCGCAACGGCACGGCAAAGCCGGCGCGGTTCCTGGTTGAACTTGAAGACAAGCCTTACGGTCCGAAGGACACCTGCACGGTCACGGTCAAGGTGGTCACCGCAGCCGGCAAGCCGATGCCCGGCGCACGGGTGAGCTTTCAGGCTCCCGGCGCGGTCCTGGACGTTAACGCGGCGATCACGGACAGCGATGGTGAAGTCAACATCGTGCTGGATGCGGAAACCGCTGCCGCGATCATGCTGACCATCACCGTGGAGAAGCTGGCACCCGTCCAGCGCGTCGTCCGCTTCATCGACTGAAGAGGCAAGTCCCAACCGGGAGGTCGATGCGGCACTCTCTTGAGAACCCGGAGCTGGCAGGATGCTCGATCTCAGTTGGGGAACGACGCGTGGTATCGAACCGCGGCGGCGAACGGCACAAGTCGTCGCAAGATTAGCCTGCTGAAGCCTGCTGAAGGGGACCGGTCAATAGCCACGGGCCATAGCCAGCAGCCTCAGCGCTGCGTTCGATCACGGTAGCCAGCGTGTGACCCCACCGCACCCTCGCCCGCAATCCGAGATCGAGTCCGACTTCGAGTGACAGATCAGCTTAAGGTGGAGAGATAGCGGGATGGAGAGACTTCACGGTTTCTGTTCCACGCGCCCGGCCAACGGCACGACAGCGACGCCCTCCGGCACCAAGCCGATCCGCATCACAATCCGCAATCGCCCAAAGGGCAACCGATCCGAAATCCGCAATTGACTGACCGGTTACTCCGGTTTACCGCCGGTTCCAGGCTGATCCGGGGGCGGAGTTGATCCACCCGGTTCGGACTGGGGGGTGCCGGACGTGTCGAGGGGCGTGTCCGGTTCCGGGGCCGGTTCGCTGGGTTCCGGCTCGGGTTCGACGGCCTGGATGCGGACGCTGGCTTCCGGCGTGCTTTCCGAACGGCGGCGGGAAGAGCGTGACCTTCGCGGAGAGCGGGAACCGGGCAGGATGTCTGGGAGCTCTTCCAGGAGATCGGCATTGGCCAGCACTGGGTTGTCAGCCAGGTTCTTGCCGACGTAGAGCACCACGTCCGGTCCGTTCTTTTCGCTCTTCTCCACGTTGCCTGAGACGCCAAGACTTTCCAGCACGCGCCTTGCACTGCCCTTCAGATTGGAGTGCTGCACCGCGTAGGAGGCGGCTATGGGCTCTCCGGAGACGCGGCCACCTCGCCAGACCTGGAATCCGGAGTGGCGCAGGACCCGGTAGACCTTCTGATAAAGCTCACGGTCTCCACTGGCGTTCTTCAACTGGACGCGGATGAGTCGGTTCATCGCTTGCGCGTTGCCGTTGACGATCCAGTCAACCGCGTACTGCTTCATCTCCTCGTCCGGCATGACGTAGGAGACGTCCCCGAACTTCTCGATCCCGGAGATGGGCAGCTGGGTGGTGACCACATCGCTGACGCTCACCTTGCGGAAGATCTCCGCCAGCGCCAACTGCTGCTCCCAGGAGAGGTCGGTCTGGATGTACTCGCGGATCGCTTCCAGCACCGGACGGGCCTTGAGCACGATGTCGGGGCGCTTCATCTCTTCGGCCAACGCCTGGATCACCTGCTGCTGGCGCTTGATGCGGCCGAAGTCCCCCTCCGCATCGTGGCGGAAGCGCATGAAGCCGACGATCTGCTCGCCGTTCAGCTTGTGGACGCCCTCCTTCAAGTGGATGTGAAGCTGACCCCAGTTGTCGTCGTAATCCATATCATGGTCCACCTTAACGGTGAGACCGCCAAGAGCGTCGACGACGGCCTTGATCGCTTCCTGCTTGATGACGACGTGATTATCGACGCTCACGCCCAGGAAGTCCTCGACGGTGTCCCGCGTGTAAGGGATGCCGCCGATGCTGTGCGCCGCGTTGATTTTCTCCGGTCGGCGGCGTCCGGGGAGGTCGACGCGGGTGTCGCGCGGGATCGAGAGGATGCTCACCTTGCCGCTGGCCAGATCGAGGCTGGCAACCATGAGGACATCGCTGCGTGCGCCCTTGGTGTAGGGCATCCCGTTCTTCGTTGGATCCCGGCTGATCATGATGTTCCGGTCAAGGCCGACGCACATCAGGGTGAGGCGGCTGCGACCCGGGAATTGGGCCTGCGGATCCCGCATGATGCTGAGGGCCTCGGGCACGCCCCGTATGGCATCCAGGGGGTTCTTGTAACCGCCAAACTTCTGGAAAAGGGCCAAACCCGCACCTGTCGCGCCCGCCACTGCCAGAAACGTCACCACGCCGAGAATCTTCCCTGCTGTCTTCCACCCCGAGCGCGGCGGCGAATACTTGCCATAGGATGCGACTTGCGAGGGAGCCGGACGAACTCCGTACGGGTCACTCTCGGTGTGCGGGGGCCGGGGTGCGGTTCTAGGCATGGTTTCTCATCGGGCCGCGAGGGCCCGGGCTGGCACAGGGCTATCGGAGCAGCGGCGTCCGCGCCATCAGCAGATGTCGGCGGGGTTGCGGGGCGGGCTGCAGCGAACCTGCGGTGCCTTATGGCTTCGGGTGGATTAACGCGCGGACGTAGAGGCGGAGTGCCGGTGCAGTATAGCGGTCCTCTGCATTGGTGGGGAGAGGCGCTCCCTGAGTTCGGTTAGGAGCAGGCAATCGTTGGCACCCGCTCCATTCCCGCCGGGGCGGTCCGGCGATTCGTTCCAGACGAGGGGCGTCGCGTGGCGTTCAACCTTGCGCCAGACGGACGGAACCCAAGAAGCGGGCGGGCGGTCTATCTACTAGCGCTCCCCCCACTAGCGCTCCCCCCACTAGCTCTCCCATCGAATCCCTTGCCTAGCCGCCCGTTGACGCGCGTCCTGCCGGGCTGTGAGCGAGTTCACTGCAACTTACAGGACCTCAATCGCGTTGAATGGGCTGAACAGCCGTCAAGAATCAAAGGAACTCCCAAGAGGGTTCCGGGTGACGCTCCCTGCAGCCAAGCCGTGGCTTCCTGCCCGAGCGCGCTAGGGCAGGCGTCGAAGTAGTCATGAACCGATCCACGAACAACTCCGTGACCTCCGAGAGCGGGAGCTACATCTGCGAAGGCAGAGCGTCTCTCCGCCTCACCCTGCTGGACACCCGGCAGTGGAAGGGGAACGAGCCTCCCTCCCGTCTTGAGAAGAGCCTGATTGCAATGAAGCCGACCGCTGTCAGAAGCAAGTTGAGCATCCGACTTGAACGCGAAACCGGTGGGGCGTCCCGGCGTGCTCCGGAATCCAAAGCCTTGACCGGCTCGCACTACGCGCGCTTTGAGCCGGTCACAGTGCGGGCCGCCGCGCGGCTCCACCGGATGACCGCCAGGGGACGCCTCACGTCCTGGGAACTGCGTTTCTTCCTTGCGGAGCTGATCCGAATGGACGGCAATGCGCCGAAGGGTTCGACGGGAAGGCTGGCGCGCCTGGCCCGAAGGCAGGACGCCGGATCGACGCGGAGCCCCGCCGTCCGCCGGGCAAGCGCAGCACGCCCTGCCGAGGTGCGCTGGGTGGCTTGACCCCGCAGGCGACGGAACCCGCTTTGCCCATAGGGTCTTCGGGCGTCCAATTCGGCATGGACCATTGGGTTCGTCCTGGTCTAGGTGGGTTAGGCCGAGCCGTGGAGGTTGCACCTTCGGTTGCGGCTCGGCGGAGCCTCGCCCTCCCCACTCGCTTCGACCCTTCGGTGGCCGTTCCCTCGAACTCGCTATCTCATCAGTTCAGGCAGACGAGGACGGCTCAAAGTTCGTCCTGGCGACAGTCAACCGACCGCAGGCGTCCGCCGGGAGGGCGAGGCGCCTCGCCGTCCCCGGTCACTTCGGCCCTTCGGTGGCCGTTTCCTCGAAGCCGCTTTCTCATAAGATCAGGCAAACAAGGAAGGACTGACTCTCGTCCTGTCGGCAATCAACCAACCGCAGCGGTCCCCGGGAGGGCGAGGCTCCGCCGAGCCGCAACCGAAGGCGCAAAGCCAACCGCCAGCGCACGCCTCAGGAGACCCAGGCAATCCTGGGAGGGCGAGGCTCCGCTCAGCGGCAACCCAAGGCGTCAATCTTCCGGGTCCCACCTCAACCGATTGATTTCGCCTTGATACGGCCACTCATCAGGGTGGGAGACGAGCCGGTGACGGACAGGGTTCAGGCGGACGTAGTCCCATTTCTCCGCGTAAGCTGTCGCAGAGCGCATGCGAGTGTCCCAATGATCCGTCTGCCAGCGATGCTGCGGCTCCCCGTGTGTCCGCGTGAACTGCGCCTTCCAATACCGCACCCAACCATCCAGCGACGTTGAATGAGGAGTTGGCGCTGCAAACAGGTGAAGATGGTCAGGCATGAGGACGTAGCGCCCGACTTTCCAGACATCAGCAGCCTCCCAAACTGCGAGAAGCTGCTGATGAATCTCATGCTCGGCGAGCCAATGGAGCCGATTTCGGGTGCAGACCGTCAGGAAGACGATCGTTGGGCAGGAAAGTTCCTCCCGCACTCCGTGTGCGGGGTGGCTCCGCTGAGGCCAATCCATCTTGATTTCCCTGGTGTAGCACCGACGACGGCCTTGCACCTTCGGTTGCGGCTCGGCAGGAGCCTCGCCCTCCCCGGTCGCTTCGACCTTTTGGAGGCCGTTCCCTCGATGTTGCATTCTCATAAGATCAGGCGGACATTGAGGGCCCAGTGAGTGTCCAAAGTTCGTCCTGGCGACAATCAACCGACCGCAGCGGTCCCCGGGAAGACTTCGACCCTAGAGGTCCGTCAACGCTCTACTGATAGGTGTGCTCGTGCCTGGAAAGCCACTTTCTACTTATCATTAGCGCTGTGACGGAACACTAGTGGGCGGTCCAGTCGGTGGCGATCAGAGCGCGGTAGAGGTGCTGCTGCCGCTCCCGCGCCTCGGCGTAGCGAGCGTGGAGCACCATGTCGGGCTTGAAGACGCGCCCCACCCTTGCAGGCGCATCCCGGAGGTCCGCCAGCACGCCAGCGCCCTCCAGCGCGAGGAGCGCTGCGCCGCGCGATGAAGCTTCCGTTTCCGCAGAGGCGATCACCTCCCGGCCGAGAACGTCGGCCAGGAGTTGGGTCCAGAAGGGTGACGCGAGCAGCGCTCCCCCACTGGCGATGACCTGATGTCCCGGTTCCGCCACCGGGCCGGCCAGGGAGTGGATGAGAGCGAAGCGGTAGGCAACCGCTTCCAGACCGGCGCGGAGGATCTCTTCCGGCTGCGTGCTCCAGGAGAGGCCGACGATTGCGGCACGGGCGTCGCCGCGCCAGCCGGGGCAGCGCTCGCCGGCGAGGAACGGCAGGACCGTCAGGCCGTGGCCGTCCGGCTCCGTGGCCGCGAGGGCTGGATCGAGCGACTCCAGATCCGGCAAGCGAAGGGTGTCCCGCAGCCAGGCGAACAGGTTGCCTCCATTGCTCAGCGCGCCGCCCATCAGGTAGCGGCCCTCGTCCCAGCGGTACTTCCAGAGCCCCCAGGGAGCGGTTGGCTCACCTGGGTTGGCTTGGTCTGCGAGGGTGTCCGAGGGGGAGGGAGTAGGATTAGGAGTAAGAGTAGGATTAGGATGGTGGGACATCACCCGCAGCGCCCCGCTCGTGCCGACCATCACCGCCACCCGATCCGGGCCGGTGCAGCCGCTTCCGACGTTGCTGCAGGCACCGTCGCCGGCAGCGGGGAACCAGGGGATCTCGGCGAGGGCGGGGAAGCGGTGCGCCCATTCTGGCAGGAGGGTGCGCGCAGACTGATCGCTGCCCACCAGCGGACTCAGCTGGTCTGCGCAGATCGGGAGGTGGGAGAGCATTTCCGCGTCCCAGGCGTGCGCTGCCTGGTGGTACATCCCCGTGCCGGACGCCATCCCCACGCCGCAGGCGGTCTCCCCGAAGAGGCGAAGCTGGAAGTACTCTCCCGGTGACATCCACCGGCTTGCCGCCTGGAGCCAGGGCCGGCGGTTCTTGCCGACCCACAGGAGCCGGGGACCCGGATAGCTGGTGTGGAGGAGGCAGCCGGTCCGCGCGTGGAGGTTCCGTTCGTTCAGTAGACTGCGGAGTTCGGAGACTTCTGCCACGCTGCGGGTGTCCGCCCACATCAGGATGGGAGTCGCGGCCCGCCCATTCGCATCGACGCCGAGGATGCTGTGCCAGAAGGTGCTGATCCCCACGCCCGCGAGGCGGCTCCGGACGCCGTGCGACGCGCGGCTCATCACCGCCTCCAGGCAGTTCAGCACGCGCTGGAACAGGTCATCGGCGTCCATCTCCACGCCGCCGTCCGGCGTGGTTTCCGGCGCGTGCTCCGCGCTGACCGTCAGTCCCGGCACGACCATGCCGCGATCATCGTAGATTGTGGCGCGGATGGAAGAGGTGCCAATGTCCAGGGAAACGACGTATCGACTCAAGGGCTGATGATCCACATGGACGGACTTCAAGAGGCTTCCGGTAGCGGGAACAATTCAGAATTCAGAATTCAAAATGCAAAGTGTCGCAGAGAGGGTTGTCGCGGGCAATGGGCTACCGGAGCGTGCCGAGGCTGTGCGTAGGTCGAGGTAAGAGGACATCGGGAGCCCGAGTGTGAGGTCCGGGGCGCAGGAGCGGCTCCCGGAGTAGCCGAATTCACGTGCAGGTGCCGGAGCGCACCGACGCAACTTGCAAGCTGCCTGAGGGCAGGGAGATTGTAGCAGCATGGATACCCTCGAAACGGGTGTGGATCGAAGGTCGCTCCTCAAGGGAGCGGCGGCGGCTGGCGTGGTCGCGACCGGGACCGCGCTGCTGGACAACCCAGCCGAAGCGCAGGACCGGGGCGCGCTCAAGGACGCCGGTATCACCACGGAGATGGTGACCTTCAAGAACGGCGATGCCACCATCAACGGTTTCCTCGCCCGACCGAAAAAGGCTGGCAAGCACGGAAGCGTCATCGTGATGCCGGGAATCTTCGGCATCACGGACTACGTGAAGGAGTCGGCGGCGCAGATCGCGCAGGCGGGGCTGGTGGGCCTGGCGGTCGACTTCTACAGCCGCGAGGGCGGCGCCCCGAAGACGGACGACTTCGCCGTGCTCCGGCAGGTGGTCGGCAAGATGTCGGATGCCCAGATTGTCGGCGACCTCCAGGCTGGCATCGACTACCTCAAGAAGCAGTCGTACGCCAACGGGAAGTTCGGGGTCACCGGCTTCTGCATGGGTGGGCGTTACACGCTTCTGCTGGCGGCCAGCTCACCTGATATCGCGGCAGCCTCGCCTTACTACGGTCCCGTAATGGCCCAAGGGCCGGACCGCCGCGCCGCTATCAATGAGACGACCAAGATCAAGGCGGCTGTTCAGGGCCACTACGGCGCAACGGACATGAACCCGAAGCCGGAAGACGTGCGGGCCTACTTCGCCAAACTGAAGGAGACGAACCCCCACGCCGAGTACCACATCTACGAAGGTGCGGGACATGCCTTCCACGACTACAGCCGCCCCGCCTACAACGCAGCAGCTTCAACACAGGCGTGGAACCGCACCCTGGAGCTGTTCAAGAAGCACCTGGCATAGGCGAGCCGGCCGCTGGTAAAGCTGCACGACCATAGGACGCCAAGTTGCGGCCCGACCCGAAGGGACTTTGGGTCGGGCCGCGCAACGTTGCAGGCAACCGCCGGGCTCGCTGTCTGCAATTTGAACTTTTCAATTTGAACTTTTCAATTTGCAATTGTCTGTTCCCCACGTGACCCACCTCACCCCACGAATCTCGTCCGCACTGTCGCGGCGGCTCACGGTCTCCGCCGTCGCGTTGCTGGCGATGGCCGGTATCCACAGCGCCGTTCCGGCGGCCGATGGCCCTTCCGCTGCGGATGCTGCGCGCGTGGAGAGTGCCGAGGAGCGCGCCCGCCTCCCGATGTACCGGGTGCTGCCGGCAGCACTCCCGTCGGAGCTCACCCCTGCGGGCAACGGCTCCGATCTACGGAGCGGAGCCGACTGGCCGCGCTCTCACGGTGGCGACGCGGGCGCACGCTATTCCGCGCTGCATCAGATTGACCGGGGGAACGTCCGCGATCTGGAGGTTGCCTGGACCTACCGCTCCGGCGACGGGCGCGGCAACATCCAGTGCAATCCGGTCATTGTCGACGGCGTGATGTACGCCCCAACGGCTGGGGAGCAGATCGCTGCGGTGGATGCGGAGAACGGCAAAGAGCGCTGGCGATTCAAGCCAACCGCGCAGCCCGGCAACCCGCCCGCTTTCCGCGGCCTCACCTTCTGGCGCGGCGAGGGAGCGGAGCCCAGCCGCCTCCTCCTCAATTCCGGCGACTACCTGTGGGCCCTCGACCCTGCCACGGGCCAGCCGCTCACCACCTTTGGGGTGGGCGGGAAGGTCCGCACCGGGCATTTCCGGGTCGCGCCAGCGGTCTACCGCAACGTGATCGTGATCGCCGGCTTCGACCGGGACGTGTACGGCCACGACCTCCGCACCGGGAAGCGGCTCTGGACCTTCCACACCGTGCCCCAGCCGGGTGAGTTCGGCTATGACACGTGGGACGAATTGGAGGGCGGGGCCAACTGCTGGGGCGGCATCGCCCTCGACCCCAAGCGCGGCATCGTCTACGTGGCCACCAGCCCGCCGAAGCCGAACTTCGATGGCGTGGGACACTGGGGCGACAACCTCTTCTCCAACTGCGTCCTCGCGCTGGACGCCGTCACGGGCCTGCGGAAGTGGCACTTCCAGGAGATCCGCCACGACATCTGGGACCTCGACATCCCCGCGCCGCCCCTGCTGGTGAGCGTCGCCCGGAATGGGAAGAAGGTCGACGCCGTGGCCACGATCACCAAGATCGGCAACACGCTGCTGCTAGACCGCGTGTCCGGCAAGCCGCTCTTCCCGTTCCGCCTCCGCCGCGCCCCCACCTCGAAGCTCCCCGGAGAGCGAACCGCGCCGTACCAGCCGGATGTCGAACTGCCGCAGCCGTTCGCGCGGCAGGAGTTCCGGAAAGAAGACGTCACCAACCTCTCCCCGGCGTCCCGGGACCACATCGCGCAGCGGCTCCGGAGCACCAACTACGGCTGGTTCGAGCCGTTCCAGCCGGGGAAGCCGACCGTCTACTACGGCGTCCACGGCGGCGGAGAGTGGACCGGGGCCTCGTTTGATCCTGCCAGCGGCCTGCTCTACGTGAGTTCCAACGAAGTGCCGTGGATCATCACCATGGTCCCGCTCTCCCAGGTCTACCGCCGTGACCCCAGCCGTCCGCCCACCGCCGGTGAGACGGTCTACCGCACCGCCTGCGTAAAGTGTCACGGCGAGGAGCGCGAGGGGATCGGCACCGCGCCGCCCCTCCTGGCGCTGGGCACGCGGCTGAAGGATGCGGAGATCACCGAGCTGCTGCGCACCGGACGGGATGGCGTCCATCCGGTCGTGGCGCTGCCGCCTCCGCAAGAGAAGGTGCTGCTGGATCACGTGCTGGACCGGGATCGCACCCTGACCCAGACCGCCCCCGGGCAACGGCCCCGGAACACCTTCCTCGGCTTCCACCGCCTGCTTGATCTGGAAGGGTACCCCGGCAGCAAGCCGCCATGGGGGACGCTCAACGCCATCAACCTCAACACCGGCAAGATCGCCTGGAAGGCGCCGCTGGGTGAGTACGAGGAGATGAAGCGGCGCGGCATTGCCAAGACCGGCACGGAGAACTTCGGGGGCGCGCTGGCTACGGCAGGCGGTGTCGTCTTCTGCGCCGGCACCCGCGACCTCAAGATTCGCGCCTTCGACTCCGCCACCGGCAAGGAACTCTGGGAGCACAAACTGCCCTACGGCGGCTTCGCACCCCCCGCCACCTATGAGGTGAAGGGCCGTCAGTACGTCGTCATCCCCGCCACCGGCGGCGGCAAGCTGGGCGGAGAGCTGGGAGACGCCTACGTGGCCTTCGCCCTGCCGCAACCGTGAGATTGCCTCGAGGGGAATGGAACGCGGATGACGCGGATCTATCTGAATCAAATGGTCTGGCCTTATCGCAAGTGTCATCGTTTTCCATCTCCCTGATTGACTGATCCGCGTTGATCGATTGAATCCGCGTCATCCGCGTTCTATTCCCCTTTTCCAAGCCCTCCGCCAAAGAAGGAGCATCCAGATGAAGAGAAGAGAGATTCTGAAGCTGATGGGTGGCACCGTTGCCGCTTCCAGCGTCCCCGTCAGCGCATTCGCCGCCTCCCGCGCGGAGAAGCTCTTCGCGGATGACAACCTCGTTGCGTGGTGCATTGTCCCCTTCGATGCCAAGAACCGGGGACCGGAAGAGCGCGCTGCGATGATGAAGGGCCTCGGCATCAAGCGGTTCGCCTACGACTGGCGCAACGAGCATCTGCCGCAGCTCGACCGGGAACTCGACGCCCTGCAGAAGAACGGGGTCAGCCTGGATGCCTTCTGGTTCCCCTTCGGGGCGTCGCCGGAGAAGGAGGGCCACGTGACCCAGATCCTCGACTTCCTCCGCCGCCGCAAGGTGAAGACCCAGCTCTGGCTCTCCACCGGCGTGGGCGACTCGGGCACCCCGGGCCTGTCCGCCGCAAACCTGAGGGGCCTGGGAAGC
>JANPLG010000178.1:0-3259 GCA_031426395.1 Actinomycetes bacterium
ACCAAGCCCTGGAAGGGCGAAAGCATGTAGCCAGGGTCGCGAGACCCTGGACCCACGTGACCCAAGATACCCAAGCCCTGGAAGGGCGAAAGTGACCCGGAACCCACGGTGCCACAATCGTACTGCTGTCTCCTCTACCACATCATCTTCAGCACAAAGGGACGCGCACCTTCGATCACCCCATCCATCCGGCCGCGCCTATACGAGTACATTGGGGGCATTGTCCGGGAGGAAGCCGGGGTGCTCCAAGCTGTCGGAGGCACCGCTGACCATATCCATCTACTCTTGAACCTCTCGCGGGAGCAATCGGTGGCCGAGGCCGTGCGGCTCATCAAGACCAACTCCTCCAGATGGCTCCACCGATTGCCCGACGGTGATGCCTCATTCGCCTGGCAGGCAGGGTATGCCGCATTCACCATCGGGCATTCAGGACGGGAACGGGTGCGACGCTACATCGAAGGCCAGGAGGAGCACCATCGGACGATGACGTTCGACGAGGAGTTGCAGCGATTCTTGCACGAGTACGACATATCGTTCGACGAGCTGTATCTTCGGGCGTGATCACTTTCGCCCTGCCAGGGCTTAACAAAGCTTCGATCCTGTCCAGGGTCTCGCGACCCTGGCTACATGCTTCCGCCCTTCCAGGGCTCTTTGAAGGACGGGGCCGCATCCAAGGGGGTTGCACCCCTCACTATTGACTGCCGCCCCTCCGGGGCTGGTTGAGCCGCACGATCACATCCAGTCTCCTGTAGCACACATTCACCACAAAATACGGGAGACCCGCCGGACAACGGCCATCGGTCACACGCCTGTTAACTGAGACGGCATTCTCACCAGCGACAGCCCCTCAGCCTGACACCCTCGAACTCAGATCCTCGCCACCCGCCCAATACCAAACCCCGAACCCCGAACCCCGCCCAGCATGCTCGAACCCGTCCCGCCATTAGCAATCTTTTGACTTTTGCCCTTTAGGTTTTGAATTCCGCCTTACAATCCAGGACCAAGTAGTCCCCCCACCCCCCCTGTAAAACATGAACACTCGCTACCATGCATTTGGACCAACCGAGGGCCGACATCCCCTGGTTTAAAGCACGGTGCACGTTGACCGGCTCCGTTAGAACACGTACGTCCCCATAGCTTCGCGCACTCATCAGCCGCACTCCTATGCACCGTCAATTCTCACGCTTCCGCGGCATGATCACCCGGCCCCTGATGGTCGGCATCGGCCTTTCGCTCTTCCTTGGCTCCGTCTCTGGCGCCAGCCTGCTGATGAGCCCGGAAAAGAAGGTCCGCACCATGCGGCCCGGCTCGGCGCCTCCTCTCGCGGAGAAGGACGCCACCGGCTCATGCCCGGACGACGGCGACCACGCGGGGCACGCCCACGCGGCCTCTGCGGATGACCCGAAGCCAGGCGAGAAGCCAGGGGAAAAGCCAGGCGAGAAGCCGGAAGAGAAGACGAAGGTCCCGGAAGAGGGCGACGATTCTGAGGGGTGCGTGAGTTGCCACGAGGGGACGGAACTGAGCCACGCGGAGGACATCGGGGCCACCTGCGTGGGATGCCACGGCGGCGACGGCAAGGCGAAGGATGCCTACAAGGCGCACGTCCAGCCGCGCTTCTCGGAGCTCTGGGGTTGGAAGAAGGGGAAGACCGGCAACCCCGAGCGCCTCTACGCGATGATGAACAAGGAGAAGCCGGAATTCATCCGCTTCGTGAACCCGGGCGATCTCCGTGTGGCGCACCTGAGCTGCGGTCCGTGCCACGACCAGGAGGTGCTCCAGGTTCGGAAGAGCATGATGACGCACGGCGGCATGCTCTATGGCGCGGCGCTCTACAACAACGGCGTCCTCCCTTTCAAGGACCCCGTCCTGGGCGAGAGCTACAGCTTCCACGGTGATCCGCAGATGATCCAGGCCGTGCCGCAGCCCACCGAGGAGGAGACGCTGAAGCGCGGCCGCCTGCCGTTCCTCTTCCCGCTCCCCCGGTGGGAGGTCGCGCAGATGGGCAACCTCTTCCGCGTCTTTGAGCGGGGCGGCCTCAAGAAGGGCGAGATCGGGAACCCACTGCGCGAAGAGGAGCCGGGCCGGCCGGATGTGAAGCTCTCGACCCGCGGTCACGGCACCCAGCTCCGCACTGACTCGTTGGTGCTGGGCGCGCAGAAGACGCGGCTCCTCGATCCGACCCTCAACTTCATGGGCACGAACGACCAGCCGGGCGACTTCCGCTCCAGCGGCTGCTCCGGCTGCCACAACGTCTACGCCAACGACCGCGATCCCACGCACAGCGCCCAGTACGCGCAATTCGGGCACCTGGGCCAGACCCAGACGAATGATCCCAAGCTGGCCAAGGCCAAAGATGAGGGCGAGCGGGGCCACCCCATCACCCACCAGATGACGGTAAACATCCCCACCAGCCAGTGCATGACCTGCCACATGCACCCCGGCACCAACATGCTCACCACCTACCTCGGCCTCACCTGGTGGGACAATGAGACCGATGCGCAACTGATGTATCCCAAGAAGCCGCTGAAGCACTCCGCTTCAGAGCGGGACCGCATCCAGCGGCGCAACCCGGAGGCCTCGGCGCTCAAGGGCCTCTGGGGCGATCCGAAGTTCCTGGAGAACGTGCGCGACCTCAACCCGAAGATGAAGCACACGCAGCTTGCCGACTTCAACGGTCACGGATGGGTCTACCGCGGCGTCTACAAGGCCGACCGCAAGGGCAACTACCTCGACAAGGAAGGCAAAAAGATCGCCTTCGATGATCCCGAGAAGTGGAACAAGTCGGTTCACCTGAAGGACATCCACCTCGAGAAGGGGATGCACTGCGTCGATTGCCACTTCACCCAGGACGTCCACGGCGACACCCATCTCTATAACGAGCCGCGCGCCGCCATCGAGATCACCTGCCAGGACTGCCATGGCAGCGTGAACAAGAAAGCCGACCCCACGGACGAGGCTTCCGTGACTACCGGACTGGCCGGCGGCAACCCTCTGAAGCGGTACAACACTGTGAAGTGGGGCGTGGACGCGATGGAGCGCTGGTACAAGAAAGACGATGGCCGGGTCTTCCAGCGCTCCGCAGTGAGCAAGGACGTGGAGTGGGAGATGGTCCAGGTGCGGGACACCATCACTCCTGGCAACCCTCGTTACAACGAGAAGAGCCGGCTGGCCAAGACCATCCGGAAGGACGGGAAGACCTGGGGCAGCACCCCGGGGTTGCGATACGCCGGCCGGGTGCGGAGCGCGTTGCCGCGGCCGG
>JANPLG010000179.1:0-8206 GCA_031426395.1 Actinomycetes bacterium
CGTCCCGCCCGCATCAACCTCCCGATGAACTTGCTCCACTCCGCCTCCCGCTAACCCGCGTCTTTCAATCCGCAATCCGAACTCCGAAATCGATCACGACCTCGGCCCAGGAGCTCGCCGTGAGAGTGCCGCGCGCGCCGCCTTCAAGCCGCGAGCCGCTTCCGCATCCCCTGGTTGCTTCTGCTGGAGCTGGCGGAACTGCGCTTCCGCCTGAGCGTAGAAGCCGCCCTCCATCAAGGCGCGGGCATAACCACGCAGCAGCTCCGGACTGGGGCCTGCCCGGCGGATGCGGTCGCCGTAGGAAGCGAGCAACTGCCGCCGCGCGACCACGGCTTGATAGCGCTTCAGGATCTCCGCGGCCTTCGCGCGGTCGCCCTGGGTTCTGAGGGCACCGGCCAGCGAGAAGAGGGCGCGCTCGTTGCGGGGATCGGCGGCGAGGATGCGCTGGAAGAGCGCGGCGGCCCCGGCGGCATCCCCCTTTTGCTGGAGGAGCAACCCCCGCGCGAAGACAGCGGGCGGGATGTCTGGGTTCCCCGCTTCGGTCAGCAGCGACTCCGCCCGGCTCACCTGGCCGGCGGCGTCCGGGCTGACCAGCAGGCTCAGCGCCAGGGCCGAGAGGACGAGCGGCGAGCGGTTACCTAGCCGGTGCGCCTCCTCGAACGCCTGCCGCGCCTGCCCGTAGCGGCCGTAGTCCATGTGAACCATCCCCAGTTCCAGGTGCGGCTCCGGACGGGCAGGGTCCAGCTCCGCCGCGCGCCGGAAGGCCTCCGTCGACTGGCCATGGCTGCCGCGCTGCCGCTGCGCCCGCCCAATAGTGAACCAGACCTCGGCGTTCTTCGGCTCCGCCCGCGCGGCCTGCTGTAGCACCTTCAGCCCTTCAAGCGGACGCTGCGCCTCCATCTCCAGCCGGGCGAGGTTGAGCAGCGGCGCGGCACTCTGCGGCGCAAGACTCGCGGACTTGCGGAAGTTCTGGCGAGCCCTTTCGAGTGCTGAAACGGCTTCCTGAGCTTCGCCACGGGAAGCTACCAACGTGGCCATACGGGAGTAGATCACCCCCAGCAGCAGGTATGGCTCCGGGCGCTCTGGGTGAAGGTCCCGCTCCCTGAAGGTGAGCCGGGCCGCGCCCAGCAGATCCCCCTTCTCCAACGCCGCGTTCGCCGCTTCCAGAGGTTGCGCGGCCGGGGTTGCCGCCACGCCGCTCGGAGCGTTGCTCGATGGAGCAGGAGGCGGTGCGGCCGGAAGCGCGGCGGCTTTTGGCTTGCAGCCTACCAGCGCCACGGTCCCAGCGACTGCCAGTACCATTCCGGTCACCGAGAGCGCGATTCGAGGAAGCGAACGTCTGGAAGTGTGGAGCGTCATTGGGAAGAAATACGAAAAGGCGGGCGTCGGAATTCCGACGCCCGCCCAACAGACTACCGGTAGGTGATCCCGTTTCAGCCGCTTACTGGAAGCGGGGCAGCTGTTCCATCGCACGCATACCGTTGATCAAGTCCGTGCAGGACTGCGCGGTGAAGACCGAATCGATGTTCGGGCAGGTCGCGACGTTGTTGTCGTTCTTATCGTTAATCCACTCAATCTTCGGATTGATCGTCTGGGTGGGCTTCTTGCTCTTCGTGTGACCGTCGTGGTAGAGCAAGTTCATCTGGCCGGTGTGGCCGAATCCGGTGCCCGTGTAGTTGCTAACCGGCCACCACCATCCGGACCAGTCGTTCCAGTCCGCCAGGGTCTCGCCCAGCAGGATGCGATCTGCCGGAGCGTCGATGTTGGCCAGGGCGCGCCCGCCGAAGCGACCGTCGTGCATCCAGGAGTTGATGCCGTAGGAGCGCCGGATGCGGTTCGGGTCCCCGGGGATGCCGGCACCCGAAACGTTCTGGGTGTTGTTAGGGTTGGACGGGCACGAGAACAAGCCGTAATTCTTAACGTAGGGCTGGATGGCGTAGCCCCAGTGACCGGTGACGCCGCCGTTGCGGTCACAGTACTTCTCGTCGTAGTCCTGCGTGTACATCATAAACGCCGTTCCAAGCTGCTTCATGTTGCTGAGGCAGGAGGTCTTGCGGGCTGCTTCGCGCGCCTTGGCGAAGACGGGGAAGAGGATTGCGGCCAGAATGGCGATGATGGCGATGACCACGAGCAGTTCGATGAGGGTGAACCCTCGCGCTTTAATTCGCTTGAACATTAAGTCTCCTTACGATGAGAGCCGCTACTGGTTCTCTGCGACGAGAAACAGGGAGCCGGTGGAGTATACCCAGGAGATCAAGTGATGAGAAGGGAGGTCAGTGCTCTACGGCTAATGGCGCAAGAATGCTGCGACTACGCAAGATGATAAGGTTGCTTTGAAAAGATCTTTAGATGCTGCTTAGGGAACCGTTCTGCTGCCTGTGGACGAGGCAGGCAGCAGAACGGTGCCGCGTACGGGGGACATCCCTTCAAGCACGCCCTCGCTTCTTCGAGTAATCAGGTTGATTTGGCCCAACATCAGGCCTATCAGCCAGAATGATCGCGGGTTTGTCTCCAATTCTCGCTGGTTCCGTTCGCTTCCCATCCAATGCTGACTTCACGCCTTCCGCTTTTACTCCTGACCGGCATTCTTCCGCTCTTGGTCTCCAGCGGTCTCCGCGCGGACGAGCCAGAGCTCCTCCTCAATCGGCGCGAGCTGAGCACTGGACAGGTCATCACCCGCTCCATCAAGTTCAAGAGCGGCGACCGATTGCTCTCTGCCCCCGGCGATGAGCGTGCTGGTGCCGCCCTCGTGGTACGCGGCGACAACATCACGGTCGATTTCGGCGGCGCGGTGCTGCGCGGAACGTCTGCCACTGCGGAGCCGGATACACGAAAGGGTGTGGGAGTGCTGGTCGAGGGGCGCAATGTCACCATCCGCAATGCCCGCATCCACGGGTATAAGGTCGGGCTGATGGCCCGCAATTCGCCCGGCCTGCGCATCCTGGACTCGGACCTCTCCTACAACTGGAAGCAGCGGCTGAAGTCGAGCCTGGTGAAGGAAGACACAGCCGACTGGATGAGCTACCACCACAACGAGAAGGACGAGTGGCTCCGGTACGGCGCGGCGATCTACCTGAGGGACTGCGACGGCTTCGAGGTGAAAGGGACCCGCGCGCGCGGCGGCCAGAACGGCCTCATGCTGACCGGCTGCGACAAGGGCCGGGTCTGGAACAGCGATTTCTCCTTCCTAAGCGCTCTCGGCATCGGGATGTACCGCTCCAGCGACAACCGGATCATGCATAACCGGGTCGACTGGTGCGTGCGAGGCTACAGCCACGGGGTCTACAACCGTGGCCAGGACTCCGCCGGCATCCTCATCTTCGAGCAGTGCAACCGGAACGTCTTCGCCTACAACAGCGTGACCCACGGCGGCGACGGATTCTTCCTCTGGGCTGGCCAGACCACCATGGACACCGGCCAGGGCGGCTGCAACGACAACCTCCTCTACGGCAACGACTGGAGCCACGCGCCTACCAACGGCATTGAGGCGACCTTCAGCCGGAACAACTTCATCAACAACAAGATCCTTGAGAACTGGCACGGCATCTGGGGTGGCTACAGCTATGACAGCAAGGTGATCGGCAACGTCTTTGGCTTGAACGCGCAGGCCATCGCCTGGGAACACGGACAGAGCAACACAGTCACGCACAACGTGTTCCACCGGGATAATGAGGGAATCGCGCTCTGGGCCAACCCGGCGCAGGACCCGGGCTTTGCCTACGCGAAGTTCCGGGACACCCGCAGCCGTGACTGGACGCTGCGGGGCAACCTCTTCTCGAACACGTTCACCAACGCCGTGAACATCCGCCGAACCGATGGCGTTGAGTTGCGCGAGAACCGCTTCCACCGCACCGGCAAGGTCCTTCAGAAGGGTGAGGCAACCCAGAAGGTCGCGATCCTTAACAGCGACATCCACGCCGCCGGACGGGAGAACCTCTGGTCGGATTACGCCAGCTCCGACGAGAACCGGGTCAACCTGGGACCGCAGTTCGCGCCCCTGGCCACTACCATGGCGCCGAGCGGCACCGTGATCCAGGGTCTCGCACTGAAGACGCGCGATTACTTGAAGCGCTTCGACCTGCCGTGGTTCCCGTGGCCGAACCACACCAACCGTTCCCCCGGCGCCACCGGCAGCGGGGTGCGAGACGGCGACGACGAGCTGGCACGCGCCGTCGCCGCGGGCGCTGCCGCATCACGAGCGTTCGCGCCGCCGCCGATGAAGGGCGGCATCGACCCGTTCCTGAAAGCTGGCGCGCTCCGGGGCCGGCGGTACATCCTGGTTGACGAGTGGGGCCCCTACGACTTCCAGCGCCCGCTCCTCTGGCCCCGGCAGGCCGAGGAGATCGGCGGCCCCGGCACGGGCCGCTCCGCAAGCCAACGCTTCGAGGTGCTGGGGCCGAAGGGACGCTGGCGCGTGGTCGAGCAGCAGGGAATCGCTTCCCTATCGGCGGAGAGCGGATCGGTGCCCGGGTTTGTGGATGTCGTGATCCCACCGGGGAAGCCAGGGCTCGCGCGGCTGGTGCTGGAGTTCAGCGGCGCGGAGACCACGGATTATCGCGGAGTCCGCACGCCTGCGGGTCGGCCGGTCCGCTTCGGCTACGAGCGCTTCTTCGCCCCGATCGAATGGACGGTCGGCTTCTACCGGTGGAGCAAATCGATCGATCCCGCCAACTCGGACGCGATCCCCGAAGAGCGCGCATTCCGCGACGCGCTGGCCGACCGGCTCCTGCTCCACGAACTACAGACCGACACCCTCGACTTCGCTTCCGGCGGGGCCTTCTACCCCGGAGGCCCCACGGACCGCTTCGCCACCGTTGCCAACGGCAAGTTGGAAGTCCCGGCAGGCGAGTACGCTCTGGAGATCACCTCGGATGACGGGGTGCGGGTGTTCGTGGACGACCGCAAGGTGCTGGAAGCCTGGAAGCACCAGGTGCCCACCGCCTACACCGTCAACCTCCGCCTCGGCGGCAGGCACCGCCTACGCGTGGAGCACTTCGAGATCGGCGGGTACGCAGCGCTCAGGGTGGAGCTCAAGCCGCGGAGGTGACCTCTCTTGGCGGGTGCGGCGTGATTCCGGAGGGCCGCCCCGCCAGGCTACAACTCACGGCTTCGCCCGCGCCGGTCGAGGAGCATGGCGGTGCCCGGAGTCATGGTCGATGCGGTTGCGTGAATGGAATCGATGGAGTTGACCAGCCACTTGGCACGGTCCCAGCCGCTGAGATGATCCCAGAACGGCCCTAGCATGAGCAGGCGCGCGCCCATCTCCTTGAGGTCTTCGACCGTATACTGCCGTGTCTTCTCATTACGATCGCCACTGATGATGACGAAGTCGGCCTTGATGGCGAGTGGATACCATACCGAGTCATGCAGGCCGCTCCAGCTCATCGGGCGCGTGTGCTGGATCTCACCCAGGCCGGACTCCCTGGAGATGAAGCCTACCTGACGGTGGGAGAAGTTCTCATCGAAGACCAGCTTTACGCGGCCAGCCGCCATTGTCCCTCATACCGCACGGCGGCCGATACATCGGAAGCTGGGATGTCGTAATACTCGGCAACGGCTGGAATGCTCTTTTCTTGCTCCCACAAGGCATAGATTGAGCGCGTAGGTATCGCATGGGAAGTCACGACCGCCTCGCCTGCCCGAATTTCGCGGTCTAGAAAGACGTGGCTTTGAAAGCCGTGGGGACGGTATTGTGCAGCCCGGTTGCTTCGGAACGCGACCTGCCGCGCGAAACCCACTGCGAAATCGGCAACCAACTGTCCTACGTCGGGTCGCTGCAAGACGGACTCGGCGGAGTTCAGGATCAACTCACGCCCACTGACAATCAACTCGGCGCTGGCGAAGGGATGGGGTCCGAGCTGGTCAGCAAGCACTTCCGCCGTCCTGCGGACGTGAGGCAGACTCACGCCCAGCGCGACATACTCACGAACGAAGAAGAGTTCGAACAGCTCGTTGAACGTGATGACGCCCTTATGCCGCTCCGTTTGAAGCACGGGCCTGGACGAGCCATAGCCTTCCTTGACCTGAAAGATGTAGCCGTCCGCCCAGCGGGTGATACGCGGGGCGGGGACGCCAACCAGTCGGGCTGCCACCCGGTATGCGTAAACACCCGTAGTTAGGCCTGGCTGATAAGTTGTCATTTCAACGGCTGTCAGTTCTCGCCTGTCGCAGGTGAATGGACCGGAGACCATCCGGCACATCCCTACTTCTTGCGCTTCTTGCCTGGGAAGCGGATTTCCTGCGGCTCTTGGAAGGTGTTCCGCTGGTTTTTCTGGGCCGCCTGGATCTCCCGAGTGTAGGCGTCAAGCTGCTTCTGAAGCGACTCCTGCATCTTGTCCTGCCACTTCGGATCGCGCACGTCGGCCATCGCGGTGAACATGCGCCAACTGCGGGGAGCGCCCAGCACCACCTCGTTGGCTTGGGCTCCGTCATTGATCTTCACGGTCCGGAAGCAAAAGTAGACCGCCACATGCCCCTCGCTGGAGGTGGTCTCCATGCGCACTGGCAGCCCCTGGGCCTTGGTCACCCAGAGCAAGGTCTTGCCCCCCTGTAGAAGCTGCTTCGCTTCGTCTCCCATCAGTCCGCGCGCCAGCAACGTCTGCGAAAGGTCCTTGTTCGGGATCTCAACCACCCAGCAGGGATGGCTCTTGAAGAGCGGAATTTGCTCCACCAGGTCGCGGACCCGCGCGCTCTCCATCGCGGCGTCCTGCGCCCGTGAGAGATCTTTCTCGTCCTTGCTCTGCAAGAGCAGCTTGCGGAGGGTCAGCAGTTCTTCCAGCCGTGCCTTCGCCTTCTTCTCCGTCTCATCCAGCGGCTCCGTCGGCAGCACCTTGGCGCTCTGAATCTCCCGGAGTGCCTGGGAGAAGGCGATGATCGACATCCGCCGCACCGCGATGGGATCTTCCGGCAGCGCCTCGATGTTGCGGTAGGTGCGCTCGATGAGGTAGCCGGTGCCCGGGCTGAAGGTACGCTCCACATTGCCCTGCACCAGGGTCCGCTGCCGCACCCCGCTCACCTCGACGTCGATCATGGTCCGGTCCGGCCGCACGAACTGCTGGCGGTAGCCGATCATCAGCTTCACGCCATTCGCGTTGTCTGGAGTGGAAGGGAGGTCCACCTGGATGAACCCGGCTCCATCGAAGTCCCGCAGTGGCTCCACGGCGGCTGGGAAGGGGTCGGCCAACGCAGCCACCGCTCCGGCGAGAAGCGGGCCGGCAAGGAGCAGACCGGCTGCCACGTAGTTTCGGAGGGAGGGGAGGGACATACGAAGACTTCTCCAAGCGAGGCAAGACAGGCGACCCAAAGGAGGGTGATCACGCTGCCGAAGTACAGGGTCGGCCTCTCCGGCTTGCTCTGGCAGGTTGGCGGTAGCGGAAAAGAAGGGGAAGCTCCGCAAATGGGAGCAGCCAGCCAGCTTGTCATTCGGTGCGACTCGGCCGGTGACCTGCCCTACCAGTCAGGGTGCGATGGAGAGACAGAGGGATGGAGAGACAGAGGGATGGAGAGACTTCGAGGTTGCCGTTCCCCGCACCGCCCAACTGCTGCTTGCCGAAAACGCCCCAGTACCCAGCCACCCCGCAATCCGCAATTGGCTAACCGGTTGGACGGCGTGAGGGTCGGCGCAAGTTCCGTTGCTTTCCAACGCTCCGTTCCACCGACGAGGGCCGCAGGTCGCAGCCTCCCGTCCCAGACTGAACCCCGAACCCCGAACCCCGTCACCCCGCAGGGTGCGACCGCGTTTTGTAGGTAGCGGGGTTTCAAATCGCTAGCCCTCTCACAATGATGGACTCGTCTCCGCCTTCGCAATCGTCGTCACCCTCATTCACGGACAGCGGGGCAGTCGTCCCGAGCGTGGAAACCGTCTCCTTCGGGGGTCCAGCAGTACCCGACCTGGGCGTGGGACTCGCTCCGTCAGGTGGTTGACGGCCGATGGGGTCGCTACCCCGGTGCGGGACGGGCGTGACTGGACCCCCGCAACGCACGGGCACCTTCGCAGTAAGATTGCCTGGCGAGGGTGACGGAGTTATCGAGAGCGGACCCTTGCTCCTGCTTACCAGGACCTCTTCACCTACTTTCGGCGGTCGCGTGTGTCCAGACAAGCCTCGTTCGGCTTGCCGGTGAAAGTCCGGTCCCGGTAGCGTCCCAGCGGCCGGGTAGCAGAGCGGCGGCGGCTGCCGAAATGCAGCCGCCGAAGCCCGCTGACAAC
>JANPLG010000180.1:0-4760 GCA_031426395.1 Actinomycetes bacterium
TGAGCTGGGCTTCAGCGAGGAGATGGTCGGGTTTCTGAAGACGCTGGGGGGTGCGGCATCCATCGTGGCGGCGCTCGTTTACAGCCGCATCTGTGCGCTCATGACCCTGCGGCGGCTCCTTGCCGTGAGTATCCTCTTCCACGCCACGATGACGCTCTGGTACCTGCTGTACCGGGACCCTGCCTCAGCCATGGTGATCACCTGCGTGGAGTCGGCGACCATGGTCTGGGCGCTGCTGCCCCTCTACGACCTTGCCGCCCGCGCCACACCGAAGGGGAGCGAAGCGCTGGGCTATGCGCTGATGATGAGCGTCTGGAACTTCACGCTGGAACTCTCCGACCTCGGGGGGTCCTGGTTGACCACGGCCGTGGCGAAGGGCGGCGCGGGCTTCCACTTCCATAACCTGGTCTGGATCAACGCCCTCACCACCCTGCTAGTGCTGATCGCTGTGCCGTTCCTGCCGGGCGTGCTGGTTGACCGCCGCGACGGTCAGCGGGCCACGGACGCCCCGGGTCACTGATGGAGAGCGTACGTTTGGCCGACTTTCAGCTGTTGACCACGGAACGCCTGCTACTTCGAGCCTTCGAGGAGAGCGACGCGCCGGTACTCTATGCCTACCGCAACGACCCGGAGGTGTCCCGCTATCAGGGGTGGGAGACACCGTACTCGCTGGAGCGCGCGTTGACCGCCATCCGCCGGAAGCTGGAGCATCCTCCGGGAAGTCCCGGCCACTACTACCAGGTGGCTGTGGAACTGCGCACGACCGGCCAGCAAGTAGGCGATGTTGCCTTCAAGGTGGCCGACGCGGAGACGCCGGACGACGCGCGCCTCGCAGAGATCGGCTTCACCTTCGCGCGGGAGCACCAGGGGAACGGCTATGCCACGGAGGCCGCGTGTCGTCTGCTGGCCTACCTCTTCGAGGAGATGGCGGTCCACCGGGTGTGCGCCCACTGCGACGTGCTGAACGGCGCGTCGAGTCGGGTACTTGAGCGGCTGGGGATGCGGCGCGAGGCCCACGTGGTGGAAGCGGTCTGGTTCAAAGGCTACTGGAGCAGCGAGTACGTCTACGCGATTCTCCGGAGAGAGTGGGAAGCCGCGCATAGTCTGGGTTCAATGCGCTCAGCGGCCAAGCTCGAAGCGTAAGGCGCTCTCGAGGTCCGGCAGGAGGAACGGAAAACCGCTGGCGGCGAGGCGGCGGGGCAGGACGCGCTGACTACCTAAGATGGTCTCACGGCCCATCTCTCCGAACAGCGCCTCAATGACCGCGGCAGGCAGCGGGGCAAACGCGGGGCGCGCCAGCACCCGGCCGAGGACCCGCGCGAATTCCCGGTTGGTGACCGGCTCTGGCGTCACGGCGTTGACTGGACCAGAGAGGCTCTCCGTGAAGAGCGCGTGCCGGATCACGCCGAGCATGTCTTCCATGCTGATCCAGCTCAGCCACTGGTTGCCGCTCCCCATCGGCCCGCCAACACCGAGCGAGAAGGGGGGGAGAAGCTTTTCCAGCATCCCGCCTGCCGGGGTGAGCACCGGCCCGATCCGAAGCATCACCGTGCGGATTCCAGCTTCCCGGGCGGGAGCGGTGGCGGCTTCCCACTCGCGGGCCACGTCCACGAGAAAGCCCTCGCCCAGATCCGAGTCCTCAGTGAGCACCTCGTCGCCGCGGTTGCCGTAAGCGCCGGTGCCGCTGGCGGAGACCAGCACTGATGGCTTCACCTTCAGCCCCGCCAATGTCTCGCAAAGTAGGCGCGTGCCGACCCGGCGACTCTCAAGGATGGCGGCCTTCCGCTCCGGCGTCCAGCGCCCACCCGCCACATTCTCGCCGGCAAGGTGGACGACCGCCTCCGCGCCCTCAAGGCTCGCCGCATCGATCTCGCCGCGATCCGGGTTCCAGTAGATATCGAGGCTGCCGCGTTCCGGGTTGCGGCGGACGAGGCGGTCAACGGCGTGCCCCCCGGTCCGCAGGAACGCGCAGAGCGAACGCCCCACCAGGCCGGTGGCGCCGGAGACGATGATCCGCTTCGGCCCATGGTTGTGGAAGTCAGCGTGACGGGAGAGGTCGTGGCCCAGCACCGCGTGGCGGTAGCGCATATTCCGCTCCAACGTCGACCGCACAAAACCGCCGCCGAAGAACTGGCCCACCGGTCCCAGGGGAAGCTTGTAGTCGACCCGATCGGTGAGGGAACAGCTCTCGCTGTCGAGGGCCTCGAAGAGGTGGTCGTGGACCCAGCGGGCGAAGGGACCCCGCACCTGGACATCCCGGAACCGGCGGCCTTCATCGTAAGCTTCATGGACGGCAGTCCACTGCACCGGCATCGGCCCGACCTTCATCCGCAGCACAACACGTGCGCCATTCTCCACGGTCCCCTGCTGCTCCAAGACCCGTGCGTGCTCCCACGGTGGGATCATCCGCTCTAGCGCCCCTGGCCGGAGGTGCCAATCCCACAGATCTTGGACAGGAACCGGGTAGGTTGCGTGCTTCTCGAAAACTGGCATACGGCATTCTACTGGGTGGATGGCGCGAGCGTTGGCCAGAGCCACCACTGTTCCAGCCAGGCTTCCGACACGCCACCCTGCTGCAGGCCGAAGATGACCCGGTCACGCAGGACCTTGGCCGCACGGTCGAGGGTGTGAGGCTCTCGGGCGGCAGCCAGCGCTCGGCAGGCCGTCACGATGCCGGCACCGCAGCGGGTCTCGCGCTCGGCCATGTATTCCAGCCACTTGTCGTAAGGGTAGGGGAGGCCGTCGGCCAGGAAGCTGAGGCGCAGGGCTTCGCGGATCGCCTCGCCCCGCTTGATGGCGAGGAGGGTGCCGAGGCGCTTGGGAATCAGGCGGGGCTGAAGGTCGCTCCTCGCCTGCCGGAAGAGGTAGTAGTGTTCGCAGCGGAGGCTGTCCAACCGACGTTGGAACTCCTCTTCCGCATGGGCAACGGTAGCCGCCAAGAGGCGGGTAGGGTCGGCGAGGACGGACGCGTGTCGGTGCGTCCAAAGCGCCACCGGCCCTGAGAAGCGGAACTCCTGGGCTAGCTGGGATGCCGAGAGGATCAGCACTTCCGCGCTGGGGTACCGGCGGAAAGGCTCGCGGTCAACCAGCCGCAGCCGGATGTCTCGGGCAGGATCCCAGAGGTGAGCCGCTTGGAGTCTTGCCGCCAGCGAGGAATGCTCCTCATCTGATAGGGCGATGCGGACGTGCAGGTCAGACAGCTCATCCCACGCGCCGAAAGCAACCGATCCCACCAGGTAGACCGCTGCTTCGTCAAGATGGGGCTGCAGCAAAGGATGGGTGGCAAGCCGCTCCCGGGTATACGCTTCCAGCGCGCCACGTCCCTCGGATTGGGACGCGTGCGAGGTGGCGGTGGCTTCGGTGTCCTCTCCGGGGCGGTGCGTCATTTGAGCATCAGTTCCCGGTAGCCGCGCTGGTACCAGAGCAGCGGTTCACCCTCGGTGGCACCGGCACTTTGCACCTCGCCTACGTAGATGGTGTGGTCACCGGCGTCGTAGCTGCGCCACAGGGTGCACTCCAGCCAGGAGAGAGCATCTTCCAGCAGCGGTGCGCCGCTTTCGCCCGTCCGGTAGGGCTGGTCGTCAAGAAAGTGGGCCTTAGCCCCCAGGAACCCCGCGCATCGGCTGGAGACTTCCTGCTGATCCGAGCGGAGAATGTTGATCCCAAAGGCGCCCTGCTCCGCGATGAGCGCGTGGGTGAGCGCATTGCGGTTCACGCAGACCAGGACCAACGGTGGATCGAGGGAGGCGCTGGCGAGTGAGCTCGCGGTCATGCCGTGAATGGGCCGATCAGCAGTGCGGCAGGTCACGATGGTGATCCCACTGGCCCAGCGGCTCAACGCTTGCTTGAAGCTCTCGGCTGCAACGCCCAAATCCGGTGACCTAACGGAAGAAGGACCGGTCGCGGGCGATACCCACTCCCGGTCCTGAAGAAAATGCAGCCGCAACTAGCGACTTTAGCTACTTGCGGATAGAGATCACCTGATACTTCAGCTTACCCGCAGGCACCTCCACCTCCACCACGTCTCCCGGAAGCGCCCCGAAGAGCGCCTCGCCGATGGGAGACTCGTTGGAGATCTGGTCCGTCTCCGGATTGGCTTCGTAGGAGCCGACCAGGGTGAACTCCCAGTCCTCATCCATGTCGAGGTCTTTGACAGAGACGATGGAGCCGATGCCGATCTTATCGGTGGGAATCTCACTCTCGTCGATGAATTCTGCGCTGCCGAGGATGCCTTTCAGCTCGGAGATACGGCTTTCCAGGAAAGCTTGCTCCGTTTTCGCTTCCTCATACTCCGCGTTCTCCGTGACGTCCCCGAAGTCCTTAGCCTGGCGGATATGCTCCGCAACTTCCTGGCGGCGAACCGTCTGGAGGTGCCTCAGCTCGTCCTCAATCTGCTTCAGCCCGGTAGGGGTGAGGATCAGTTGTCTCTGTCTCTCGCTCAATGTCGCGAAGCTCCGGGAAGGGACGGGCCGGCCATTTGCCCCTAGGCAAACAGAAGAGCACTTTGCCCGCTCGGGCCAGTGCTCCGCGGTGCCGGTCTGAAAGTTGGTGCATTATAACGACAGCCATGGGTAGCGTCAACCGAGCGCGGGCATGCTGGCGATGAAGGGGACGCGGTCATTCCCTTACGCGGCATTGTCGGCGGGGCGACTGGTTTCCACACTCCAATAACACGAAAGTCCGGCGCCTTGAGTTCGACTGGAGTTGTCAGCGCATCATCCGACGGAGTGGGTGAGTGGGTGAGTGGGTGAGTGGGTGAG
>JANPLG010000181.1:0-5314 GCA_031426395.1 Actinomycetes bacterium
GGATGGTGGTCTGCCTCTGCACCAACATCGGCTGGACGACGACCCTCTGGCGGAGAGATCCCAGTCCGTCCGTCACCTCGGGAATCGCTCCGATGCGGCGCGGGTCATCCGCTCTGAGACGGTGGAGGAGGTCTTCATCGCCGCCTCCCCCAGTTGGAAGCAAGCCCTCGCTTCTGAACTCGGAGAGCAAGTGACGGTCCGCGTGGTGCCTTCCTACTACGAGGCGATGCTGCCAGTGGGACAGGTGACAGCTATTGGAGACCTTGCCGTCATCACGCTCGGTGGCAAGAGCAACTCCGCCAATGCCGGTGCGAAGCGCGGGTTGGACCTCCTCGCCGCTGTGCTGGGAATGGTGTTGCTAGGTCCCCTGATGGCAGTGATCGCCATCGCCATTTTGACTTCGTCACGGGGTGCGGTCATCTTCCGACAGGAACGGATCGGGAAGGACGGAAGCGTCTTCACCCTCCTCAAATTCCGAACGATGATCACCGACGCCGAGGCGGCAACCGGTCCGGTCCTCTGTTCGGGTGATCTGGATTCTCGGGTTACCCGCCTTGGGCGCTGGCTGCGCAAGTGCCGACTGGACGAGTTGCCGCAGCTCTGGAATGTCATCCGCGGCGAGATGAGCATGGTCGGTCCACGGCCGGAGCGACCGGTCTTCGTCAGCCAGTACATCCAAGAACTTCCGGACTATTCCCAGCGTCACCGCGCCGTGCCGGGCATCACCGGGCTGGCCCAGGTCTGCGGTGGCTACCACACGCGGGCGGCTGACAAGCTCCGGTTCGACCTGATCTATGTCTCGCACCAGTCTGTCTGGCTGGACTTGGTCATCTTGCTCCGCACCATCGGGGTGGTATTGCGCTCGAAGGGAAGCTGAAGTTGGACCGACCCATTCCGTTAGCCACACCGTCCATCCAGCACGGAGGGCCAGCCACGCCCGGACAGGCACCGTCGTCCGGACAGGTGCCCACCTTCCTGCTCGTCATTGCGGCGGTTCTGCTCCCCATCGCGGTCACCTACGGCATGGCGACCGAGAGCGAGGTCCGCGTTCTTGCCGTGGTGGTGGCGGCCCTGGTGGCGATCATCGTCATCGCGCAGCCAATGTGGGGACTGGTTGCCTTTACAACCTTGCTTTTCACCAGGCCAGAGGATTCGTTTCCGGCGCTGGCGGGAATGCGCTTGACCCTCGCGACTTCCATCCTGGCACTGATGGGCTTGTTATTGCGAATGGCGCTCAACAAAGAGCCGTTCGTTAGATCGCACTATCTGAACTGCGTTTTCGGCCTGACGATCTGGGCGATTATCACGACTTTCAGCGGATCCGCCACCGACGAAGCGGCACAGGACCTTGGGAAGCTCGCCATCATGGCCTTCCTGGTGGTGAACCTTGCCCGAGACGTGAAGCGCTTCTGGGTACTGGTGTGGGGCGTGCTAGGGTGCACTGTCTATCTCGCCATCCACAGTCAGTGGCTCTACTTCAACGGGGTCAACCTGGCCTACGACGGCATGACGCGGTCGACAGGCACCGGCATTTTCGGTGACCCGAACGATCTTGCGGTCTCCCTTTCGTTTGGCCTCGGCCTGGCCATGATGCTGACCGCCCGCTTCAAAGGCTGGGTGCGGATTGTACTGATCGCGGTTGCCATTGAGCTTTCGTGGGCGATCTTCATGACCAACTCGCGCGGCGGGATGCTTGCATTCCTGACCGTGGTTGCCGGCTATTTCATCATGTCGCTCCGGCAGAAGTCGATCGCGCTGGTGCTTGCTTTCATAGCCGTGCAACTCTTCCTGCTCGTTGGACCAAGCCGGATGACCAGCTTTGACAATCAAGAAGCGTCGGCCAACTCCCGCTTTTGGTTTTGGTCCAACGCAGTGGATAAGGTCAAAGAGAACCCCATCATGGGCGTGGGGTTCGGGAAGTTCGCTGAAAACAACGGCGGCATGGTGGCCCATAATACGTTCGCTCAGAGCTTTGCGGAAACCGGCTTTCCCGGCTACTGCTTCTTCATCGGCTGCATCTACTACTGCTACCGACGTCGGCTTGTACCGCAGGGTGAGGACGAAAGCGCTTATCCAGACCACAAAGTGGTGCTTGGGATGCGCCTTGCACTTGCTGGATTCCTTGTCGGCTGCTTCTTCATCACCCGCACCTTCACGCCGAATTTCTACCTGTTTCTGGCCTTGCCCGTTGCGGCGGAGCGCGTGTTTCTTCCGCCACCCAAGCCAGATCCTGACGGCAAGAGTGCCAAGAGAATGCCGGATGCCATGATGATCATGGCGATTGCCTTCCTCTCCATCCTCTTCATCAAGATTGTGGCTGAGCAGAACCGTTAAGCGCGGCTCGAGACCCATCCAATCCATTGCAGTCGAACCGTCACCAAAGGTGCCTTCAACTGAAATGCCGCGGTGCCGCAGCTACCCCGTGCTGCTTTGAACGGCCATGCTAGAAGGTTTCCGGGACACGCGGCCACCGGTGACCCATTGGGAAGTGCATCTCACTCCCCAATGAGCGCCGCAACTCCCCGCTGCCTCGTGAGACGCCGTACGCTGCCCGCAGTATCCCGCCAGCCGTACTAGGCTCGCTGCGAGAGATGAAGCGCTTGTCGCTGGCGCACCTTGGTTATTGCGCCAAGCGCACTTTGGCGGCGGGCAAGCACCGCTGCGGTCGTCTGCTGCGCAGCCTGCACTATCAAACATCTGCATCTAATTTGCTACAGTTCCGTTGCAGGTTGGCCGATGACTGTAGCAGACGGGCTTTCATTGCACCGCATTCAGCGGTGTCTGACCCGTGAGTGAGTCCGGAGGGGTGACAGGCATACGCGCGCCACAAGCCACCCTCACCGGCACGCGATCCAAGCAAACAACAACCCGCGCAACGACGCGGGGGCCGCTCGCCGGACAATGAGCCGGGGGTGAGCCGGAACGAGATCACTGGCAAAGGCCGGCGCAGATTGCGTCGGTTGGCTGATTTAGGAGAACCGCGTGTCCACGCTTCGAATACTCCTCCGCCGCCCGGCGCGAGGGCTCTCTACGCTTGCGTCCATCGCCTCACTGGCCCTCCTGGCCCTCGGGGCAGCCACCGGGCAGGCCGCCGGAAACACCTACTTCGTTTCGCCGAACGGCAACGATCAGGCTTCCGGTAGCTCGTCCGCGCCGCTCCGGCAAATCCGGCGGGCGCTGCAGCTCAGTCGCCCTGGAGACACCGTTCTGGTGGCGGACGGGAGCTACCTGGGCTTCACCCTTTCCGGGGTTCACGGCACTCAGGTGGCACCCATAACGGTTCGCGCGGTGGGTCCGGGTGCGCATGTGACGAAGACGACCGACCGCGGCGATAACCGCGACACAATCTTTCTGACCGGTTCATCCAACCTCGTCTTCGAAGGCCTGAAAGTCCTGGACGCCAACCGCGCTGGGTGCCGCGTGAGCGACAGTGCGCGCGTCACCCTCCGCGGCTGCACCTTCGGGAACAGCGGCTACTGGGGAATCTTCACCGACTTCAGCGACGACCTCACCATCGAGCGCAACACCTGTTACGGCAGCAAGGCCGAGCATGGCATCTACGTCTCGAACAGCGGTGATCGCCCGATCATCCGCAACAACCGGAGTTACGACAACTACGGTTGCGGCATTCAGATCAACGCCGATGTCAGTATGGGCGGCGACGGGATCGTAAGCGGCGCGGTGATTGACGGGAACGTGGCTTACGGGAACGGTGCCCGTGGCGGCGCGGCGATCAACCTCGACGGCGTGCAAGACTCGGTGATCAGCAACAACCTGCTCTATGGCAACAAGGCCGGGGGCATCGTGTTCTACCAATACGGTGGTGCCGAGGGTCCCAAAGGAAATCAGGTCCTCCACAACACCGTGGATATGCCGACCGTCTCTCGCTACTGCCTCCAGTTTGGCCAAACCGCCGGACTGAACACGGTCCGAAACAACATCTTCACCCACGGTACGTCGTGGAAGGCAGGGATCGAGTACCTGAGCGGTTCCGACGTAGCACAGGTCGACTCGGACTTCAACGTCCTGCAGGTCGCCTATGGCTTCTCCCTCGCTGACTGGCAGGCGCGCGGTTACGAGCAAAACTCCCTTGCCGCCACCGCCGCGCAGCTCTTCGTCAGTCCTTCCACCGGCGACTATCGCCTGCTCCAGAATGCTCCCGCGGTGGACCGGGGCCCCGCGCAGGCAAATGTCACCACCGATCTAGACGGTAGGCCGCGCCCGCAGGGTCCCGCAGCCGACCTCGGAGCCTATGAGCGAGAGTCCAGCCAGGTGGATAACAATCCGCCGGACGCGCCGACACAGCTTGTCGCGTCCAGCGCGTACCGCGCCGTGAACCTTTCCTGGGGTGCCAGCGTGCGCGCCAGCTCCTACACCATCCGACGGAGCAATGCGGCGGCGGGACCCTTCGCGCCACTCGCAACGGGCGTGGCCGGCAGCAAGTTCTCCGACACTAGCGCCTCCAGCGGGGTCACTTACCACTACCAGGTGACCGGGATCAACGCGGCGGGGGAAAGCGCTCCCTCCAATACGGCGAACGCCGCCGCCACCGACATCCTCCGCCTCAATGCGGGCGGAGCGTCCTACACGGACACCGCCGGGAACACCTGGGGCGCAGACGCCTATGCCGATGGCGGCAGCCCGTTCGGGGTCGATCCCCGCTCAATCGCTGGAACCACTGACCCGACCCTCTACCTCACCGAGCGGTATGGTTCGTTTAGCTACGGCCTGCCGGCTCCGAGTGGCACCTACACGCTGAAGCTGCACTTTGCAGAGGTCTACGTCACCCAGACTGGGCAGCGCGTCTTCAATGTCGCCGTGAACGGCACCCCATTCCTGACGGGCTTCGACATAGTCAAGGAAGTAGGAGCCAACCGGGCGATGGTGAAGACCCTTTCCGTCCCGTCGGTCAATGGGAAGGTGACCGTCACCCTTTCCAAGGTCGTGGCTGATCCTAAGATCTCCGCGATTGAGCTGGTGCCGGGCCCGAGCCTCCCTGCAACTCCCAGCGCTCCTACTGGCCTCACGGCTACAGCGGGCGACACGCGAGTGGACCTCTCCTGGTCCCCCTCCGCCGGTGCCTCCTCCTACTCCGTCAAGCGCGCAGCCGCGGCTGCTGGCCCGTTCACGGCGGTCGCCAGCGGCCTCACCGCCACGGCCTACGCGGATACCTCCGTAACCAACGGCACCGCCTACTTCTACCAGGTGACCGCAACCAACGCCGGCGGCGAGAGCGCGCCCTCCAGCACCGTCTCTGCAACCCCCACCGCTCCCGTGACCCCGCCCACCGCCTCCGCCCTACGGGTGCGCTGCG
>JANPLG010000182.1:0-71930 GCA_031426395.1 Actinomycetes bacterium
GAAGTCGCCGACCCGGTTGATCAGGAATGCCTTCTTACCGGCCTGCGCGGCGGAGACCTTCTCGAAGTAGTAGCCGATGAGCAGGTAGGAGCAGAGCCCCACCCCTTCCCAGCCAACGAACATCAGGACGTAGTTGTTCGCCAGCACCAGCAGCAGCATGGAGAAGAGGAAGAGGTTCAGGTAGATGAAGAACCGCCCGAACCGCGGGTCCCCCTTCATGTAGCCAACCGAGAAGATGTGGATCAGCGTCCCCACCCCGGTCACGATCAGCGTCATCACCAGCGAGAGGCCGTCGATGCGGAAGGCGACCGGAATGCTGATGAGTGAACCGGGGAAGTCCAGCCAGCGGTAGACCTCAACGTCCGTGAACGCACGCCCTCCCAGCACTCCCGGATAATCGAATGCAACCACCAGCGCCGCCACGAAGGAGAGCGCTGCGGCCACAACCGCAACCCACCCGGAGAGGCGCTGTCGGGTCTGCGCGCTCTGGGTGGAGAGCAGCGCATTGACGATCACGCCAAGGAGCGGAAAGAGGGGTACAAACTTGATTGCGTCTGCCATGAGTTCGGTTGCCAAAGGGTGGCTGTTACTGGGTGGGGTGGCTGGCGAAGCGGCCTTGGAATCGTGTGCGCGTGCGGGCTGAAGGGATCAGCCGCGGAGGAGGCTGACCTCGTCGACGTCGATGTTGTGCCGGTCCCGGAAGATGGAAACGATGATGCCAAGACCGACAGCCACTTCCGCCGCCGCCACCGTCATCACGAAGAACGCGAAGATCTGTCCATCAATAAGGCCGCGCGCAGTGCTGAAGGTGATGAACGTGAGGTTCACCGCGTTCAGCATCAACTCGACGCACATGAAGATGATGATCGGGTTCTTCCGCGTCAGCACGCCGAACGCGCCAATCGTGAAGAGGATGGCGCTCAACCCCAAGGGCAGATAACTAGGAAGTTGCATCGGTGGTAACAGTGGCGCTCAAGTGGCGCGCAAGGGGGGGAGGCGCTTAAGGGGTGGGCGCTTGTGGGGAACGGCGCTTGGTGAGGATGATGACGCCGATGACGCCCACGAGAAGCAGGATCGAGGTCAGTTCGAAGGGGTAGACATACTTCGTGAAGAGGTCCCAACCAATCACCTGGATCTGGGAGATCCCCTGATCCGCAAGCGCCTGCTGCCGCAAGCCGGCCTCCTGGGTAGGCTGGACCGTGGCTGGGCTGGCCGCGATGGCGTTGATCCCGTAGGCGAGGCCCGCCAGCAGCAACGCGCCCAGCACCACCCCGACGAAGCGCTGGCCGACGAGCGGATCGGTGGTCGCCGTCTCGCCCGCCAGGTTCAGCACCTGGATCACGAAGATGAAGAGCACCATGATCGCGCCGGCGTAGACCAGAATTTGCAACGCCGCGAGGACCTGGGCGTTCATCAGCACGTAGAGAATCGCCAGAGCCACGAAGTTCAGCACCAGGAGCAGCGCTGAACGGATGGGGTTGCGGTGCAGAACCACTCCGATGGCGGTTACCACGGAGATGACTGCGATGATCCAGAAGCCGATGATGGAGGCGTCCATGGGGTGAAGTGTTATTGCTCTCTTAATTCTAATCCTACTCTTACTCCTACTCCGATGATCGTCATCAGATTGGAGACAGTGAGCCGGGATGTGGTGCCACTCGCGTTGGACTGCATTCAATGCGGCGCGTGGGTTTTGAGTAGGATTAGGAGTGGGAGTAGGATTAGGAATTGCGTTGGCTAGTCGCCGGACATGTCGGCCTTGTTGATCGGAACCGCCTCCAGCAGACGTTCCTTGCCGTAAAGCTGCGCTTCGCGGCTGAATGTAGCAAGCTCGTACTCGCCCGTCATTCCGAGGGCTTCCGTGGGGCACGCTTCCACGCAATAGCCGCAGAAGATGCAGCGGAGCATGTGGATCTCGTACACCTCGGCATAGCGCTCTCCCTCGGAGATGCGGTGCGTATCGGTGTTCTCTCCCGCGATGACCCGGATGCAGTGGGCCGGGCAGGCTGCGGCGCAGAGGGCGCACCCGACGCACTTCTCAAGCCCATTCTCATGGCGGCGAAGCACGTGTCGCCCGCGCCAGCGCGGGAACGGATCGTAGTGCTCCTCGGGATACATCTGCGTGACCCGCTTGCCCGTGAGGGCTTCCATGGCCGTGGTCTTGAGGCCGGTCACCAATGCGGAAACCTTGGAGAACACGGAGGTTCTGCGGTCGGCGGGGACGGCGATCTCTTGGTGGGTCGACATGTTAATTCTGTCCTGGGATCACCCCGCCGCGTGGTGCGGCCGGAGTGGTCGAAGGTGAAGGCGTTGCGCGCGGTGCGGGTGGCGTGCCGATCGGTCCGCCGGGGGTGACGGCACCGGGGGGCAATCCACCGCCGAGGCCACCCATGCCGCCCGGACCGCCCATGCCACCGGGACCGCCCGGACCGCCCGGACCGCCCATGTCGGCGGGGCCGCCGGGCATCGCGGGATTGAAGGGCTGTCCGCCCGGATTGGGGCCGGCACTCGGGAAAGTCTGGCTGGCGGAATAGCCGGTTAGCAGCACAGCGGGCGGCTTCTGCTGATGAAAGGCAGTGAGGATGCAGGCGATGACAAGCACCAGTCCGAGCGTCACCGGCATCAGCGTCTTCCATCCGAAGCTCATGAGGCGGTCGTAGCGGATTCGCGGAAGGCTGGCGCGCAGGTGGATGTAGAAGATCAGGACCGCGAAGATCTTCAACCCGAACCAGAGCAGGCTGTGCAGCACGTAGGGGATGCTGCCGGGAGGAGCGACGAAGGCGATCCAGCTCTCCGGGTAGGGCGAGTGCCAACCGCCGAGGAAGACGGCGATGGCGATGGCGGAGACGTTGAGCATCGCCGCGTATTCGCCCAGGAAGAACATGGCCCACTTGAGGCCACCATACTCGGTGAGGAAGCCGGCCACCAACTCGGTTTCAGCTTCAGCGAGGTCGAAGGGGGCGCGGTTGGTCTCGGCAACGCCGCAGATGAAGAAGGCGATCAGCGCGATCAGACCGAGGAAGCCGAACCGCCAGTCGAACGCGGCCCAGGTGAACAGGCCGCCGTCCTGATTCGCCACAATCTGTCGGAGGCTCAGGCTGAAGATCCCGGCCGGGTCCTTGTGCGAGGCGATCATCAGGCCAGCTACGAGGCTGAGTCCCAGTGGAAGCTCGTAGCTGAGCATCTGGGCCGCTGAGCGCAGGCCGCCGAGAAGCGAGTACTTGTTGTTGCTCGACCACCCCGCCAGTACGATCCCGTAAACGCCAAGGGAAGTGAGCGCCAGGATGAACAGCACCGCGATGGGCAGGTCCGCGATCACCAGCGGGTAGGTCTGTCCGTTGAAGTTCAGGTCGCCGCCGAACGGGATCACCGCGATCACGGACAGCGCGGCCACGATCACAGCGGCGGGCGCGGCGAAGTAGAGGAGATGGTCCACGTCCCTCGGGACAATGCTCTCCTTCATCACCAGCTTGATGCCGTCCGCGAACGACTGGAGCAGGCCGAAGGGTCCCACGCGGCTGGGGCCGACACGGGCCTGGAAGTCGGCGATGACCTTGCGCTCAAGCCAGACGATCATCGGCACGGCCGTCAGGATGAACCCGAGAACCAGGACGATCTTGATGACAGCGGCGATGAGTTGATCGAGGGGCGGCACAGTGGACTCGGCAGTTGGTAGCAGAAAGGGTGGAAAGGCGGGGTAGAGGACTGAAGGGTCGGTCCCGGGGGCAATTCTACTCCGACGCGCGGACTAAGCGGCAGCCGGTGGTGGTCAGTCCTTCACCAAGCAGCGCGGTGACGGGCGCTTCATTGAAACCAGAGGGCACGAAGACGGAGCCGGCGGGAACATCCTCAGTGACGCGCACCGGCAGGCTGAGACTTCCGATGGCGGTCACGACCCCCACCGTCTCGCCATCCGTGATTCCCAGGCGCGCCGCGTCCGCAGGATTCACTTCTGCTGCCAGAGCGGGTGCCAGGCCGGGGAGCACGGACGACTGGCCCTGGATGGTGCTGTGATCGAACATCACGCGGCCGGTGAAGAGACGCATCGGATGGTTCGGATCGCTGCTGGCGGTCGGCGGGGTCTCGACGCGCTGGAGCTTGGGGGCTGAGCTGGTGGACCTGCCGTTGAGCGCTTCGCGAAGCACCTTCACCACAGAATCAACTGTTTCATAGCCCAGCGGCGATCCAAGGTCCTCGGCGATGTTGGCTAGGCTCTGCCAGTCGTCCAGCGACCCGCCACGCGGCGACATCGCCCGCACCGTGCGCTGCACGCGGCCCTCGATGTTGGTGAACGTGCAGTTGCGCTCCGCGCCGGAGGTGGAGGGGAGCACCACGTGAGCAAGCTGCGCCGTCTCCGTGAGGAACATGTCCTGCACCACCAGGAACGGCACCGCCTTGAGTGCCTGCAGCGCCTTCGCCTGGTTGGCGAACTCTACCGCTGGATTGCTCTGCATCACGTAGAGTGCCTGAAGCTTGCCGTCAATGGCCGCCTGAAGCATCTCTCCGGTGCCTAGGCCGCGATTGGTCACCGCTTCGCCCCAGACGCCGGCATCCGGCAGCACGCCCATATCCCGTGCACCCCAGGTGTTCGCTTCTGTCACCACTTCCAGCGCCACATGGCCCGGCTTTCCGGCATGCCCGGAGATCAGCGTGAGGTTGTGAAGCGCGGCGAGGAAGTAGGCACCGTCACGGCTCTCGGCGGCGGAGCGGCCGTAGAGGATGCTGCCCAGCCGCGCGCCGGAGAAGAGCGCGGCGGCGGAGCGGATGGCGGCTTCGTTGGTCCCCGCCAGTTCCGCAAGCTGCGCAACGCTCTTGCTGCCAATACCTTGCTTCACTACATCCACCCCAGCCACCGGAGCGGTTGCGGCTTCGAGGGTCGCCTGGATCAGGGCGTTGATCAGTGCAATCTCGGTGCCGGGCGTGTACTGCAGCCACTGGGCCGCTGACTTGTTCAGGTCCGTATGGCGCGGGTTCGCGATGATCAGCTTACTCTTGCCGAACAGCAGGCTGCGCTTGAGCACTAGGTCAAGAACCGGTGCCTCCGCCGTGAGGTCGGTGCCAATCAAAAGAACAATGTCTGCCTTCTCGAGGTCGAGGATCGCACCTGGCTTCGGGCGGTGGGCGTGGTAGTCGCGGCGCGTGCTGCCCAGGCGGTGATCGATGTTGGCGGAGCCGATCACCTGGCGGGTGAACTGCTGCAGGACAAAGTTGTCCTCGTTGCTCGCCCGCTCCGATCCGATGGCGCCGAAAGCGGATGGATTGACTGCTTTCACTTCCTTCAGCTTGCTGACGATGAGGCCAATGGCGTCATCCCAGCTCGCCTGTTCCAGACGTCCGGCGGCGCTGCGGATCATCGGCTGGGTGAGGCGCTGCTCGCTGTTGATGTAGTCGTAGCCGAACTGGCCGCGGTCGCAGAGCCAGCCGTCGTTGACCTGCTTGTTCTCAAGGCCGACCAGCCGAAGCAGCTTGTTCTCGCGCACGTCCTGCCGCACGTTGCAGCCGACGCCGCACTGCGTGCAGAGGCCCGGGGTCTTGATCAGCTCCCACGGCCGCGCCTTGAAGCGGAACGGCTTGCTCATCAGCGCGCCGACCGGGCAGACACGGATGGTATTGCCGCTGAAGCCGGCCGGGAAGTGGCTGTGCTCGAAGGTGTACACCTCGGTGGTCACGCCGCGCTGGCCGAACTCCAGGACCGGGTCGCCCACGATCTCTTCCATCACCTTCACGCACCGCTTGCAAATGATGCAGCGGTCCTGGTTCCGGACGATCAGCGGACCGAGGTCGTAGTCCTCAATGTGGATCTTCGGCTCCGTCATGCGGGAGACGGCGTTGCTGTACTCGAAGGTGCGGTCCTGAAGCTCGCACTCGCCGCCCTTGTCGCAGACCGGGCAGTCGAGCGGGTGGTTCAGCAGGATGAACTCAAGGGAGCCGGCGCGCTGGCTCTGCACCCGGTCGCCCGTGGTGCGCACGACCATGCCATCCGCCACCGTCGTGTTGCACGCGGCCAGCAGCTTCGGTGCCTTCTCGATCTCGACGAGACAGAGGCGGCAGCCACCGAAGGGCGTGAGCTGATGGTGATAGCAGAGGTACGGGATGTCGACCCCGACCGTCCGCGCGGCCTCAATGACGTTGGTCCCCTTGGGGACCGTCACGTCCTGCCCATCTATGTTGAGCGTCACGGTCGCGACGCTGGGTGCCTTGGTTTCCGTTGCCATCAGTCTCTTCTCAACCGGTCGCCGGGCCGGACAAGTCCCGGCGCCGCAATTCTTCTCTCAATCGCTCTAGCTCTGCGGCTAGTTGCTCCGCCCGTTGCACGGCTTGCTGGGCAGTTCGCTTCTCTGCCTCAAGCTGATCCTGCATCGCATCGGCACGAAGTTCAGCGTGCTCGCGCAGTCGCCGCTCCTGCTCTGCCCGTTCGGCCTGCTCAAACAGTTCTTCGGGGAGCGGCAGCACAGTGCCGTCCCGCTCGTACACTCTCAGCCGACCTTGATCATCGGGTCCAAACTCCAAGCTCAAAGTCTCGGACACCATCCGTCCGGCCGCATTCGTGGAATGCTCGATGATCTTGCTTTCTGGGGCTTTCCATAACCGCATCCGCCAGGCAAGCCGGTCGTAGTAAAGGTACTCACCCACCTTCAGGTCGTGAAGGTAGTCGGGTACCTTGGGACCCTGATCAGACACATGGGTTGACTTGCTACTGATCTCCAACACGAACAACGTGGGTGCATCCGCCCACAGTTTGTACGGCCCTCGCTCCACGCTCCTGGCGGGATCGTCCACCACCATCACATCTGGAGCACGGTAGTCGCGCTTGTTCCCCTGCTCCCAATACATCGGGACATCACCGGTCACCCACTTGTCCCGCAGCCGACGCCGGAGCGTGGTGATCACGATCCATGCCAGGTACTCGTGTTCGGGATGCTCGGGCACGGAGTCTTCCTCATGGCTAGGATAGACTTCATCCTCAAGCTGCGGTTCACGGGTGATGCTCATCTCCGGACCTCACTTCCGGACCTGCTCTCTACAGCGTTGCCGACTGCCCTGCAGGCAGCCCCACGGGCGACTGCCGGTTCTCAATCCAATAGTCAAACTCGTTCTGGAAGTGCTTCAGGCCGCCCCAGATGATGGGCCAGGCGGCGGCGTCCCCGAGGGCGCAGAAGCTACGGCTGTCCATCATCTTCTCGCCGGCCAGGTTGATGCAGGTTCCCTTGAGCAGCGCGATGTCTTCCCGCCGGCCCTGTCCACGCGTGATGCGCTGGATGATCTTGTGCAGGAAGTCGGTCCCAATGCGGCAGGGCACGCACTTCCCGCAGCTCTCGTTCTTGTAGAAGCGGGCAATCACTTCGCAGACCTGCACGATATCGGTGGTGTCGTCGAACACCATGAAGCCGCCGGAGCCGACCGCCGTCCCGCACTTCTGCAACCCCTCGAAATCGAGGGTCGCCTGCTCGCACACATCCTTAGGGATCATCGGCATGGATGAGCCGCCAGGGATCACCGCCTTGAGCTGATGACCGGTCCGCACTCCGCCGGCAATCTCGATCAACTCCATCAGGGGCGTGCCCATCACCACTTCGTAGTTGCCCGGCTTGTTGACGTGACCGCTCACCGAGAAGATCTTGGTCCCAGTGCTCTTCTCCGTTCCCATCGCGCGGTACCACTCCACGCCGTGGGCGACGATGTGCTTCACGTTGCACAGCGTCTCCACGTTGTTGATGGTGGTCGGCATACCGTAGAGGCCCTGGACGGCGGGGAACGGCGGCTTGCTGCGGGGATGGCCGCGCCGCCCTTCCAGCGAGTCCATCAGCGCGGTCTCTTCGCCGCAGATATAGGCACCAGCGCCCCGGTGGAGGATCAGGTCGGTGCTGAAGTCGCTGCCGAAGATGTTCTCGCCCAGGAAGCCCTTGGCGTAGGCTTCAGCCAGCGCGTCCGCCAGCACCTTGGCGGTCAGCACCATCTCGCCGCGGATGTAGATGAACATGGTCCGCACGCGCAGCGCGTAGGCGGAGATGATCATCCCCTCGATGAGCTGATGCGGGTCAAACTGCATCAGCTCATGGTTGTTGTAGGTGCCCGGCTCGGACTCGTCGGCGTTGCAGATGAGGTAGCTGGGCCGCTCGGCGGTCGGCGCCTTCGGCATGAAACCCCACTTCATGCCGCACGGCGCTCCGGCCCCGCCCCGGCCGCGGAGTCCCGCGGACCGGATCATTTCGATGATCGGATCTGGCTGCATCTCCAGCACGGCCCGGCGCGCGTCCGCATAGTAGCCGCGGGACATCGCGACATCGATCTTGGCCTGCTGCGGATCCTCGACCCACTTGCGGATGATCTTGACTTCGGGCATCTCTGGTTACCCCGTCCCTGCTGCGCCAGATGCTGCGCCAGATGCTGCATGTGCCGCCTTCTGGGCGGATGGATGGGCCTTCTCCGGCGTGAAGACAGCGTTGTAAAGATTCTCTTCGACCACACCGCGCTCGTGCTTCGACTTCAGCTCATCGATGAGCTGGAGGGCTTCGTCCGGGGAGATCTTCATCTTTTCAATGAAGATCCCGTTCACCTGGACCGCCGGTGCGAGGTCGCAGCGGGCGCTGCACTCCACCGCTTTGAGGGTGAACAGCCCGTCCGTGCTGGTCTCACCGATGTGGATGCCGCACTTCTTCTCCAATGCATCCACCACCTGATGGGCACCTAAGAGCGCGCAGGAGACGTTCTGGCAGACCTCCACCAAGTACTTCCCGATGGGGGCCTTGTGGTACATCACGTAGAAGCTCATCATCGACTGAACGTCGGCGGCTTCCATTCCCATGACCTCGGCAACGTCCTTCACCGCTTCCGGTGGAATCCAGCCGCCGCACTCTTCCTGGGCGATGTAGAGAGCGGACCCCAGCGCCGAACGGCTCACCGGGTATCGCGCCATCTGTTCTCGAATTGCGTCTCTAGCCTTGTCCGAAAGCATGGGTTAGCTCTGTGGTTTCAACCGCCAAGACGCCAAGAGCGCCAAGGTTAAGAAGAAGAATCGATTGCCAGGAAGCGGTCTGCTGAATGCGGCACGTCTTGTTCCTGTCGCTCTTAAGATCCTCTTGGCGTCCTTGGCGCCCTGGCGGTTAGTCTCAAAATCAGCGGTCGATCTCGCCGAGGACGATGTCGAGGCTGCCGATGACGGCGACGGTGTCCGCGACCATTTCGCCCTGCACGATGTAGGGAAGCGCTTGAAGATTGTAGAAGCTCGGCGGCCGCACCCGCACCCGGTACGGCTTCTCGCTGCCGTCCGAAACCACGTAGAAGCCGAGCTCGCCCTTGGGGGATTCGATGCTGGCGTAGGCCTCGCCGGGCGGGACCGGGAAGCCGCGGGTCACCAGGATGAAGTGGTGGATCAGCGCTTCCATGTCCGTGAACACCCGTTCCTTGGGCGGCAGGACGATCTTTGGGTCGTCAGCGTTGAAGTCGCCTTCCGGCATCGTCTCCAGGCACTGCTCAATGAGGCGGAGGCTCTCCCGCATCTCCCCCATCCGCACGCGATAGGAGTCGAATACGTCCGAGTTCTCGCCGACCTGCACGTCAAAGGTGTAGTTCTCGTAGCCGCAGTACGGGTGGTCCTTGCGCAGGTCCATCGGCACGCCGGTGGCGCGGAGCCTGGGGCCGGTGACGCCGTAACGGAGGCAGTCCGCCGCGCTGATCACGCCGATACCGACGGTCCGTTCGCGCCAGATCGGGTTCTCGTCCAGGAGCGCCCAGTACTCGTCCAGGCGGTCCGGCAGGATGCCGAGGAACTTGGCGATCTTCTCTTCCGCGGTATCCGGCAGGTCCAGGGCCACCCCGCCGATGCGGATGTAGGAAGGCGTGAGGCGGGCGCCGGCGATCTCCTCAAAGAAGTTGAGGATCATCTCCCGCTCGCGGAAGCAGTAGAAGAAAACGGACATCGCGCCGATGTCCATGGCGTGGGTGCCGAGCCAGAGCAGGTGACTCGCGATCCGCTGGATCTCGGACATCAGGATGCGGATGGTGTTGGCACGCGGAGGCAGCTTCAACCCGAGCAACTTCTCAACCGCCAGGCAGTACGCCAGGTTGTTGTTCATCGCGGAGAGATAGTCCATCCGGTCCGTGATGGTGATGGCCTGCTGGTACGGCTCGTTCTCCATCGACTTTTCCATGCCGGTGTGGAGATAGCCGATGTGCGGCACGCACTTGATGACGGTCTCGCCATCCAGCTCAAGCACCAGCCGCAGCACCCCGTGGGTGGACGGGTGCTGAGGCCCCATATTGAGGGTGAGCGTTTCGGTAGAAGCCATTAGGAAAGTTGATGCGGCAGTTGCAGGAGTGGCTCTGGGTGCCAGCGCGCTAGAGGGCGTCTCGAACGTCGTTCAGGAGGATCACCGGCCGCTTGCCGACGATCGGGTAGTCCTTGCGGAGCGGATGTCCGTCCCAGTCATCGGGAAGCTCGATGCGCCGCAGGTCCGGGTGACCGTCGAAGCGGACGCCGAAGAGATCGTACACTTCCCGCTCGGCCCAGTCTGCGGAGACAAAGACGTCACTAGCGGTGGCCACGGTCTCGTTTTCCGCAAGCTGCACTTTGAGGAAGAGGCGCTGCTTGCGGCTGAGCGAGTAGAGATTGTAAATCATTGTGAAGCGCCGCTCTTCGTAGGGGCGGTCCACGCAGGTGAGGTCGGCGAGGTACGGATAATCGCTGTTCCGGTCGTCACGGAGTAGCTTCAGCACCGGCACCAGCGCCTTCGGCTTGAGGTAGAGCCAGTATTGCTCGCGCACCGCGTCTTCTTCGACGCGCAGGATGGCATCGGGAATCGCCTTGCGGATCCGGTCGATGTCTCCCAGAACGGGGTTCACCTTCGGAGCGGGGGCTTCGACAGCCGGCGTGGTTGCTTCGGTTTCCGACATAAAGTAAAGGCTTTCGGCTTCCCATCGCGGGGAGCCGGCGCAGGCTAGGCGGCGACGCTGTTCTCGTCCAGAATGCGACCCTTGCGCTTGATCTTCTTCTGAAGCTGCAGGATGCCGTAGATCAGGCTCTCGGGGCGCGGCGGGCAGCCGGGGATGTAGACGTCCACCGGCACGATCTCATCCACACCTTGCACGATGGCGTAGTTGTTGAAGATGCCATTGCCGGTGGAAGCGCAGGCACCCATGGCAATCACCCATTTCGGCTCAGGCATTTGGTCGTAGATCTGCTTCAGCACGGGGGCCATCTTCTGGCTCACCCGACCGGCGACGATCATCAAATCCGCCTGGCGCGGCGAGGCGCGGAACACTTCGGAGCCAAAGCGGGCCACGTCATAGCGGGAGGCACCGATGGCCATCATCTCAATGGCGCAGCACGCCAAGCCGAAGGTGAGCGGCCAGATGGAGTTGGCGCGCACCTGGCTCACCAGGTCGTCCAGGCGCGCCAGCAGGAACCCCTGCTGCCCGGCCTGCTGACCCAGCTTCCCGTTGACGACCGTTGTCACTCCCATTCGAATGCTCCCCGCTTCCAGATGTACACGTAACCCACCACCAGGATGGCAACGAAGATCGCCATCTCGATCAGCCCGAAGATGCCCAGCCACCGGTGGACGGTCGCCCACGGGTAGAGGAAGATCGCTTCGATGTCGAAGAGAATGAACAGCATCGCGACCAGGTAGAACTTGATGCTGAACCGCGCGCGCGCCTCTCCCGTGGGCGTGATGCCGCACTCGTAAGGCTGCGTCTTCACCCGATCCGGCTTGCCGAGGCGAAAAAACTTGCTGATGATCTGCGGCAGGATGGCCATCACGGTGGCCAGGCCGACGGAGACCGCGATCAGGATGCCGGCAAAGAGGTATTGGCTGGAGTCGCTGGGCGGTGGCATGGTTTCGGGTCGCGAGGGCTGCCCGTCCTTACGGCTGCGAGCACCTTCGTCTCTCTACGTGAATTTTATCACAAGGAGCCGCCAGAAGTTTCAGCCGGACGGTCTCATTCATCTCGGGGCTAGGATCGCTGCGCGCGGACCTCCCGAGGCCGTGGAAGCATATCTCCGCCGGGTGCGGGTTTCCGGTTCCTTGTTTCAGGTTCCCGGTTCCCGGTTTCAGGTTTCCTGTTCCCTGTTTCCTGTTCCCGGTTTCAGGTTCCCTGTTCCCTGTTCCCGGTTTCCTGTTTCCCGTTAGGTGTGAGGCGGTGACGGTTGCGGGTTTGCAGGAGCGGTGCTTGGGGTGATGGCGGACCTAGCGGTGACTGGTTGCCAGAGTGTGGGGTGGTCGGCATTCTCGGAAAAACATACCGGGGGGGGCACCACCACCACCTCTGGGGCGAGGGAGCGACACGGCGAAGGGGCGACGGAGTTGCCTGGGTCTCGGAGTGGTGTACGGATGTGCGGGGAGGTGCGGCCGGTCGGTTCTCGGTCAGGGTTCCGGGTAACGCGCTGGATTGGCGTGTTGCGCCCCAGGACGATGCCCTGGGCTACCTCATTGCGCCCCTTCAGGGCTGGGGAGGTTACCGTCCGCGTTCCCAGGGCGATGCCCTGGGCTGGGGTATTGCGCCCCGTTGGGGCTGGTGGTGTGGGACGCTGGGTGAAGCCGTAGAGCGTGGGGGCACTGGAGTGACGGGGTTGCCTGGTTCCGAAGTGGTATACGGCTGTCCAGTGGGGTGTTGCGGGACGGTTCGCGGCCGCCGGAATCCAACTGATGCGCTGGATTGGCGTGTTGCGACCCAGGGCGGTGCTCTGGGCTACCTTATTGCGCCCCTTCAGGGCTGGGGAGGTTGCCGTCCGCGTTCCCAGGGCGGTGCCCTGGGCTGGCGTATTGCGCCCCGTTGGGGCTGGTTGCCAGGGTCGGGGAACTGAACGGTGAGGCGTGGGGGCGGTGGTTGGTGGCTGTTGTGCGAGTGCGGCCACACTATTACCGAGGCGCTCAGATCGGGAATTGAATGGGGGGAGGGGGGGTCCTTCTCCTTGGGGTGCCGGTGAGCCAGGTGGCGGACGGCGTGGCGGGGAGCGGTGCTGCGGAGTGGTGGTGCGGCGACATTCCTCTTCTCCAGCGGTTGCGTGGGGATGATTTCCCTGAACGCTAAGTGGCTGGGAGAGGGGTGCTGTCCGACGGGGATTGCGGGCGCCCGTGTCCGCTTTCGTAATCGTCGTCACCTCATTCTCGGACTGCGGGGCGGCCGTCCCGGGCGTGGAAACCGTCTCCTTCGGGGGTCCAGTCGTACCTGGCCTGGGCGTAGGTCTCGCTCCGTCAGGTGGCTGACGGCCGATGGGGTCGCTGTCCCGGTGCGGGACGGGCGTGCCTGGACCCCCGCGAAGTACGGGCACCTTCGCAGTAAGATTGCCAGGCGAGGGTGACGGAGTCTCCGAGGGTGGAACGCTGCTCCTTCTTACCACGACCTCTTCAATTACTTTCAGCGGTCGCACCCCGAGCAGTACCTGATCCTTGCCCCATCCCCCGGGCCAAGGCCGTGGTAAGCTTGAGGGTCCCTACGCGCTTGAGCTGGGGCGGTCGATTCCAGCAAGGCCCATAGCCGTGTCCCTGCCTGATTGGTACGAAAACGCGCTCGTTCTCCTCCACCTGGAGCACAACTACTCCCCTTCCGACCAGCCGTCGGCGCTGGGTGGGCTGGATATGGAGGAGATGCGCGAGGTCCTGGACCGCGTGCGTCCTGAGGTGATCGAGGTGACCGCGAAGGGCGCGGCTGGCTACGTCCCCTACCTCTCGCGCTACGGCAACTGCCTGCCGCTGGTGGCCGACGCGGGCGCGCAGGACGTGCTGGCCCTCTGGCGGGAGCTGACCTCGCACCAGCACATCCGCTTTGTCCTGGGCTACAGCGGTCTGATCGACCACCGCGCCGCCTCGGAGCGGCCGGAGTGGCGGCGGCTCTCGATGCGGCACGACCCCTACCCCAACCGGGCGCTCTGCCCCAACAGCGGCTACGTGGATGAGCTGATGCTGCCGCAGTTGGAAGAGCTGGTTGAGTACTACCAGCCGGACGGCATCTGGCTGGATAACGACAACTGGACCGTCAGCCCCTGCCACTGCTCCGTCTGCGAGAGCGAGTACCAGATGCTGCACGGCCGGATGCCGCCGGACAACGCGCGGGACCCGTTCTGGCCGGAGTGGCTCCAGTTCCACCACGATAGCTTCGACCGCCACCTCAACCGCGTGGCCCGCTACCTGGAGAGCCGCCAGCCAGAGTTGATACTGACCTCCAACGGGACCGGGGCGCTGCATCATCCCGGCGCGGTGCCGATCAGCATCCGCCGCCTGACGCGCGATCTCTCCCCCGCCTATTCCCTCAAGCAGGCTGGCCTAGAAGCGCGGTTCCTCGATGGCCGGGGCGTCCCGTTCGACTTGGGCACCTGGGTTACGTGCAGCGCGCGCCCTTTCCCGCAGGGTAAGACACCGGCCCTCCCCACTTATCCCAAGACGGCCGCGCACCTGGAGCAGGAAGCAGGGGCGATCCTCGCCAGCGGGGGGCGCGTAACGCTCTGGCTGGAGCCGCGCCCGGATGATTCGCTCCCCCAGGCCGAGCTGGAGGTGGCCGAGGAAGCTGCCGCGTGGATTCGCGAGCGGGGGGAGTGGTCGACACGCACCACCAGTGCCGCCTACGTGGCCATCCTTCACAGCGAGGAGACGCACAGGAAGGCCGGCAATGGTCTCTACGATCCGGGGCCTTCGCTCGACCGTATTCGGGGCGCGCACCAGGCGCTAACGGAGCTGCGCCATCCGCACGACATCGTCAACGAGGCGGGGCTGCTGGCCCGGCTGGCGGAGTACCAACTGGTGGTGCTACCGGAGCAGGTCGCGCTCTCCCCTCGGGTGGAGGATGCGCTGCGTGAGTGGGTCCGTTCCGGCGGCAAGCTGCTCGCTTCCGGTCGGGTGGCACCTCGACTCATCGAGGACCTGCCGACCTTCGCGCTGGAAGAGGTGCTGGGCATTCGCTGGACCGGTCGCCAGGAGCCGCAGAGCTGGACGGTGCTGAACGGCAAGCCGCTAAAGATCGGCGCGCCCTCCTACTCGGTCGCGCTCATCGGAGCGGAGATGCTGGCAGCTAATCTCGATCCGCAGCGACCCACCGCCGGCCGGGAGATGGCACTTCCCGCCGCCACGCGCTACGCCTACGGTGAGGGAGAAGGCTATTACCTCGCAAGCGACTTCTTCGCCGCCTACCACCGCCACCAATACCCCGGACTGCGCGACTTCCTCGGCATGATCCTGGAGAAAGCGCTCCCGCTGCCGCTGCTGCTCACCAATGCGCCGCCGAACATCGAGGTGACCGCGCGGCACGGCGAGGGATTCCTGGCGCTCCACTTCCTCAATCACGACCCGGGTAAGAGCCTCGGGCAGAACAGCGCGTTCATCGAGCGCGTGCCGCCGAATGAGCCGTTCACCGTCACCCTCACCATCTCGCTGCGCCCAGAGCTGGTGCGGCTGGAGCCGGGGGCACGGATTGTGGAGTGGACCTGGAACGCGGAGACGATGACGGCCTTCATCCCGCCCTTCGATGTCCACTCCGTTCTGGTGCTAACCCTGCCGCCCGTGGTTGCCCCTGCAGAACCGACCGTCGATGCCCCTGCAGAACCGATCGTCGATGCCCCTGCAGAATCGACCGTCGAACATGTAACTGCCGACCAGGACGCTCCCGTCCCTGAGGATTCCCAGGTGCCGCTGACCGCTCTCCCAAACGAGGGGGAGGATCCGGCCGCACCTCCTCCCGCGTGAGTTGACCTGAGCCGCTCCCATGCCCGAGCTACCCGATATCGAGCTGTACCTTCACGCGCTTGAGTCCCGGGTGGTCGGGCAGGCGCTGCGGGAGGTGCGGCCAGGCAACCCGTTCCTGCTGCGGACGGTCGACCCGCCCCTGCGCGAGGTCGCGGACCGCGTGGTAGTCGCAGTTAGCCGGATTGGGAAGCGGATCGTTATTGAGCTACAGGGGGAGCTACAAGGCGAGGTCTTCCTGGTCATCCACTTGATGATCGCGGGGCGTTTTCAGTGGAAAGTGGTCGGCGCCAAGCTCGGCAAGCCGCTCTGCACCTTTGTCTTTGACACAGGTACGCTCGTGCTCACGGAAGCGGGCTCCAAGCGGCGGGCCTCCCTGCATCTGGTGCGTGGACGCGCCGCGCTGGCGGCCTTCGACCGTGGCGGGCTGGAGGTACTGGACGCATCGCCCGAAGAGTTCGCTGCGGCACTTCGGCGCGAGAACCACACGCTGAAGCGGACGCTCACCGATCCGCGGCTCTTCTCCGGCATCGGCAACGCCTACTCGGATGAGATCCTGCACCGCGCCCGGCTCTCGCCCTTCCTTCAGACGAAGCACCTGGACGAAGTGCGGACGGCGTGCCTCTACGCCGCCACGCGGGGCGTGCTGCGCGAATGGACCGAGCGCCTTCGCGGGGAGGTCGGCGACGGCTGGCCGGTTAAGGTGACCGCCTTCCGCCCGGAGATGGCGGTCCATGGCCGCTACGCCCAGCCCTGCCCCGTGTGCGGTAGCCCCGTGCAGCGGATTGTCTACGCGGAGAACGAGTGCAACTACTGCGCCACCTGTCAGACCGGTGGCCGCGTCCTCGCCGACCGCGCCCTCTCCCGGCTGCTGGGAGAGGACTGGCCGCGTAACCTGGAGGAGCTGGAGGAACGGGGTATCCTGCCCCGGAAGGCGGCGGAGCGCGGTTGACCGGACTGGTCAGGCTGCGATGGAGAGCTTGAGAGATAGAGGGATGGAGAGACCCTGACGTTGCCGTTCCCCACACCGCATTCCGCATTCCGCATTCCGCATTCCGCATTCCGCATTCCGCATTCGATGGTCTGGTCTACAGGTGCGCGTCCAGCTCTTCCGGCTTGACGCGGTAGCCCAGGAGGAACTGGCCGAACTCCGCGTAGACCGCGCTCACTTCGTCGAAGCGCATCTCGTAGACCAGCTTCTTGAACTGGATCAGGTCGTCCGAGAAGAGGGTGACGCCCCATTCCCAGTCGTCCAGGCCCACGGAGCCGCCGATCATCTGCTGCACGATGCCGAAGTATTTGTGCCCGATGGTGCCGTGGCTCTTCATCTGCCGGCGGCGCTCCTCCATCGGCAGCATGTACCAGTTCTTGTCCTCGCCCCGCTTCTTGTTCATCGGGTAGAAGACCATGTAGCGCTTGTCCGGCACCACGAACTTGAGGCGCGCGCGGACGAACGGCGCGTCCATGGGGTTCTCGATCACACCCCGGCTGCGAATCTCGTAGAGGCTGAGCTCCGTGGCGGCGATGTAGGAGTAGGTCTCCGTGGTGTAGTCCGCCAGCCGCGTCCGGGCGAAGGCCCGTTCCAGCGCGCTGATCTCCTCCAGCGTGGGGCGCAGGTGGAGGAACATCAGGTCGGCCTTGTGCCCGATGATGCTGTAGAGGGCGCTCGACCCCTCGGGCGCGTCCGCGTGAGCTTCCGAAGCGCGAAGGAACTCCACGGCTTCGGACACGACTTCGGCGCGGTCAGCGGTGGAGAGCGCCTTCCAGCGGGGCCAGTCCAGCCGGCGGAACGTGTGGAGTGTGTACCACCCTTCAAGCGTTTCAGGTACTTCCTGCATTCACAACTCTCCTCATCTCGGCACTCGCCCCTTCAGGCTCCTACTCGTAATCCTAATCCTAATCCTAATCCTACTCAAAGCCCCGAGCCGCAGCCGATCTTCCGCCACGAGGCTGCGAATCGTCCCGCCTGCCTACTGTGGTCACGCAGGGATCGAGCTGCGTGAGGTCAAACCAGCCATTATCAATCCACTCCCATCGCCGTTGACCAATGGGGAGCGGACAGCGGGGGCCCCATGCCAATCATCGATGCCCACAGCCATCTCTGGACGCCGGATACCCTGCGTTATCCTCTGGCTCCCAGCTTCGCGAAGGCTGATATGAAGCCGCCGAGCTGGACGGACGCCGAGCTGCTGGCGCACTGCCGACCAGCGGGCGTGGCGCGGGTGGTCCTGATCCAGATGAGCTTTTACGGGTGGGACAACAGCTACATGCTGGACCGGATGCGTGCCCATATGAAGGGGGGCAAGCCCGGGGTGTTCGGTGGCGTGGCGGTCATCGACTGGACGGCGGAGAAGCCGGATTTGGCAATGGCGGAGATGGCTCGCGGAGGAGTGCGGGGGTTCCGCGTGCGCCACACGGACCCGCCGGCCGAGCGCTGGCTGGAAACACCGGGCTTCGAGCGCATGTTCCGCTATGCCGCCGACCACGGCCTAACGATCTGCCCGCTGATGGACCCGCGCGGCCTGCCTTCACTGACGCGCATGTGCGCCAAGCACCCGAAAACCACGGTGGTGATCGACCACTTCTGCCGGATTGGCCTGGACGGCGAGATCCGGGAACGAGACGTGGACGCCCTCTGCGCGATGGCGCGGTTTCCACGGGTCCACGTCAAGATTTCCGCCTTCTAGGCTCTGGGCAAGAAGAAGCCGCCCCATGAGGACCTGGAGCCGATGATCCAGCGGCTCCACGGATCGTTCGGCGCGAAGCGGCTGATGTGGGGCAGCGACTGCCCCTTCGCCGTGGACAATGAGCATTACTGCGACAGCCTCTCCCTGGTGCGTGACGGCTGCCCCTGGCTGCCCGCCGAGGACCGGAAGGAGCTGCTCTACCGCACGGCGGAGCGCCTCTTCTTCAAGTGAGATCCGGGAGTGCGGCCAAATCGGGCAATGCGGCAAGATCCGCCATCATACTGAGCCGCAGGCCGCGCACATTCTGCTCCAACTGTTGCAGGCGGTAGAGCCGCGCCGACCGATCGTCTTCATCCCGTTGATCCGCAGGACAGGGAAAGTCGCGGGTCACACTTCGCAGCGGCAGCCCGAGCCGGATGCAGAGCCCCATGAGCCAGGGCCGCCAGCCCCAGCCAAGATCGAGGGGCGCGGCTTCGAGAAGGGCGCAGAGGTGGCGGTCGATGAGGAGCGGGCCGTAAAGCAGGTCGCACACCGTTCCGAGCCACGGTGCGGCGAGTTGGTTGAAGTGCCGCTCCGCGCTCCGCTGGCCCGCCGGGAAGGTAGAGAAGCTCTCCTCGTCCCTGGCGGCCATGACCATGCCGTGGTCCGCAACGGTTATCACGGGATCGCACACGAACGGCGCGATGCCGTGGATGAAGAAGTCGCCCTTGTCCGGCTCCGTGTAAAGAACCCAAGCGGAAGAGAGGCGAGCGGCCTCCCGAAGGGACGCCCGCACCTGTCCAACAAGGCCGATGTCGTCTGCGCGGCGTGGCGCAAGCGTTAGTCCGGGGAGTTGGGACAGCCGTTCGAGCCACTCCGGCGGAGAGCCGGCATCGGCGGCGATCACGGTCCAGCCCATCTCGGAGAGGACCGCCAGCGAATCGTGGAGCAGCTTCCCCTCATCGGGAGTGCGGGCCCAGGTGATGGTGGCGATAACTGGTTTCGGCACGAGTTGGTGTGAAGTGAGTCGTGAGTGGTGACGGGCGTTACCGGGTCAATTGGTCGCTGGTGACCGTGGGGCACCAGTGGCGCTCGATGTGCTGGACCACCAGCTCTGTTCCGCGGTCGTGGCTCACCTGGGGGCGCATGCGCGGGTTGTACATCGTGTCGGTGAGGTCCCGCACCAGGACGCAGCGGATACCGGCGCGGGTCATCTGCTTGATGGCGAAGGTGCGGTGAAGCACGCAGAAATTGGTGTGGACCCCCATGACCAGCAGGTTGCGGATGCCGCGCTGCTTGAGCAGGCTGTAGACCTCCGGCCCCTTGTCTGAGATGAAGTCCTCGTCCGCGACGCGCAGGGCGGGGTGCTGGCGGGTCCAGGCGCGGTGATTGCGGCACTGGGGCTCGTCGTCACAGCCGCCGTCGCTGTCGTCGATGGGCAGCGGCGGGTCGGGGAGGGTTGTGACGGGGACGTCGACTTTCGGTAGCCCGATCATCCGCTTTCGCTGGGGTGCGTCCTGGTAGAACGCCATGGTGTCCGATGGGGCGTGGATGATCGTCACCCCCTTGCGCCGCGCTGATTCCACCACCGGGTTCATGCGCTTCGCGATCTCGCCGCAGCGGCGGGCGGCGGAGGCGCACCAGTGGTTGTCCCACATATCGCAGATCAGGAGAGCGGTCTCGGAGGCGGGGAACCGCTGCTCCAGGGTGACCGGAACCCACTCCGGACTTCCCTTGAAGGGCTGGATCTCCGTCCGCATCTTCAGGTTGAGCATGGTCGAACGTCCGTCGGCAGCTTCCGAGACGGCGGCTGACTGGACCGCCAGCCCCACGAGGAGCGTCAATCCCACAGCAAGCCCGCCACGTGCCAGCAGCTTTGCAGCCCGCATCACCCACCTCCTCGCCGTCTGGAGACCGCCGTTCAAAGAGCGGCAATCCCCCGTTCTAGGCGACGGGCTGAGCAACCTGCGGAAAGAGTTGGAGGTATTCGTCCGCATCCATCTCGGCGCCCTTACACTGGCAACACTCAAGATCGCACGGCTGGAGGGCCTGCTGCAGGGCTTCCTCGCGTGCCGCTTGAAGCGGCTTGTCGCCAAGGGTCACCAACGAATGGCACGCGCCGCACCGAGCGCGGTTGCCGCATCTTGGAACCGTCCCCCCTGGACATGGAGGTCCGCCACCCCTTCCAGCCACTCGGCCAACCCGGAGTCAGAGCGGGGCTTGAGGAACATGGGAAGGCTTTCGCTCAGCCCTTCCACGGCATCGTCCAACCGCCCAAGGGATGCGAGCGCGCGTGACCGGACCAGGATGGAGAAGCCGAGGCCGGTCGGCTCATCCATCTCACGGCGAATACGAAGCGAAGCTTCGGCGTGGTGAAGCGCTGCCTCGGGATTCCCCTGCGCTCACTCCTCTCCACCAATCTGGGCCGTGAAGCCGCTTTGAAGCAAGCACGTGGCGGTGCCCCAGCGGTCGCCAAGCTGTTGGAAGATGGCCGCAGCCTGGTCAATGTCGTCGACATGACCTGCGCTCTGCAGAAAGAACTGTACCTTCGTACTTGAACCCGGCCAAAAGAACCACTGATCGCACGGTGGTTCGGTAGTTCGGTAGTTCGGTAGTTCCCTTGCCCTTCAATGTCAGTCACGCTAACCCGTCGAAGTCTGTTGCTTTCTAACATTGCTCGGCATGCGCTCCACTTCGCCCCATAAGCGCTACAGCCAGCTACATGCTCTCATCGTAGACCTATCAGGTAGGGGCAGAGGGTCACTTTGGCTCGCTTCTCAACGCCGTCTCCCCCTTCGCGCTGACCGTTGCCTCCGCAGTACGGGCGCTTGAGCCCGCCAGGGTGACCCGGTACCGGCCGGGCCGCAGCGAGGTGTACCGCGCCACACCCTCGGCATCCGTCTCAAGATGGGTCCACCGGATGCCGCTCCAGCGCCCCGCCTCCTGAAGCTGCAATCCAATGCGCACCCGCGATCTGGCAGGAAGCCCGCGAATGACCAACGTCCCGCCGCCGGTTGCCTGGAACGAACGGGTCGGCTCCTGGCCTTCCGGGATCACTCCCGGCGGGAGATCACCGTCCACGCTCCGTGTCCAGAGCTCTTCGGGAGGCAGGTCAAGGTCACCCATCTCAAATACATGCCGATCCGTGCTGGGCCGCACCTCGGCGTACCGATAGATGAGGGACTGGATTCGCTCCGTGACACCGCTGTAGATCGCCAGGTTGGAAAGGCGTCCGGGGATGGGATTCCGATTGCCGCGTCGGACGTTCCAGGGCCAGTAGAACCGGCCGGAGGCGCCCTGCAGGATCGGAGCAACCCAGGGAGTCCGCTCCACGCTCTCCACAGAGAGGTGGTCGCCGCAGCGGATGTTGGTGTGGACCATCCACGCTTCTTCGTCGGCCCGCAGCGCCTCCCGCTCCTCCGGCGGGACCCGGCCCGCCACGGCGATCTCCACTGTGACATCGCCGGCGGTCTTCTCGGAGTTCGCCTGGGTCAATGGCAGGACGAATTCCGCTCGCTGGATCTTGACCTCTTCCTTGGGGAACACCACGGTGACCTTCCGGAGCCTGCGGGACTCCTTCCCAAGCCACCCCAATTCGGCGACGGCGTTGTACTCCTGCCTCCGCACCCGTGTTCGGAAGGAGGACCGCACATCAAGGGGGGCCGCGTAATCCCAGCCGGCCGTGTCCACCGCACGCACCATGCACTCCCGGGAGATCTCTTCGGGACGCTCGAAATCGACCTGAAGGAAGAGGGTGCCGCTGTGCCCCAGCACTTGTTCCGGCAATCCCTTCCGGCTGCGGAGGTGCTTTGTCACGGCCAACCGGAACTTGCTGATGACGATTTCCCGCCCTGCCAGTATCTCCGGGTCCGGTTTTGCCGGCTCGATGGGGAACTGCCGCGAGGGGTAGAAGGGGTATCCTCCGTGGCTGCTGTCGCCACGCCGGATGCTGTAGGCCTTCTCCAGATCCGCGAGGACCATGGAGAGCTGCGCGCCGGACCAGGAAAGGTCGACGCGGGGCCCCGTATCCGACCCCTCGTAGCGAATCTGCATCGGGATGCCGGTCTCACGGGAGAGCGCCAGCAGCGCCTCTCGAACGGTGGCCTTCTCCAGCCGCAGGGTGACCCTGGGCGGGGCGGCGCTGCCCGCCGTTGCGGATGCCAGCAGCCCCAGCAGCACGAGCGACGCCACTGCGCACCACCGCCGGAGCAGGTAGGGAGCTTGCAATCGGAGTTTCACCTGGCGGAGCGGCATCAGGCGCATCAGGCCTCCTCATCGCCGCGCATCGTGATCGGTCCGCAATTGGGCGGCAGCCAATCTATGAAGCGCTGAGCGATAGGAGGTCACAATCCACGGCCCGGTTTCTTGTCTCTTGGTTTCCACCTGGGCCAGTACGAACCCCTGATCACGCCCCCAGAACCCCGACAGGCTCGCTGGTATCCATCCAGCCCACAGACCCCTCTGTTGCGATCGTTGCATTCTGAATTCTGCATCCTGAATTCCTAGCCCTGATCACGGATAGCACCCTGGCGGCCCGCAGTTTCCGGCGATACCGGGCGAGGGTAGACCTCGCCGGGCGGCAGGCGTAGCCCTGGGCGCGGATGGACCGTCGGATGTTCCACGGAACCTGGTGGATGGATCGGTGGCCTTACACGTATCTAAGACTAGGCAACCGTAGCACGCGCGTAGGGGGTTCCCCTGGCAACTCGCGAGGCGCGCGGAGCCAGGCAAGTCGCTTCCCTCTTTCCTGATCGAGGTCACTCGTGGCTACGGCATCCGTTTCACAGGCAGACTGGTCCCTCCACCGCAAGGGGTTCATCGACCAGGAACGGCACAAGGAGAAGATCAAGGAGGCCATCAAGAACAACCTCCACGAGATCGTCTCCCGGGAAGACATCATCCTGTCCGACGGCCGTAGGGTGGTGAAGGTCCCCATCCGCAACCTGGAGCAATACAAGTTCCGATTCGATGACAACAAGGGGGAGCGCGTCGGCCAGGGGCAGGGCGGCACGAAGGTCGGCGATGTGATCGGCCGCGATCCCTCTCCGGGCCAGGGGAAGGGCAAGGGCGAGGCGGGCGACCAAGCCGGAGTCGACTACTTCGAGGCGGAGGTGAACGTCGACGAACTGGCGGCGCTCATCTTCGAGGACCTCGGCCTGCCGAACCTGGAGGAGAAGCGGAGCCAGCAGTTGGAAGCGGAGGCGGTCCAGTTCACGGACATCCGGCGGACCGGCATCCTCTCCAACCTCGATAAGCGGCGCACCATCCGGGAGAACATCAAGCGGAACGCTATGAAGGGCAGCGCCCGCTTCGGCGACGTGCGCAACGAGGACCTCCGATTCAAGACCTGGGAGCCGACCATCCGGCACGAGTCGAACGCGGTCATCATCGCCATGATGGACGTCTCCGGCTCCATGGGGGAGTTCGAGAAGTACATCGCCCGCAGCTTCTACTTCTGGATGGTGCGCTTTCTCCGGACCAAGTACCAGAACGTGGAGATCGTCTTCATCTCCCACCACACGGAAGCGAAGATCGTCACCGAGGAAGAGTTCTTCACCAAGGGAGAGAGCGGCGGCACCCGGGTCAGCAGCGCCTACGCCCTCGCGATGGACGCCATCCAGAACCGCTACCCCGCCAGCGACTGGAACATCTACCCCTTCCACTTCAGCGACGGCGACAACATGTTCAGCGACAACCGCGTCTGCGTGGACCTGGTCAACCGCCTCCTCACCGTCTGCAACCTCTTCGGCTACGGGCAGATCAAGCAGGGCTGGTATCCCGCCGGCACCCTGATGAGCGTCTACAGCCAGGAGATCGACAACGACAAGTTCGTGGCGGTCACCATTGAGGACAAGGAAGACGTCTATCCCGCGCTGCGCAAGTTCTTCGCTGTGAGGGATCCCATCCCCGCGTAGCCGCCGGGGTCCAATTTGCAATTCTCAATTGACAATTGCAAATTGACAATTCGGAGTCGGGCTTACTTTCCCCAGATCATCCACCCACCACTCACCAAGATGAACACCGAACTGGATCAGCTCACCCAGGCCATTGAGGAGATCTGGGAAGCGGGCACGGCCACCACCGGCCTCGACCCCTTCCCGATCCACTTTGAGATTGTGCCGGCCAGCGTGATGTATGAGGTCGGCGCGTACGGGGTGCCGGGGCGCTTCTCCCACTGGACCCATGGGAAGGCGTTCCACCAGATGAAGACCATGTATGACTATGGTCTTTCCAAGATCTATGAGCTGATCATCAACACCAACCCGGCGCAGGCGTTCCTGATGGAGGGGAACAGCCTGATCCAGAACAAGCTGGTGATCGCGCACGTCATCGGGCATTCGGACTTCTTCAAGAAGAACGTCTATTTCTCCCACACGGACCGCCAGATGGCGGAGACCGCAGGCGTCACCGCAGAGCGCATCCGCGCCTACGAGCGGGAGCACGGCGAGCGCGAGGTGGAGCAGTTCCTGGACGCCGTCCTCGCCATCCAGGAGCATATCGATCCGAACCTGCGGGTGGTCCGTGGTCCCCATAACCCGGCGGCTCCGGTGCCTGCCCGGGCGGGTGACTACGACGACCTGCTGGGCGCAAAGCCAGAAGTGAAGAAGCCACTTGACCAGGATGGTCGGACGCTCATGGCACCGGAGAAGGACCTTCTCCACTTCCTGATGCACCACTCGCCCATCTTGAACCGCAACGAAGACAAGTGGAAGACGGACATCCTCAGCATCGTCCGAAACGAGATGCTCTACTTCCTGCCGCAGATGCAGACGAAGACGATGAACGAGGGCTGGGCCTGCGCGACCGGCGAGAGTCTGTTGGCCACGGAGAATGGTTTACTTCGCTTCAGCGATCTTTACGAGCAACGGCGCAAGATCAAGGTGGGGGGAGGCGGCGCTGGTGCGGTGCACCAGATTACGGACTTCCACCACGAGAGCCAGGTACCCACGCTGCGAATCACCACCCGCCGCGGATACACCATCGAAGGGGCGTTGCGGCACCGCGTGCGAATGGCGGACGGCTCCTGGAGTTTCCTCGAGGCATGTCAGCAGGGCGACGCCATCGCGCTTGCGATGGGTACCGAGGTTTGGGCTCAGGAACCTGTTCCCCTAACCTGTGAAGCGGCACCCAAAGATGTGACCCTGCACGACGTTGCGGAGGCGGCAGGAACGTCGCTTTGGACCGTCCTTCGCTTCCGGGATGGCATGAAGACGCGCAAGGACGTTGAGATCGCTCAGGCGCTCACCACCTTAGGCTATGTGGATGGCCGCGAGGGAAAGGTCATCCCCAGTAGGCGCGAGCTTACCCCACCTGCTCATTTGAATGAGGCGATGGCCCATGTTCTTGGTAGCTTTGTTGGCGACGGAAACGTCACCAAGTCGGGAATTTGCATTACCTGTGGCGACGAGGATTATGCGCGGTCACTGGCCGACCTTGCAGGCAACGTCTTCGGGATTCCGGTCACTCTTCGCGATGATGCCACCACCACCGGTCCTCGCTTCAGGATCGAACTCCACTCAAGAGATCTGCTGCGTCTGCTTGAGAACCTCGGGATCGACCTGAAGGCTAAGGCACCGGGGAAGTCCGTGCCCTGGTGCGTCCTGCAGTCGCCGCGCCCGGTGGTGGTGGCATTCCTCGCTGGATACTTCGATGCGGATGTCTATGCGGGAGAGCACGGGATCATCCTGAGTTCCGCGAGTTCGGAGTTGGTGCGCACAGTACAGATCCTGCTCCTGAACTTCGGCATTCTCTCCACGCAGCGCCGAAAGCCGGATGGCTGCACGCACCTCGAGATCAAAGGAAGGTCTGCAGAGCGGTTCGTGAGCGAAGTCGGATTCCGCATGGAGCGAAAGCAACGAGCGGCGGAGACCTATGTTCGGGAACGACGCTGGTTCAAGCGAGAGGATCCCATTGATGAGATTGTGAAGATCGAGGTCGGGACAGCGGACGTCTTCGACATCACCGTGGATGAGGTCCATGCCTACGTTGCGAATGGCCTTGTACACCACAACAGCTACTGGCACAGCCGCATCCTCCGGGAGATGGACATCACCCCGGAGGAGCACATCGAGTTCACGCGGCTCCACTCCAGCGTGCTCTCCCCCTCGCCGCGAGGGACCTCCATCAACCCCTACTACGTCGGGTTCAAGATCTTCGAGGACATCGAGCGACGCTGGAACGGCGACCTCACCCCGGACGAGCGTCGCGAGTACCGGGAGCAGAACCACGGCCGCGAGTGGCCCCACCAGGGCCGTGGCCGCGCCAAGATGTTCGAAGTTCGAGAGTTGGAGAACGACGTCTCCTTCCTGCGGAACTACCTCACCAAGGGGCTGGTGGATGAGCTGGACATGTACATCTACCGGAAGGAAGGCGATGAGTGGGTGGTGGTGGAGAAGGACTGGCGGCGCATCCGCGACATGATCGTGGAGAGCATGACCAACTTCGGCTACCCGTACCTCACGGTGGAGGATGGTGATTACCACCGCGCCCAGGAGCTATACCTCAAGCACAACTTCGATGGGCGCGAGCTGGATCAGCACTACGCCTTCCGCACCATGCGCTACATCCACCGCCTCTGGGGCCGCCCCATCCACCTGGAGTCGCTGGTGGACGGCCAACCCACCGTCTGGACCTTCGACGGCGAGAGGGAGCTGGTGGACGGCATCGCACCGGGGGCGGACTGACCGCCGTCCGTGAGCGAAGATCTCATGCGTCTACGAGCCGCCATCGGAGATGGCTTCGCCGCCCCAAGGGCGACGGTCCTGCGGTTGGACGAGCCAGAGAATCGCATTCGAAAGAATTGCGGCTTTTCTCGGGTTTGACCAGGCGCCGACGGGGTTATCATGGAGTCAGAAGGATTAAGCGTGTTACTCCTTCTTGATCAGCCAGTGCTTGGCCGCCCGCAAGGGCGGCTTTTTTCTTTTTCTGCCGGGGAGACGCTCCCCTCTGACAGCTAGACGGACCACGGCAGCGCAAGGTTCCAAGGCGCAGAACCCGTCGCAGAGTCGGCGCTGGTGCGTCCCGTGACGCAGCGGCACCCGCAATTCGCAATCCGTAATCGCCTCACTCAGCGCGGGCGGCAGGGGTGATGGAGAGCGTCAGTCGGTCCTGCTTGCGAAGAACCACCAGCTTGACCGGCACGTTCGGCCGCAGGTCGCCCAGGATCTCGGTGTACTCCTGGACGTTGCGGATCTTCCGTCCCGCTATCTCCACCAGAATGTCGCCGGCCCGTACTCCGGCCTTCTCCGCGGGGCCGCCGGTGCGGACGCCGGAGAGCGCCACGCCTTCCACGTTCTCCCCGTAATCCGGAATGGTGCCGAGGAAGACCCGGAAGCGGCTGCTCTGGCTGGGCACCGCGTCCGGAAGCTTCACGAACGCAGGCCGCGACGCGTGCTTGCTGACGCCGGAGAGCACATCCGCGACGTACTTCAGGATGCGTACCTCCCCCTCCACGTTGATCTTGTCCCAGGTGTCCGTGGGCCGATGGTAGTCCGTGTGGATCCCGGTGAAGAAGAAGAGCACCGGGATCTCCTTGATGTAAAACGACTGCTGGTCGCTCCCCCCGAAGGGCGCGCTGGTGTCCAGCTTCGGCTTCAGCGTGCTGCTCTTGCCCGCGTCGGCCAGGATTTCGTCCCAGGCCGGGGAGCTCTTCGCGCCGACCACGAACAGCGAGTCATTGCGGAGCCGCCCGATCATGTCCATGTTGAGCATGGCCACCACCTTCGGGAGCGGGACGGTGGGCTGCTTGGTCCAGTGGGCCGAGCCGAGTAGGCCGATTTCCTCGCCACTGTAGCCCATGAAAAGAATGCTCCGACCAATCCAGCTCCGGTTCGCGGCAAAGTACTGCGCCAGCTCCAGGACGCCCGTGGTGCCGGAGGCGTTGTCGTCCGCGCCGAAGTGGATGGAGGGCTCCCGGCTCTCCGCCAGTGAGTGCTCCCCACCCATCCCGAGGTGATCGTAGTGGGCGCCGACCACCACGTACTCATCCTTAAGGCGGGGGTCGGAGCCTTCCAGCATGCCGATCACGTTGCGCGTGGGCGCCTGCTGCCGGGCCAGGTCGACCTTCAGCGTGGCGGTGGCATTCGGGATCGGGAAGCTCTGGTTCTGGCCGTGGGCAATCATCACCTGAACATCGCGCACGGTCTTCTGGGTGGGAGCCAGCAGCTTCTCGATGAACGACGCCTTGACGGTGGCGGCGGGGATGCCGGCGTCGGTGGCATCGGAGGCGCCGCGCCAGTCGCCCAGGTCCTCCGGCTTCTCTGAAAGCGGGCCGGTCACCAGCAGCACGCCCGCCGCGCCCTTCTCACGCGCGGTCATCGTCTTCCGCAGCAGCGAGGCAAAGGGTGCCAGCTTGCCGTTCGGGTCGTTGTCCGGCGTATGGCGAAGGACCACCACCACCTTGCCCTTGACGTTGACACCCTTGTAGTCGTCATGGCCCAGGTCCGGCTTGCTGATCCCGTAGCCGGCAAAGAAGAGGGGGCCGGTCGCCGCGCCGTTGCTGGAGAAGACGAGCGGCTTGAAGGCGGTCTGGAACGCCGGCTTGGAAACCTGCTTCCCCTGCTTGAGGAGGAGGGCGTTGCCCGGACCCGGCTTGATCCCGGTAAAGACCTTGAAGCTTTGGAAGTAGGTGCCGTTCTCCCCTGCCGGCTTCAAACCAGCAGCACTGAATCGTTCCGCCAGGTACTCCGCGGTCTGGTCGTTACCTGCGGTGCCGGACCCGCGACCGGAGAGATCCGGTGACGCTAGGTACTTTAGGTGCGCTGTGACCTCAGACGCCGTGATCTCCGGGTTGGCGATCTCCTCCGCCCTCGGGGGGGCCGCGAACACGGTGCCGCCCACAGCCAGCAGGGCCAGCGTGGTCACGCCAGCGGAGAGCGAAAGGTAGGGCAGGTGCGGTCGCATGAAGCGCGTCTCCGGAGGGGCGGGCCGGACAGCGCCGCGTTTCGGGGATTCTATCCGCAGGCGGGTTGTCGGACCAAGGCTCCGCTATGTGAGCCAGAAACGCAGGTCGCAATGCTACGCGCACGGACGCGATTGCGGCACGGGTGTGGACTAAACCGCGGAGACGCCGAGGACGCTGAAAGCGGGCATGCAAGAAGTCAGCGGAGCAGAGAGTTTCACCTCCTACGTCAACCGCTCTTCGGAGCGACCGGCCAGTTCTCCAATGGAGTTGTCTGCAGTGCTGACGGTCAGAATTCTGTCGGCCCGCGAATACATCCTGGGTCGGTTGCGCAGTGATCCGTTACCAGCCACCGTGCGACCGCAGGGCCAGCCGACAATCGGACCTCTCCAACTCTCTACAACAACTCCGTGCCTTCTCCATGTCTCCGTGTCTCCGTGGTTGCGGTCTTTCCGCTGTGCGTCCTCCGCGTCCTCGGCGGTTAATACCGGCACGGATGGACAAGTCGGCGGCCAGGAACACGTCGCTTACGGGTAGAGGGGTTGCTGTTTTGCTTGAGGTCCGATCGGGTACTACCGGCACACAGGTCTCCCCGCTGTACCGGTCCCCCTGATGTACCCTAATCCCATTACTTCACTCCGCTTTCGCGCGTCGGCTTCGCCGGCCTTCCTCGTAGCCTTCCTTTCCGCTCTCACGCTCTCTGTCCAGGTCACGCCGGGGATCGCCGCCAATCCCGGCACGCCCTCTTGGACGACCCCACTCGCGGAAGGCGTTCAGCCGCTGGCGGGGTTCTCCCGCACATGCGGTGATTCTAGTTGAATTGGACTCTTCGGTTCCGAAAACCTGGCCCAGCGTTAAGCCCGCTGAGCCCGAATCGCAGTTCCCCCAACCCCGCTCAGCCGCCCAGTGGGAGGACGCGGGCCTGCAGGCTTGACAGCCCTCCTCGCCCGTACATCGTTCGTTTGATGGCCTTGAGGCGGTTCACGGTGCCCTCCAGCACGCCGTTGCTCCAGGGCTCCACCAATCCCGTGAGCACCGCGCTCCAGTCCTGCCGGAGGCCGGTGCAGAAGGACTTCAGCGGGCCGATCCCGCTGGCCCTCACGCGCTCGATCCACTGCTCGAGCGCGCGGGCCAGCGCCTCACGCCCCAGCGGCTCCTCGCCGGTGTTCCCCCGCTCCCGGGCCAGCAAGCGAAGGAATTCGAGAGCCAGTTCCGTTGCCCGCCGCGCCTTGGGCGCCTGAAGGAAGAACTCCGCGGCGAAGATCGCCGCCCGGGCCGCGCGCCCGGACTTCGGGGACGGCTTGCCCAGGCCGGCGTGGAGGAGGCTCCACATCGCGTCCTTCAGCCGCCGGGCCTTGGCCGGCGGCGGCTTGGCCGGGTGGCGGGGCGGGCGGACCCCTCCCGCCGCCACAAGCGCGCGCCAGCGCCGGCGGACCCACTTCTCCACTGCGGAAGGGCCGTCCGGATAGCCCAGGGCCTGGAGCTCCCGCCACAGCTCCCCCGGTCCCCGGCACCCTTCCTCCCACCGGCGCTCGAGGCGCGGCAGATGGGGCGTCAGGGCCGTCGGCGCCGCGCGGTAGTCCTTCCTCTCGCGGAACGCGTCGCTGGCCATGAGGCGCGTGGCCGTCACGTGGTGGATGCCCAGCGCCTGGGCGATATGCTCCGCATCGGAGCCGCAAGCTTGCAGGCGCTTGACGGCTTGATACAGATCCAGGCGACGCTGGCGGCTGGCCCTGCTCCGCTCCCGCTCCGGCCCCGAAGAGCCATAACCGGGGAACCCATCATCCTGCTCCTGCTCCTGCTCCTGCCCCGGGGCCGGTGCCGAGCTCACCGCTCCGCCCGGGAGCGCCGACGCTGCGGGGGCCGCCGTTGATCCTGCTTCCTCCTGCCGAGCCAACCGCTCCGCCCGGGTGGCGGCCTCGATGGCGGCGGCCCACTGGCCCTCCTCCTGCCGGAGGTGGTCCAGCAGGGCCTGGGTCACTCCCTGCGCCAGATGGAACGGATCCGATCCCTGCGCGGACTGCGGCGCGCCCTCCCGGATCGCGGCGGCGTAGGTCTTGCTCCCGTCGCGGCTGACATGCTTGATCTCCGGGTGCCCGCGAAGCCAGGCGGCCAGCGTGGCCTGCTCACGATCCGGCAGGAGGCCGATCGGCTCATGGGTGTCGAGATCCACCAGCAGCGTGCCGTGGCGCCTCCCTTTGGCGAACGCGAAGTCATCCACCCCGAGGTGCGTCACCTTCCGCGCCGCCGCGCCGCGGTGGGAGAGGCTCCGCTGGAGTTCGCGGAGGACGGTGTCCGGGCTCACGCCAAAGCCCAGCTCGGCGGAAACAACCGCCCCGCGCTCTCCGCCCAGGCTGTGGCCGAGCAGCCGGAGCCATTTCACCACGTCGCACGCCCGGCGGCCATGGGGGGCGAGGAAACCGGGCAGCCGCTCGGTGAAGATCCGCTGCGGGCACGTGGGGACATGGCAGAACCACTTGCGCGACTCGATGTCGGCGCGGAGGGGACAGCCGGCCCACGGGCGCAGCACGGCCACGCGGCGGTACCGGCTGTGGACCTTGGTGGAAAGCTGGTGGCAGCGCGGGCAGGCGGCTGCGGCGCGGCGGGTGGCGACGTCCAGGCGCAGGGCGCCATCGATCACGAAGGCTCGCAAGACGCGGACAAGCTCGGGCGCCGGATGCAGGGCAGGGGGTTGCATGCCTCCCCTTTCCCGCCTTGACACTTCTTGACACTGAGTCTCACCAACTTGGCGGGAGAGCCCTGGCGGTGGCCGCCGACCGTTCCGGGAATGCGATGGTCGCCGGCGACCGTCTCCTCGGCCCCGGCCGCTCGGGCCTGTTCGTTGCCTCGTTCAATGGCGCGGGCCGGGAGCGATGGACGGTGACGGAACCCGGCCAGCCCTGGTCGGGGGCGCAGGCGCGAGCGGCGGTGGTGGAACCTGGCGGCGATGTTCTCGTTGTAGGGGTGCTCGGCGTCACGCAGAGCGCTGAGATGGTGGTGGCGCGCTACGACGGCACCACCGGCGCCCGCGAGTGGCTGCGCGCTGTGGAGACGGTCACCCCGGAAGGCCCCACCGATGGCGGGGCGGGAAACTCGTTGGTTCTCGACGGCAATGGCGGGGTCCTGGCCGGAGGCTACGTGACGGTCGGGGGCTCTCCCCGGGCGGCGGTCGCGAAGCTGGACGCCGCCACCGGCGAAATGCGGTGGACCTGGACCGGCGCAGTGGGTGAGGCACGGTCGGTGGCCGTGGGCCGACGAGCGGTCTTTGCGGTCGGCACGTCCTTCGCCGTCTGCCTCAACCCCGCGACGGGTGCCTCTTCCTGGACTGCAACCCTCCCCAGGGGAACGGCGTCGAGCGCTTCCGGTGCGGGCCGGCCCTACCTCCGTTCCGTGGTGGTGGACCGGAGCGGCACGGTGGTGGTGAGCGGCGCACTCCGCAACTCGGAAGAAGATACGCGGGCCTTCTACGTCGCCGGGCTTGAGCCGACCGACGGCCGGGTCCGCTGGCAGCAGAGTGGCCCGTCTGTCTGGGGCGCGGAGATGGCGGTCAAGGCGGTGGCGGATTCCGGGGGCAGTGTTTATCTGGGCGGGCGGATGCGCCAGTCGCCGACAGTGATGCGCCTCCGCCCGAACGGTGGCAGCAGCGTCTGGTCACGCCGACCGTGGACTCCAGACGGCGCACCGGACATGGCCACCGGTGTTCTCGACATTGCCGCGGATGACGGCTGCGTCTACGCCGCCGGCGCCGATGGCGCGGACCGCTTCCTGGTCACGGCGCTGAACACCAGCGGCAGCCCCAAGTGGCGCAGCGACCTCGGACCCGGCCGCGCGGTGGCCATCGCTCCCGCCATTGGGGATCGGCTCTTTGCGGTCGGCCGGCAGATGGTGAATGGTACGTCCAGCACGGTGCTGGTCGCGTATGGCAAGACCAAGGTGAGCGCCTCTCGGCGATAGGACGTGTGTGCCCAGTTTGCAAACTGAAAATTGCAAACTGAAAATTGCAAATTGGGGGAGGCGCGAGGGGCGCTTCGGGAGGTGGCCTCCGAGGAGTGGTATCATTGAAGGCAAGCAGCCCCAGGCAGCGGGCAGCCCAACCCCTCCATCCTTCCGACTACACCCACGCCCATGATCCAGCCCGGCCAGTACGTTCGCGACCTCTTCCAGAAACCCGTGGGGACGGCGGTCTCCGCGCGGGGGTGGGTGAAGACCCGCCGGGACAGCAAGGGTGTCCACTTCGTGCAGCTCAGCGATGGGAGCTGCTTCCAGGACCTGCAGGTGGTAATTGAGGCTGGCTCGCTGCCGGCGGAGACCCTGGCGGGCGTGACCACCGGTGCCTGCATCCGCGTGGAAGGCGAGCTGGTGGCCTCGCCGGCGGCGGGTCAGGCGGTGGAGCTGAAGGCGCGGGAGATCCACGTCTATGGCGTGGCCGATCCCACCACCTACCCCCTCCAGAAGAAGGGGCACACCATGGAGTTTCTCCGGGAGATCGCGCACCTGCGGCCCCGGTCCAACACCTTCGGCGCGGTGGCGCGGGTGCGGAACGCCCTCTGCTTTGCCATCCACCGATTCTTCCAGGAGCGCGGCTTCCTCTACCTCCACACGCCGGTCATCACCGCCTCGGACTGCGAGGGGGCGGGGCAGATGTTCGGGGTGACCACCCTGGACATGATGAACACGCCGCGTACCCCGGAAGGCGCTGTGAACTGGTCGGAGGACTTCTTCGGAAAGCCTGCCCACCTCACCGTCAGTGGCCAGCTTGAGGCGGAGATCTACGCCCTGGCGTTCAGCAACGTCTACGCCTTCGGGCCAACCTTCCGCGCGGAGAACAGCAACACCCCGCGCCACCTCGCCGAGTTCTGGATGATCGAGCCGGAAATGGCGTTCTGCGACCTGAACGACAACCGCCACCTGGCGGAGGCGTTCCTGAAGTCGATCATCGCCTACGTCCTGGACCACTGCGCCGCCGACCTGGAGTTCTTCAACAAGCGGATCGACAACACGGTGCTGGAGACGCTGGAGCACGTGGCCGGAAGCGACTTCGAGCATCTGCCCTACACGGAGGCGATCAAGATCCTGGAGAAGGCGGACCGCACCTGGGAGTTTCCGGTCCACTGGGGCTGCGATCTCCAGAGCGAGCACGAGCGCTACCTGACGGAAGAGACGTTCAAGAAGCCGGTGGTGGTGACGGATTACCCCAAGGAGATCAAAGCGTTCTACATGCGCCTGAACGACGACGGCAAGACGGTCCGCGCCATGGACGTGCTCGCGCCGCGCATTGGAGAGATCATCGGCGGCAGCCAGCGCGAGGAGCGGCATGACGTGCTGCTGGAAAAGATCCGCGCCCAGGGGCTGCCGGAAGAGAACTACTGGTGGTACCTTGACCTGCGCAAGTACGGCACCGCGCCGCACGCCGGCTTCGGGCTGGGGCTGGAGCGGATGATGATGTACCTCACCGGCATGAAGAACATCCGGGACGTGATCCCCTTCCCACGAACTCCGGGCTCCGCAGAGTTCTGACGCACTCGCTCCCTGATGGTCGGACATCTGACCCCTCCGCACCCGCACTGCACGGGTCCCTCTATCCCGCCCTCTCTCCCTCTCTCCATCTCAAATCAACGGGGACGGCTGGCGAGCTGGATGGGTGACCGCTTCAACAAGAGGTACTGCGGCACCATCAGGAGCGCCACCAGCAGCGCCGGGACGATCCCTGAATAGCCCCCTGCCAGCGTAGCGGAGAGCAGGGTGAACCCGAGGAACCCGTACTGGACTGCTTCGAGAGCGGCAGGTCGGCGAGGGTCGACTGCGGCGTTCACGAAGCGCGGGTAGGCGAGGATCACGAGCCCGATGAGAAACGGGAGGGCCTCCCACGGCCGGTTGAAGCCGCTCCTCGCCGCGAAGATCAGGGCCGAGGCCGCCGCCGCCAGGTGGACGAGCGCCACAAAGCTGGTGGTCGGGGGCGCACCCGGCTGGCGGCTGACGCGCACCATCGCCCATCCCGCCGCATAGAGCCCTACTGCCGCCACCGCCGGAACGTAGCGCGGGAGCAGGTCCGGTGCCACCGAGAGACCGACCGCCAGGTTGAGAGCGTGTGCCGCTCCCAGGGTCAGGAACCCCACCCCCCACACTCGCCGGGTGACCGCCGCGTAAAGGATGACTGCCATCGCGGTCATGAGTGCGAATGCAAGGGCCTGCAGCCCACCGGTGGCGGTGAGGAGCAGCCCGATCGGCAGGAGCACCCACGCTGCTTTCCACGCCACGCCAGGCTCCACTCGGCCGGAGGGGAGCGGTCGGTCCGGATGCTCCGCCAGATCCGCGTCCCGATCAAAGTAGTGGCCGAAGCAGGCCCCGGCCCCGAAGAGGCAGGCGCTCCCCATTGCGGTCACGAACGGCGGAAGCGACAGGACGAACGAAACCGAGAGTCCGCCCGCGAGGCACTCTGCTGCGGCAACCAGCGCCAGCGGGGCATTGAGGAGCGTCAGGAAGTCGTCCTGGAGGCGGGGACCCGGTGGCGGCTTGCCGGACGGCCTGGTGCTGGCGGGGAGCAACGGCATAGGTGAGAGCGGAGTGAGGGCGGTGCGACGGACCTGCGTTCCTACCCATGATACGCGCCGGGAACGCCCGGTGAAGGCTGCTGGGAGGCGCTCATCCCCAGGACGGGAAGGATCACCGATGACTGATGAAAGTGGGGAAGGAAAGCGCCCCAGCGAACGTGGAACAGGCCCCAACGTGGCAGCCGGGCCGAGGTTCCTTCTCTTGGCTCCTTCCCTTGAGGCCCGCACCGCGCGGAGCGAATCATGCAGCGGCAGAGCAACGATCCCGGTAGTGTGGAGATGGCGCTGGTGGATGGCGCGCCCCAAATCCGTCTCCGGGGCGAGTGCGACCTTGCCACGGCCCCGGCGCTCCAGCAACAGGTAGCGGGCCTGGTTCGCGAAGGGCACACTCGGCTGGTGTTCGACCTCCAGCAGGTCACCTTCATGGACAGCAGCATCCTGCGGTCGTTCCTCACCGCGCGCCGCGACCTCCAGCCCACCGGCGGCGAGGTGGTGCTGCTCTGCCGGCCGGGCTTCGTGCGGCGGCTGCTGTCGCTGCTGGAACTGGACCAGTTGGTGCGCGTCTGCACCCCGGAGGAATGGCGGAAGTCGGTCGCAGCAGTGAACTGACGATCCATTGCGGATTTCGGATTTCGGATTTCGGATTTCGGATTTCGGATGCGGGTTGGCTGGAGGCAGGGCGTTGCTTCATCTTCGTCTTCTCCGCTCGACGGGCCGGTCGCTGGAAAACCCCGTGGACCGTCACTCTGGGCGTCCCCACCCTGCCGGCGCGCGGACTCACTGCCCTCCCAGAGTCCACCCGGATCCGTGCTCAGCGTCGAAACAGTCCCTCTGCTGCTCGGTGGCCACGGGCGACCGTGACCGGATTGGGACGCGGATTGGGACGCGGATTGGGACGCGGATTGGCTCGAGACCCGGTGACGCTGTCGGCAATCGCTAGGTGGGTGCGGGCGGGACGCCCGCGCTCCCAGTCTCTCCATCCCTCTATCTCTCCTTCTCTCCATCGCATAATGATCGGTCCTTGGTCCGGCGGCCCCCGTGCGGGTTTGACGCGGACGCCTATCAGGTATGAGTGGCTGGCAACCGTGCGCTCCTAGAGGGACAGCTTCCACCGCCGGCACGCCGCCAGAACAGACATGATGATTGCGCAGATGGATGCGCAGATGATTGCGCAGATGGATACGCAGATGGATGCGCGGATGGATGCGGATCGACTGACGTCGCCGGACGAGCCTCGAGAGACAGTAGGGACTGCGCCCGTTGCCGCGGCCGGCGCAACGCTCGCCAGTGAGGTGAGTGAAGGTCCGGGCATGGCCCGGCGGGTGGCGGGCAACTCGATCTGGCTGATCGGGCAGCCCCTGCTGCTGAACGTGCTCTCCATCGCCAGCACCGCTTACATCTCGCGGAAGCTGGGAGCGGACGGCTACGGCATCTTTAACCTCGGCCTGGCCGAAGCGACCCTCTTCGCCCCGATCTGCAACCTGGGGCTCAGGGCAGTGATGGTCCGCAAGATCTCCAGCGATCGCGACCAGGCGGAACATGCCACCGCCGTCTTCGGGATGCTCCGTCTCCTGACCTGCTGCTTCGCGACCCTGCTCGCACTAGTCTGGCTGCTGCGCCCGGGCGTCGACCTCCCGGTGCGGCTGGTCGGCATGGCGGTGGTGGTGTGCGTCATCCTGACCGGCGCGGGGCAGGTGGCGGTCGACCTGGCCCAGGGTTACGAGCGTTCGCGGCTCGGGGCGCAGCCGCAGTTGGTCGGCGGGATCGTTCTGACGGTCTGCTCCGTGCTGGCGCTGGTGCTGGGGTGGGGACTGCCGGGGTTTGTCGCGGCCTACGTGCTGGGCGCCGCGCTCCAGTTCGTCTTACTGGTCAGGATGGTCCGCCGCAACTTCTTCCCACCACGGGTGCACTGGGACCTGCCGCAGATGCGCGCCTACGCGATGGAAGCGCGCCCCTTCGCGCTCAAGAGCGTCATCGGCACCAACACCCAGCCGGGCGTGCTGGACGTGGTCATCCTGGGAATGTTTGCCACCCAGGGTACGGTGGGAGCCTACGCCGCAGCGATTGGGCTCGTCTCCCGGCTCCTGATCATCCCGCTGGGTGTGGGTGACGCGCTCTACCCGGCCATCGCAGGCAGCATTGGCAAGGACACCGCCGCGACGCAGCGCGAGGCTCGGCGGGTGCTGACGCTTCTGCTCCTGGTGACCCTCCCCGTTGCCGTGGGAATCGGCATGACCGCGCCGACCGTCTTGAACATCCTCTTCGGTCGGGAGTACGTCTCAGCCGCGCCCGCCATGCAGATCGCCGTGCTGCTGCTTCCGCTCAACGGCCTCTCCTACGCCCTCAACGAGTGCCTCAGCGCCGCGCATCGGCAGAACGACGTAGCAAAGCTGACCGTAGCGGGCGGTGCGCTGCTGCTGGTGCTGTTCGCCGTCTTCATTCCGATCATGGGAATCCTGGGCGCGGCGCTGGCGCTGGTGGCACGCGATGCGCTGATGCTTCCGTTCCGACTGCGGGTGTTCCGGGTGGTCCTTGGCCAGCCGCTCCGCCGAAGCGACCTCTTCAGGCTGGCCGTGGCATCCGGGCTTATGGCGATCCCGCTGGCCCTGGCACCTGGCATCTCCAATACTCCCGCTACCGTGGGAGTGGGACTCCTCAGCCTGGCCGTCTACGGCAGCGTGGCGATTCTACTGGGGCTGGTCCCCGGAGTGAGGCTCCCGCGATCTGGGGCCGGAACCGCCGCAGCTTCACCTGCTGGCTGACGCGTCACCATCTCGACACCCGCTATTCCGTGGAGGCGATGGCATACTCGCCCTCCCGCTGCTCGATGCGGAGGACGCTGCGCTCCGGTTCGTGGTCGAGCACCAGCAGCCAACCCTCGCGGGCGGCTCGGGCGAGGAACGCCTGCTTGGAGAGGAGCGCCTCGTAAGGGAGGAGGTCGTAGGCCATCCCCCAGAAGGGCCGGAGGTGATGGACCGTTGGCACCACGTCCGCCGGATAGGCGAGGGTCTGGCCCCCGCTCTCCAGGAAGACGGTCTGAAGGGCGCGGGTGTGGCCGGGCGTCACTTCCACGCGAATTCCTGGCAAGACCTCACCGTCGCCGTCAAGAAGCTGAAGGCGGCCGGACTGCTCTAGCGGTGCCAGATTCTCCGGCCGGTACGACACGCGCATGTGGCTCCGGTTGGCCACCGCGTCCTCCCACTCCAGCCGCTGCACGAGGTAACGGGCGCGGGGGAAGGAGGCAATGGGCACGGCGGTGCCCCCGTCCGCCTCCTGCGGAAGCCGACTGGCCCCACCGCAGTGGTCCATGTGAAGGTGCGTGAGGAGAACCATGGTCACGTCCTCCGGCCTCACGCCCAGGGCGTCCAGGTTCTCCAGCAGCGGCTCCCCAGGCTGCAGCGCGAGCTGGTCCCGCTCCTTGGCAGAGAACTTTCCGCCGTTCCCGGCATCCACTAGCACCACCTCGTCACCGGTGCGGATGAGCAAGCAATTAGTTTGGAGCGTCACCCGGCCGCGCTCATCCGGCGGAGAGTAGCGCGACCACACTGGTCGTGGAAGCACTCCGAACATGCCGCCACCGTCGAGACGAAAAGTCCCACCGCTCACCACCGCCACGTCCATCTCACCGATGCGCATCGCTCAAAACCTCTCACACCGGCGACGGGTCACTCGCCCCCAGAACCATAGCCAGCGGCCTCGCGCCGCGTTCGATCACGGTAGCAGTCTCGGTAGCCGTGCCCCCGCTTGGGGTGCGTTCACTCCGAAGTGCGGGCACCGTCACCGGGAGTCACAGAACGCCAGGGGGTTTACGGTCCACCAAGCCCCCCACCGTGATCGAACGCGGCACGAGGCCGCTGGCTATGGTTGGGGGCGGGAGGTGGTCCCCAGTCGGAGCGGTCAACCAACTCTTGTCCCCAATCCAGAATCCATACACACGGGCAAGCATTGGCACGCAATCCGAAATCCGCAATCGACTCACTCATCCGGGGGTAGGTCGTCCTCATCGTCGGCGGACAAGACGGCGTTGACCGCCTTGGCGGCAACCTGCCAGCCAAAGCCGCGCCGTATCAGCATGGCGGCCAGCTTCTTGCGCGCTTCACGCGGCTCCTCGCTGCTCAGCCGCCCTGCCCGCTTCTGCGCCACCTCCACCGCTAGCCGGAGTTGGGCGTCGTCATCCAGGGGCGCGAGGGCTTCCTGGATCGTCTCCTTGTCCACGCCCTTGCTCCGGAGCTCGGCGGCCAGGCGGACCGGACCCATGGCGCGGCTGCCGGTGCGGCCGGCCACCCACGCCTCGCTGAACTCCTGGTCGTTCAGGAATCCCCCGCGCGTCAACGATTCGAGGACCTCGACCACCAGCTCCGCCTCGTATCCCTTTCGCTCCAGCCGCTGACGCAGCTCCTCTCGACTCCGGGCTCGGTACCCGAGGAGATGGAGGGCGCTCTCCTTAGCACGGCGCCACTCCTCCGCGTGCGCCAGCCGCTCCAGCGCAACGACATCCACCTTCCGCCCCACCCGCAGTCCTTCTGCCACGGCCACGTCCACATGGACGCCTATGGCAAAGTGACCATCCACGAACACGCTGATCCGCTCCGGCCGTCGGACCTGCGGCTCAAGGGACGTGATGAGGGATGGCGTTGGATCGGGGTCAGTGCTCAAACGGTGGCCGCCCTGCTGCCTAGGTGAGATCCCAACCCTCAATGCCGAAATGGTCCGCATAGGCCTGCGCACGGGCGGCAATCGCCACCGGGCCGGTCACCAGGACTCCGATGAAACAGGCAATCACGCCCAGGCCGGCAACAAGCTGGATTACGACTGCGGCAACCATAAACATCACCGGGTTACGCCGGAAGACCATCCAGGAGACCTTGAAAGCATCAATGGCGTCCCCGTTTCGTGCCGCCAGGTGCGGATAGACGAAGAAGGTGGCACCCCCTACCACTGCCGATGCAATGATCCCGGCTGCCATGCTCATCAATTGCGACACGAGTTGGAGAGCGGTTGAGGCACCTCCCGAATTGTTGTTATCAACCGCAAGCATAATCCCGAGGCCAGGCAGCTCCAGGACGAACCGGAGAGCAAAGCTCGCGATCACGATGAGGAGCGTCGCAAGAAAGGCGTTGCCGAAGCGCCGGAAGCCATCGAAGAGGTTCCCGACTTCGACACGGCCATAGCTCATCTTCCGATAGGTGAGCATGACCATTCCGACTTGCATTGCCCCGCCGGCGATGCCGCAAGAGGCTAACGAGACCAGGCCCATGAGCAGCGCGGCCATAGCATATGTCACCACATCTGACGAGACATGCGACCAGCCAAGGGAAAGCCAGCGGCCGATATCCACTGTGCCGGTGCCGGCGAACCGCGCATCGGCATAGGTCGCCGTTCCTCCGGCCGCCTGGAGCTGGCCCAGCTTCTGATCACGGCACGGTCCGCAGTGACGCTGGCCCAGGAACTCCACCAGGCAGGCGTCGCAGAAGGGGCGGCCGCAGTTGACGCACGTCGCAGCGGCATCCGAGAAGGGATGGTTGATGCAGGGAGTGATGCTCATAGCGGTGGGGGAGACGAGGAGGCACTGACGAGATCGGTCGGTCGCGGGCGTCCTTCGAAGGCGTCAAGTTCGCGCAGCCGGGTGCTCTCCCGGTGTAGGGACCGGTTGGTCATGACGCCGACCCACGCCATGAACGCCGAAAGGACGAAGAGAGAAAGCCCATAGAGCAACGTCCCGGTGACCATCCCTCCCAGCCCAAACGCAAAGCCTACGAAGCCGATGCCGATGAGCGTCCCGCCGGCCCAGAAGAGCCTGCGGGGGACGGTCGGCGCCCCACCTCGCTCCAACCGGTCAACCTTGCGATCGCGGCACGGTCCGCAGCCGGTTGAGCCAAGGATCTCAACGACACAGTCTGCGCAATAGTTACGGAAGCAGCCGTGACATTGCTGGGGTGCTGGCTGATTCCGCCCACAGTCGCAGATCTTGCCCAGCATCACGTCGCCTCGGTGTTATGGTCGGCGGCCTGATCGTCCTCTCGGTCCCTGGGAGTGGCAACCCGAGTGCACGGGGCAACGAACACAACATTGCTACCCGCTTGGTAGCGGAGGTAGTACTTGCCGCGAACGCCGCCCCGCAGTTCAGCGCGACCGTACTCCGCGCGGATATCGTCCTCTTCTTCAGTCCGAGTCTTTCGCATCGATCTGTAGGGTGAGCGCCACCTACTTCGAACCCTGCTACTCGCAGTTCGACTTCCGTACCTACACCTCCAGGATCACGGGCACCACCATCGGCCGACGGCCGGTCAACTGTTGGAAGAGCTTGTTGACCGTGCGCCGCACATCCTGCCGGATGGCGCCCCAGTCCCGACCGCCCTCTTCCGGCAGAGATTCCAGGAACTGGAGCACGCGCTCCTTGGCCCGGTCGTAGACCACTTCCTGCTCCGTGGTGAGTACCGCACCGCGTGAGATGCAGTCCGGCCCGGCAATGACCCGTCCGGTGCTGCGGTCCACGGTGCAGACCACCACGAAGATGCCGTCCTGCGAGAGGTGGTACCGGTCCCGGAGCACCTCGTCCTCGATGTCGCTGATGCCGGTGCCGTCCACAATCACGACCCCGGAGGCTACCTTCTCCGTGATGACCGCTTCCTCTCGGTCCAGCTCCAGCACGTCGCCGTTCTGCAGCTTGATGACCGTGTAGCCCATCTTCTCGCCCATGCGGCGCCACAGTTCCTGGTGCCGGTACTCACCGTGGACCGGGATGATGTAAGAGGGGCGGGTGAGGTTGGCCATCATCTTCAGCTCTTCCTGGTTTCCATGCCCGGAGACGTGGATGCGCGGGTAGAGCGGCGTGTGGATGACGTTGGCGCCCTGCCGGAAGAGGTTGTTGATGACTCGCCAGACGGTATCCTCATTCCCCGGAATGGCGGTGGAGGAGAGGATGACAGTGTCGCCCGCCTGGATCTTCACCTGGCGATGGTCGTTCATCGCCATGCGGGTCAGCGCGGAGAGCGGCTCCCCCTGACTGCCGGTGCTGATGATCGCGATCTCGTGCGGCGGGTAGAGGTTCACGTCATCCAGGCGGATCATCGTGTCTTCGCCGACCTTCAGGTACCCCAACTCCCGCGCCACTTCCACGTTGCTCAGCATGCTGCGGCCGGCGAGGGCCACGCGGCGGCCGTGCTTCCTCGCAACATCGATCACCTGCTGGACGCGCCAGAGGTTGGAGGAGAAGGTGGCGACCAGCACCCTGCCGGGGGCGTCCTTGAACACCTGGTCCAGCGCCTCGCCCACCACCTGCTCGGAGGGGACGTAGCCGGGCTTGTCCACGTTGGTGGAGTCGGTCACCAGGGCCAGCACGCCCTCCGCGCCAGCACGGGCCAGCGCGCCGAGGTCCGCAGGCTTGCCGTCCACCGGGGTCTGATCGAATTTGAAGTCGCCGGTGTGGACCACGTTGCCGGCGGCGGAGCGCAGCACCAGGCTCACGGAGTCCGGGACGCTGTGGTTGACGTGGACAAACTCCACGTTGAACGGTCCCACCTGCACCCGCTCTCCAGCGTCCACGAGGTGCCAGTCGGTATCGGCCCAAAGGCCATGCTCGTGGAGCTTGCGCCGGATCAGGCCCAGGGTCAGCCGGGTGGCCCAGATGGGGACCGGGAGCTGCTTCAGGACGTACGGCAGCGCGCCGATGTGGTCTTCATGAGCGTGGGTGAGGACGAACCCCAGCACGCGATCGCGGTTCTCCAGCAGGTAGGAGATGTCGGGAATGAGGATGTCGACCCCAAGCTGGTGGTCTTCCGGGAACATGAGCCCGCAGTCAACAACCAGGATCTGGCCGTCGACCTCATAGGCCGTCATGTTCTTGCCGATTTCGGTGGCGCCGCCCAATGGGATGATGCGTAGACGAGAGGATGGCATACGGTATCAAGGATACACCATCGGCTGGACGGGCAAGCTATGGGAATGCTCTGGATCTGTGACGGTTGGATGCTCCAATGGGAGCCTCCGGTTTGGACGACCTCCCAGCGGTTTGCACGGGACAGCGGTTGATTGGGTCGAGTAGAATCCGCTTATGAGAGCCACAGTCTGGAAGCCGGAGTATACGGCCCGAGCTGAAGAGTTCTGGCGGGAGTATCAGGAGCGGATCAACCTCTCGGAACTCGCGGGGCAAGTAGCCGCCATTGATCCTGTCACCGGACTGGCTGTGAACGAACCCGATGCATCTGAATGGGAGGCGTTGGGTTCGTTTTGGCATGGGTGGCGGCCTCAATTGGATGGAGCATTCAGTGATGAGCAACGTTCCTACGGGCGATGAGCTGGTCCGGCCGTTCCTGCCCACACGGGACTTCGAGCTGTCCAAGCGCTTCTATGAGGCGCTTGGCTTTGAGAAGGTCCTGGACGGGGAGGTGGCGATCTTCAGCGCGGGCTCCGGCGGCTTCATCCTGCAGCGCTACTACCAGCAGGTTTGGGCAGAGAACTGCATGCTGCAGTTGATGGTCGATGACCTGGATGCGTGGTGGGCGCACATCCAGGCGTTGGAGCTTGTGGCGCAATTTGGCGTAGCGCCTCCCAAGCCGCCCGCGATGCAGCCCTGGGGACTCCGCGTGGCCTACCTGATTGATCCGGCCGGGGTGCTCTGGCATGTGGCCCAGCGGTAGAAACGGCGGTCTAAGCACAACCTCTCGATCGCACGCTACGCGACAGCGCGACCCCTACCGTCACCTCCGCCTCTTGGGTCGGTCGGGTTCAAGTGGATCTCTTGAGGTTCACCTCGTCCGTGAGAAACCCGTCGCACCGTTTGCTGGAGACGGGAGCACGAGCGATCGGGGCTCAAATGGGTTCCCGGAGGGCCGCAAGTGGACCGAGGAACGGGCGAGGAGTTTGCAGAAAACGTTGCAGTCGTTCCTATCCATTTCACTTCTGACCATTTCACTTCCGATTGTCCCCTTGCTGTGACGGATCCACGCTGCCAGATTGATTTGCTGGGCGCACTGCGCGTGGTGCGCGGCGCGGAGTCGGTCACCCGCTTTTCCACGCGGAAGAATGCCGCGCTGCTGGCCTACCTGGCGCACCGCCTGGGACGACCGCAGCCGCGAGAAGCCCTGATCGATCTGCTATGGCCGGACGCCGATCTCGAACTGGGGCGCCGCAGCCTGCGGACCGCCCTGACCAGCCTCCGGCACCAGTTGGAGCCGCCTGGGGTGCCGCAGGGCTCCGTCCTGCTTGCGGACCGCGCCACCGTTGCCCTGAACCCTGCAGTAGTCACCACGGATATCCGCGCCTTTGAGGCGGCACTGGCCTCCGCGAAGAGCGCAAGCCGGATCGAGGAGAAACGACAGCGGCTTTCCGACGCCCTGACGCACTACGGCGGCACGCTCCTTCCCGGTCACTACGAAGAGTGGGTCCCCTCAGAAGCGGCGCGCCTTTCGGAGCTGCACCTGGGGGCGCTGCGCGAGCTGACCGGCATTCTAGAGCAGTGCGGCGATCTTTCCGGCGCGCTGCAGCACGCACGACAGGCGGTCACCGTGGAGCCGCTGCGGGAAGCGCCGCACGGGGAGTTGATCCGGCTCCTCATCCAGAGCGGCCAGGAACCCGAGGCGCGGCGTCAGTGGGCGGCTCTTGGGACGCTTCTCCGTGAGGAGCTGGGCACCGTTCCTAGCGCATCCCTCCAGAAGTTGGTCGATGGCTGGCTCCAGTCTGGACCGGCCCCCGCTCCCGCAACGCTGCGGACCGGCCTGCCGCCGGTGAGCGCGGCTCAGGCATTCCCCATAGACCCAGGGTCGGCTCCCCCGGAGATGCCACCCCTACCTTCGGAGTGGACGCGCTTCTTCGGTCGCGTGGACGAACTGGGCCGCCTGCGGCAATGGCTGGCCGCAGCTGCGGTAGCGGAATCGGGGGAGCGGCTAGTTACCCTCAGTGGGCCCGGCGGCGTGGGCAAGACCCGGCTGGCGCTCCGCCTTGCGTCCGCGCTTAGGGAAGAGTACGGGGGCCGCGTGGTCTGGGTGGCCCTTGCAGATCTCTCGGACCCGCGCCTCATCCCGGACGCGCTGGCCCGGGCCCTAGGGCTGCCGCCGGCGCAGGGCGATCCTCTGGCCCAGGTGGCGGAGTTCCTGGGGGATGGCCCGTGTCTGCTGGTGGTGGACAACCTGGAACAGCTCGGCGCAGGCGCTGCCCCAAGCGTGCAGAGCCTGCTGTCCCGCCTCCCGCAGAGCCGCATCCTTGCGACTTCCCGCACGCGCCTATTGCTGCCCGGTGAGCGGGAGTTTCCGCTGACTCCTCTCCCCGTTACTCCAGACGGGGAGTCGACAGGGGAAGGGGAACTTGCTCAGGTTGCGGGATTGCCGAGCGTTCAGTTGTTCGTCGACCGCGCCCAGGCGGTCCGGCCGGACTTTCAGGTCACCGCGCGCAACGCCGGCGATTTGGTCCGCCTGGCCACGCGGCTGGAAGGAATCCCCCTAGCACTGGAGCTGGCAGCAGCGCGTGCCTCGGTGCTCACGCCGGCGCAGATGGTGGAGCGGCTGGAGCACCGCCTTGAGTGGCTGGAGACGCGGAAGGCCGACCGCCCCGAGCGCCACCGAAGCATGCGGGCGGCCGTTGAGTGGAGCTACGAACTGCTGGGGGCCGGACTCCGAGGGCTGTTCCGCCGCCTGGCCGTCTTCCGCGGCGGTTGGTCGCTGGGGGCAGCGGAAGCGGTGGCTGTGGACGCCTCCCTCACAGCAGTACTCTCCCCCCTCGACGCGCTGGCGCAGCTTCGGGCCTCGTCGCTCGTCCAGGTGGACGCTCCCGCCACGTCCGGCGCGGAGCCCCGCTTTCGGATGCTGGAATCGCTGCGCGAGTTCGCTCTGGAGCAGCTCTCACCGGAGGAGCTGACCGCCGCCTACCAAGCCCACCTTGGGTGTTTCCTCGACCAGGCGGAGGAAGCGGCCGCGGCGATGGACACGCCCGGCCAGCAGGAAGCGATGGACCTCCTGGAATCCGAGCGGGACAACCTGCGTGCGGCGCTGGCATGGTCGCGCGAGGCCGAGCCGCTCCTGGCACTCCGATTGGCTGGCGCCCTTGGCCGCTTCTGGCGCGTGGGCGGCTATCAGCGGGAAGGTTTCGAATGGCTGGAATCCGTGCTCGCCACCACCGAGCGGGAGGCCACGGCCAGGGAGCTCCAATCCGGGGACGCGCTCCGTTGGAAGGCCCGCGCGCTGCATGGAGCAGGCGGGATCGCTTTTGATCGCTTGGACTATCCTGCGGCTGAACGCTACTTCAATAGTGCCGTTTCCCTCTGGGAAGCACTCGTGGAATGGGAGCAGGCCGGCATGAGCCGGGTCGGGCTGGCCATGATGCACTACCAACTCGGCGACCTCCAGCGATCCCGAGAGCAGTACGAGAAGCTGGTGCCACTGGTCAGGGAGGGCTCCGACCTCTCCCTCCGCGCCCGCGTCATCGGCGGGCTAGGGCAGATCGCCTACATCCTCCAGGATGCGGATCCGGAGCCGCTATACCTGGAGGCCCTCGCCTGCCAGCAGGAGCGGGGCAACGTCCAGGGCCAGGGGGCGCTCTACCACGCGCTCGGCAATCTTTTCGAGCGGAACGGCGACCGGCTGGAAGCACGGCGTCACCACGAGCTGGCCCTTGCGTGCCGGAAGGAGGCGCGATTCCGGCAGGGCATCATCTACTCCCACTTCAGCCTCTCCGCGCTGGCGAGTGGCGAGGGTGACTTCGAGCGGGCCCGGCCCCACTGCGAAGAGGGGCTTCGCCTGGCTCGCGAGATCGGGGATGAGTGGTCGATCGGCATGGGACTGAAGTGGCTCGCCAGCATCCACCAGGGTGCCGGGGAGTATGCCGAAGCGGAGCGGCTCTGCCGGGAGGGCCTGCGCCTCCAATGGAAGGCGCGGGACATGCAGCATATGTCCTACCTGCTGCGCGGGCTGGCGGATGCGGCGTTGGCCCTGGGCCGATTGGAGAATGCGGTGACCCTCCACGCTGCCACCGACCTGCTCCAGTCCGAGCTTGGCGGAGCGATGTCGACCGCTCCTCCGGTCGCCAGCAACCTGCGCGAGGAGGCCCGGAGCCGGCTGGGCGACCGCCGCTACGATGCGGCCACGGAGCGCGGGACCCGGATGCCGATTGAAGAGGTGGTCCAACTCGCGCTTGAAGGGTAGGCTGCCGCCTGGAGAAGGCCAGACCCTGCCTGGGACCGGGAGGCGGTGACGGACCGCGCTACTTCGCCCGCTGGATGACACCGCTTTGCCGGTGGAGGAGAGCGCATCAGTTTGACCGACGCTCCCCTCCACCATGCACTTCGCTTTGAGTCCGCCTGCTGTCAGCGGGTCAAGGTGGCGTTGCGTGTGGTGGCACCGCCCGCCGTGACCACCACCTCGCCCACTTCCAGCGGGTTGTAGCCAGACTTGCTGAACTTCAGCCGGTATGTGCCGGCCGGCAGCTCACCAAGGAGGTACTCTCCACTAACGTTGGTGAAGACCGTCCGACCGGTCACGGGTCCAGCCAGGATCTCGACTTTCACCTCCGCGAGGGCATCCTCACCGGAGTTGCGCACGCGTCCGGTAATCCGCCCAAGGGACGGCTGCTCCACCGGCTGCAGGGTGACGTTCAACTCCCGCGCCTGGCCCGCGGTGAGCACAATCACCTCGGTATCAACCGAACGGTAGCCCTCGCGGGAGAAGCGGATGCGGTAGGAACCCGCCGTGAGTTCCTCGAGCGCGTAGTCGCCCTCGCCGTTGGCAAACGCCGACTTGAGCACCGGCCCCGCGATGATCGTCGCTCTGGCTTCCGCGATTCCCGCGCCCTGCGGGTTACGAATCCGACCGAAGATCCGGCCCCGCGTCGGCTCCTCCGCGCGCAGAACGAAGTTGCGTTCCGTGACCCGGCCGGCGATCACCGTGGCTGCCGCCGTGGATGAGCGGAAGCCCGCCTTGCTGGCCGTCAGGGTGTGGCCCCCCGGCTCCAGCTCGTTAAGCTCGTAGCGGCCCTCCTCATTCGTGAGGGTTGACCGCCCTTCCTGGATGGCAACCGTGGCACCAGGGACTGCCGCCCCGCTCCCGTTGGTCACCCTGCCGACGATGCGGCCGAACTGCGAGCCTTCCGTTCGCAGGAGGAAGGAAACGGAGCGGTTCTGACCCGCCACCACCGGCGTTTCACGCGTTTGCGGAAGGTAGCCGTCCTTTGAGGCCCGGAGGGCGTAGTTTCCCGGAAGCAGCTCTTCCAGGCGGTAGCGTCCCTCGCCGTCGGTGACGGAACTTCGAATGGTTGGGCCAGCAATCACAGTAACAGTGGCACCAGCAATTGGCCGCCGGTCAGCATCGGTGACGGTACCGGAGACGGTGCCGAAGCGAGGCTCCTCGCCGCGACGCACGGTGAAGTCGACGCGGCGCTCCTGGCCGGCTTCCACGCGGATGCCGCCCGCTTCCGCAGCCCGGTAGCCGTCTGCGGTCACCCGGAGCGAGTACAACCCTGGCACCAGGGGAGCGAGGGTGTACCTGCCCTCCGCGTCCGTGCCGATCTCGGCGATGGTGGGACCGGCGGTGATCCTGACTGTAGCACCGGAGACTGGCTGGCCCTCGCCATTCTTGACGACACCGAAGATGGCGCCGACCGGGTCCTCACCGAGCGAATCCAGCTCCACCCGGATCTCAACGACTCTTCCGGCTCGCACTTCCAGCCCCTCCCGAATCCGGGTAGCGTGCCCCGCCGTGCTGAAGGTGAGAGCATAGACTCCAGGCCGAAGCCCGCGGAGCTCGAAACGTCCCTCCCGGCCGGAGGTCGCCCGCCCGTCCGAGGGTCCACTCAGAATCTCAATGCGCGCTCCGACAATCGCTCGGCCACCGGCTCCCCGCACGGAACCGACGATGGCACCCGTATCCGGGACCCGTTCCGGCACCAGCGCGAAGTCGACTCGCGTGGTCTCTCCCTCAGCCACGGTCAGCGGTCCCTGCTCAGCAACGCGATGGCGCGGTGCCTGCACCCGGAGGCCGTAGCCGGTGCCGGTCGGGACTTTCTCAAAGAGGTAGGTCCCATCCTCGCGCGATTGGACCGTTCGGGCGCGGTCTCCTTTGGAAAGGCGAACCGATGCGCCCGGAATCGCCTTGCCGGCGGTGTCTCGAATGGTGCCGGCCACACTGCCGGTGCCTGGCCCGCTCTCGGCGCGCGCGGGCGCGGGGGAAGCAAGGGAGATGAGGGAGAGCGCCATGAGCGCCATGGAACGGATGAAAGAGCGTCGCATACGCCTAACTCCATATCGGATCAACGTAGGAAGAGGAGTCGTGCTGATTTCGTGAGCGAGCTTCTGGTTGCTCGCTAAACCGTAGACGGTAAGACTTCTTAGGGTGTTCCGAAAACTTTGGGCTGGGGCAGCCTGCTAACGGCTCTCTTCCACGGAGGGGCGCGCAGAAGGTGGCATACCGCTGTGGCGTAAAGTTTCGTTGACGGATTGAACTTCCTCACGATAGGCTTCCACCAACGCTTTGCAGGACAAAGTAGACTTATGGCCGGCATCTCCACCCACGAAGCAGAAGAGACCCTCTCCGTCATCCGAACGTTGATGGAGCGCGGAACCCGCTACACCAACCTTTCCGGTTACGCGGGAATTGGCGTGGGCCTGGTCGCGCTGGGCGGCTGCTGGCTCCGAGCCGCGTTCAACACCCCGTTCGTGGCTACCTGGCTGGGAGTGCTGGCGGTGGCGTGCGCCGTGAGCGTCTTCTTCACCGCCGTCATGGCCCACGCCAACGAAGAGCCGCTCTGGACGCGGCAGGCACGGACCGTAGTACTCTCCTTGCTTCCCTCGCTGGCGGCGACCCTCATCCTGACCGTGGTGCTGGCCCGCGCCGGACAGGAGGCGCTGCTCCCCGGGGTGTGGATGCTGCTCTGGGGCGTCGGCGCGCTGGCGATGAGTTTTTTCACACCGCTGGCTTTGACCTTGCTGGGCGTCTCCTTCATGGGTGCGGGCACGCTCACCCTGCTCCTCAGTCCTACCGGAAGCGCTTCTGGCACCAACGCACTCTCTACTGACGCTCTCACCATGGGCCTCACCTTCGGCGCGATCCACCTTGTTTACGGCGGTGCGCTGATGGCTCTCAAGCAGACCCGGCGTTCACGCGCCGCCTCAGCGGGCTCCGCCGGCACAGGTTCAGGCCCCGGGAAAGGACAGGCGTACGCCACCGATGTCTAGAGTAGACACCATCGAGAAACTGGACCGGATCATCCACGAGCGCGGACGCCTGGCGATTATGTCGCTGCTGGCGACCACGGAGTCGATGAGCTTCAAGGAGCTGAAGGAGACGCTGGGGATGACGGACGGCAACCTCAGCGTCCATATGCGCACGCTGGAGGAGATCGGCTACGTGGCCGTGGAGAAGAGCTTCGTCAACCGCAAGCCGCGCACCGACTTCAGCCTCACGCCGGATGGTCGCCAGGCCTTCGCGGGTTACCTGGAGACCTTGGAAGAGATTGTCCGGGAGTCCCGTCCGGCCACGCAGAAGCCGGAAGAGCCGCGTCGAACGGTCGGCTCGCCTCGCCTGACGCCGGGGATGGCGGGCGCCGGTTAGCGCGACGGTCGCTCCTACGGTCAGATTTAACGTTCAACCCACTGTGGCGGCTCCGATGAGCCGCCATAATTGGAACTAGTTGCTTTGCTTTGCAAAGTGCTTTAAGGAGTCTCGAGATGCAGGTAGTACTCGCCGAGAGTTATGGGATGTGCTTCGGAGTTCGGGACGCGGTTGCGCTGGCGCTGAACTCCCCGTTCCGTACGGAGTTGACGGTTCTGGGACAACTGGTCCACAACCCGGAGGTCCTCCGTCGCCTGGACGCGGCGGGGGTGAGGACCGCAGCCGGCATCCACGCCGGCGCCGCTACTCCGCACGTGATGATCACCGCCCACGGCGCTTCGCGACGGGCGGTGGCGGAACTGCGCGACCGTGGCCACATAGTTCACCAGGCCACCTGCCCGTTGGTGACCCACGCGCACCGGATGCTGGACCGGCTGGTGGCGCAGGGGTTCTTCCCCGTCATCATCGGCAAGCCGGACCATGTGGAAGTCCAGGGGCTCATCGGTGACCTGGATGAGTGCGCGGTGATTGAAAGCGAGGCCGATCTCCACCTGCTGGCCGGTAAGGCACGCCTCGGCATCGTGAGCCAGACCACGCAGCCGCCGGACTTGGTCTGCGAGCTGGTCGCGGCGGTGCGGGCCTCCTACCCTGATGCGGAAGTCCGCCACCTGGACACCGCCTGCCAGCCGACCAAGGAACGGCAGGAAGCCGCGCGCCGCCTCGGATTCCAGTGCGAGGTGGTGATTGTGGTGGGCGGTCGCAACAGCAACAACACCCGTCACCTTGTCAAGACGTGCGAGGCCGGCGGCGCGCGGGCCTACCAGGTGGAATCGGCGGACGACCTCCGGTCCGAATGGCTGGCCGGTGTGAAGATGGTTGGCCTGACTGCCGGGACTTCCACCCCGGATGAGGTGATCGACGCCGTTCATAAGGCCTTACTCCAGGCCGCTGATCCTGGCGTCCGTGCCCAGCTCGCCACCTCGGCCTGAGGAGGAACCTCCATGCGCACTGTTTTCTACCTGGCCCTCGCCTTCTGCCTTCAACCTATCGTCACCTGGAGAGTGGGTGGTGCCGCGCGTGCGGCCAGATCCCGGAAGCCGCGATTCCACAAGTCCGGCGCGGCTCGATTCCGTCGCCTGACCTCTACCCTTGAGTAGTCTCTTTTCGCATCAAATCGGGCACGGCGGTTTAGAACGGAACCTTCCTTGGCGATAGGCGTTCTATGAGCAAAGAGAGCCTGCGTCACTGGAGACCAGGCAGCCAAAAGAACGCCATGCAATGCTGTAAGTCGGTCCCAACGCCGGTCATCCCGGCAATGCTTTCGGCCCGCCCTCACCGAGAGGGCGAGATCGCCGCCGTGGTGATCGCGCCAGTCCTGCTGGCCGCAGTCGCCGTGGCTGGCTCGGACCTGGTGCTGCTCATTGCGCTGGTTGCGGGCAGCATCGCTTGCCTGACCCTTGGTGCGGGGTTTTTCCTCGTGCTTGCCAGTCTGGCGGGTCTTGTCTTCCATATCTGGAGAAGCCAGCGGACTGCTTGAATCGCAGACTCTGGATCCTTGTGCGGGATTCTCGAAGTCGCGGCATACCTTGGTGGATAATGGAACAGTGCTCCGGGAGCTGAAGCCCGCTTGCGCAGGCAGGCTGACCTTGCCGCTCCCCTCTGATTTGAGCATTGAACCGAGGATCGATGAGCTTCGAGCTGCCGCCGCTCTCCACTGACCCAGCACCGACCGCGCCGCAAGGGGGCGAAGGCCCAAGTGCATCAGAACCAGGCGAAAGCCCTAGCGCACCCGAACCAGGGAAGCTGACGCCCGTAGCGGCCAGATCGGTTTTCAAGTCGTGGCCGCTGGCGGCGCAGACGGCGGTCGGCTGCGGTTCGGGATGCGCGGTGCTGGCTCTGATGCAGCTGTTCCTGGTCTGGGGGGCGCTGGCCGTAACGGCCCATATCCGTCCACCCGACGGCCTGGAAATTGATGCCGTGCATCCGAAGGTCGTGAAGGCGGGAGTGAAGTTTCCCCTCACCCTGGAGGTCAGGAACCGGGGCGGGGAGAGCTTCACCGTCCAGAACGTGATCGGACGGGCGTCACTGCTGGAAAAGCTTACCCTTTCCAACCCACGGCCCACCCCGAAGGAAGAAGCCAACCTGGCGGGCCAGGCCTCCTGGAGCTACGTGGAGAAGGTGCCGGTGGGCGGCACCTGGAAGCTCCAGTTCGACGCGAAGGCGAGCGAGCCGGGCGACATCAGCGAGCGGATGGACGTCCAGGTGAACCTTGCGCCCAACCCGGTGCGCATCCGCCTGAAAGTAGAGTAAGCGGGATTTCGAATTTCGAGTTTCGGATTTCGAGTTGGGGACGGTGAGGCATCCGTTTTGTCGGGCGGATTCAATTCGCCATAGTCAGCAGCCTTGTGCTGCGTTCGATCACGGCGGCCGGCGTGTGACCCCACCGCACCCTCGCCCGCCATCCGCGATCCGCCTTCGCGCGACAGGTCAGGTGCAGAGACCAGCCGACTACCGTCATCGAACGCGGCACAAGGCCGCTGGCTATGGGCTGTGGCCGATGACTGGCCGTATGACCTGATGAGCCTGCCTGGCAACACGGAGTCCGTCACCGTCCCCAACCCGAAACTCGAAATCCGCAATTGAGTGGTCAGTGGCCGCCGGGAGCGTTCCCGCGCGCCACACCGATGATCTCCCGCACGTCTGCAATGCCCTCGCAGCGCAGCCATTCCTCAAGGCCATCGATCACTTCCGGGATGGCGGTGGGATTGAAGAAGTTGGCCGTGCCGACCTGGACGGCGGTTGCGCCTGCCATCAGGAACTCCACGGCGTCCCGCCAGTTGGTGATCCCGCCGATGCCGATCACCGGGATGCTCACGGCGCCCGCCACCTCGTAGACCATGCGGAGGGCCACCGGCTTCACGGCTGGCCCGCTCAGACCGCCGGTCCGGTTCCCGAGGAGCGGCCGGCGGTGGTCGATGTCGATCGCCATTCCCACCAGCGTGTTGATCAGGCAGATGGCATCCGCGCCGCCCGCCTGCGCCGCCCGCGCCAGGGCGACCACGTCCGTGGTATTGGGGGAGAGCTTGGGGATCAGGGGCAGCCGGCAGACCGCCCGGCAGGCCGCCACCGTCTCCTCCACCGCCTGCGGCACCACGCAGAACTCCGCCCCGCCCCGGCCCACGTTGGGGCAGGAGAGGTTAAGCTCGATGGCGGTGACGCCCTCCGCCGCTGCCAGCGCGGCGCATGTGTGGGCGTACTCCTGAATGGAGTTGGCGGAGACGTTCACGAAGATCGGGACACCCAGCTCGCGAATGCGCGGCAGTATGCCTTCCAGGAACCCCTCCAGGCCCGGATTCTGTAGTCCGATGGCGTTCAGCATCCCGCCCGGCGTCTCCGCGATCCGCTGGTAAGGATTGCCGGGACGAGGCCGTGGGGTGACCGCTTTCCCTACGAGCGCGCCCAGGCGGCGAAGGTCCCAGAAGCGCGCGTACTCCTCGCCCCAGCCGAAGCAGCCGGAAGCGGACATCACCGGGTTCTTCAAGGGAATGCCGGCAATCTCAACCGCAAGGGATGGGGTCATCAACAAGGGCGAAGGGGCTGGATGAGGGGTCGCTGAGTGCAAGGGAAGGTCCGTGGGTCGCGCCGGGGATCAGGGCAGTTTTAGCCGGTTCTGGCCGAAGTGGCTCAGTTGTTGCTCACGCCGCCTTCGTCTCGAACCGGGTGTGGGCGCCACCTTCCGGAATCGCGTCACTCCGGCTCGTGATCTCTGAAGCGCCTACGAATCACCACCGCCGCCCGAAGGTGACCGAGATCCATGGTTCGACTCATCAAGCTCTTTAGGCGATGGATGAGCCGCGAGCCCCTGCCCTGGCGCTTCGGCAAGGCGAAATCACCTTCTGACTGCCCGTCTTGCACTTCGGCAACCTGGGCGGAAGGAACTGCTGGAAAGAGAAGCCGGAGAAGATCTCGCGGCCCGCTGGCACTCAGGCTTTCGATCAGCCCGTCAGGCCGATCGTAAGATGACCATTCCACTGCATAGCGGGCAAGATCCGCGATCGGAAGGCGGTGCTTCCGAATCGGAGCCGTGGCGGCGGAAGGCAGCGAGACGAGCCCTAGATGCTCCACGACACCCAGCATCACCGCCAGATCAGCCGCAGCGTTCGCCCCCTCGGCTCTAGCCCAGGCGACGTCCCAATCAAGGGTCGGATGAGCAGACAGCAGGGCCGCGACGTCCAGGTAGCTCCGCAGCGGGACCATCAGCTGATGACGGGCAGTGTGCACGGCCAGGATCAAGAGGTGGTCTTCAGCACTAGGCACCCGGAACTTTCTAGCACTACCATCCAGCGGCGCGACGGATCGCTCCAGGATTCCGGGCACGTCCATCTTGACCCCTGCTGCTGCCGGAGCGAGATCCCAGTGAAGTTCCACCAGAATGCTGTCCTTGCGAGCGAACGACCAGTGGTAATGGTTCTCAAGCAGATACTCGCGGCTATGCCCCAAGCAATCGCTCTGCCACTCATACCCAAGGCTCTCGAGCGCTTTGCAACCAGCATCCCTGTTCGAGGGGTGGACCAGAACGTCCAGGTCACCAAATCGACGCATTCCTCGGTAAGGATACTCGTGGAAAGCAAGCGCTCCACCCTTGACCACCACCGCGCGGATTCCGCACTCCTCAAGGGCTGAGCCAAGCTCCACCAGTTGGTTGAGAGCGTTGTCGGCCCGGAGTTCCCCAATGCGAGACTGCTGCCTCAAATGGCTGGAAGCCACCGGATCACATTCGAGGAATCCTGCTCGTCGGCCGTGATCGAGAAGGCTGGCGAGCCCGTGGAGCTCGATCGACGCGAAATCCGAGGGTGTCAGACCGAGTGGCTGCAACCCCGTTGAAGCTTCGGCGCGAACCACGCTGGCGAGGCGAGGCAGAACAGGTCGGAGCCGCTCCACGAGCGACTGGTCAATGGCTGGCATCGAATGGCGGCCCTTTCAGAGGTCAGGTGAGAAGGGAACGCACTCGCCTGTGAAGCGCCCACCAAGAGAAGCGCAGTCGCATCAGGATCGTCGGCTTAGCCACGTGAGAGACGACGCCCACCAGCGATTCCCACGGAAAAGGCGGGTCCGGATGCGGGTTGGCGTCCCCCTGGCAGTGGATAGTGGCAGGCTTGCCTTCTGCGTCCAGTTCAATCCGCGTGAGGCGGTGGACGATCAGGCGGGAGCCGGAGAGGTAGGCGACTGGCGCACCTTCCCTGGCCAGTTCGGGATCGCATCGGATGGTGACGGTGCTTCCCACCGGAATGAACGGGACCATGCTGCCGGTGCTCACCGTGACCCGCATCTCGTCGCGCGTGTCCATCATCAGGCGGCAGAACGCATCAAGATGGAGTGCGGAATCCATTGTAGAAAGTAGTGGTCGACTCACCGTCAATGAGACCGCACCGCCAGAGCCCCGACCTTCCGCAGCACCAATCGGGCAGTATCCACCGGTTCTCCAGAGGTCAAGCAAAAGCTGGGGAAGCGATCAGCGACACGAGCACACAGGTCAATCTGCTCGACGAAGCTGAGCTTGCCGCAGACCGTCGGCGAAAGCCTCCGAAGGGTTTCGCTTGCTGTCAGTGGCACCATGCTGGCTGCTTGCGCGAATCCCTGCATGAAGATGAAGACTGCCGATTTCGTTGGAAGTGGCCGGTCAGGAGAGTCAACCGCAGCAATGAGCTTCCGCTCTCCAGGACGGACCTGCACCCAGTTGTCTGGGGGAGCGTCCGCACCAAGAAGCGCAACCCCTCCTTCACGGAGAAGTGGCGGTCGACAGATTGGCACCAGTTCAAGGCTGTCTCGCCTCAGGAAGAGGGAGTCGTCGCCAAAGTAAACAGCGCCTTCCCGATGCAAGGCCGATGCAAGTGTGGACTTCCCGGAGCGGCTCGGTCCCAAAAGAACGAGGGCCACATCGCCAACTGCCAAGGTGGCCGCGTGGAGAAGAACAACGGGAAGCAGGTCCAGAGTTAGGCTTGCCAGGCATCTGGCGAGATAGTTGCCCCACTGAAACTCGTCCGTGAAAACAAAAGTCTCCGCTTGCGTGTGGAAGATTGTCTCTACTGATTCACCGACTGCTGCTCCGGAATCAACCCACTGGACGGTGCCTGAGGAACTAGGGGGGCGTGGAGTCACGCTGCTCCACATTGGATTGTCCATCAGGAGAGAGACCGACACACTCATACCGGCAACCATCAGGCGAAAAGAGCGATGCCCTTCTTCGTCACGGCCGATTTGGACTTCACACGACGGGCAATCCTGCTCCCCATCGTCGTCAATGCGCCATCCCTTTGGCATCGCGCGGCCGATGTACTGCTCGAAGTCACGGCTAGACTCAAAAACCAGGAGGACGTGGATGGGACCGAAAGCAATGCGGTGAGTGTGCAAAGCGGTGTGCCTGGAACGGACACGTTGGGGCGGGCCGCAGGGATCGGCGGTCTGCGAACACCCGAACGGAAGCGGCTTCGAACCACGGACTTGCTTTGCCCCGGGTCTAGGAAACCACGATTCGGCTTGAGCGCCAAAAAGCGGGGGAAGACTAGTTCGAGCCAGTCTCCCCCCGCCCTGTCAGCTACCTAGGGCACCTGCCCTGTAGGAACGGCCACTGCCTCCACCGACGTGGTGAGCTCCGCTTCGGTGCTGGTGGTGACTTCAGGCTTCTCGTAAGTTCCCATGCTGCTTGCCTTTCTCTAATGGGGGCTGGCCCTTACCCATTATGCCGCCCGCTTGCTGCGTGTGCTACCAGGATCAGAATTCACCCTGATCCTGGTAGCGCGGATTCGCTAGAAGCCTTCGCCCTCGGGGTGGATTCGGAAGGTGTAGACATCCTGACAAGCATTGCGGTACTCGCCCACCGCGTTGTAGGCATAGGCCCCGCGGACCATCTGGAAGTCCGCCCTTACGCGCGCCATCCATCCGGCCGGGTAGGTGTTGGCGGCCGGCGCAGGATCACCGGTGCTGGCGATGTCCACGGGAGGAAGGACCGTGAAGGTGCCAACCTGCTGAGTGGCGCCGTTCTGGTTGAGCGAGATGTAGTTCAGCTTGTGGTTGAATGCTGTTCCAGGCCCGTCGAACGGCTGCAAGAACACCACCGAGGTGTCGAACGGCCTTCTGATGATGTTGTCACCGTCGTTGTAGCCCTGTTCCACCGCAACCTGATTGACGAACGTACAGGAGTTCCAGTTCACGTCCGAAACGAACGCAGAGGTGAGGTAGACCCAGATCTCGCGTCCGGGGCCAAAGGTCCCCAGCTCGGGTCGATAGGGGATCTGCCCTACGAACTTGAAGGTCTTGCCTGCGCTGCCGAACCGGAAGGCCGGGTTCGCCAGATCGGCGGCGGTCATGGTTGCGCCGCCTACGTTCAAGTTGGAGTAGGATGCGGCATCCGAGAAGTAGGCCTCGCCGCAGAGCATCTCGACAGCGCGGTAGGCCACCGGCAGCGGGGAGACGGGGATGTCACCCAGGTTCTGGTCCGGGCCAACCGTGAAGGCACCCGTGGTGGTGATGATCCGGTTGGCGGCGGTGATCCGCACCCGGTAGCTGCCTGCGCCCACGCCGGTGAATGAGAAGTTGCCCGTGACGAGGTCAGAGGTCACCGAGGCGACCACCAGGCCGGTGCCGGCATCCAGCAGCTCCACCAGCTTGCCCTTGAGGGGACCGCCCGGAGCGTCGAACAGGCTCACCAGGGTGGGCTCGTTGTAGGCGCTCGGGGGTCCGCAGATGGGGCGGCCGGTGATGGCGTAGGTGGGGACGTCCGCGCGAAGGAACAGGGTAGCGTCAACTTCGGCGGTGCAGCCGTAGCCCGCGATGCCGCTGATCAGTCCCAGGAAGTTGAACGTCGTGCCGGCTGGCGTGGATGTCGGAACCGTGAACTGAGCGGAGAAGCTCTTAACCCCGGAGCCAACGGCAACATCACCGATCTGAAGGGTCTCGGAACCAAGTCCGCCATCGCCCGCAAGCACCAGGATCACGCTGCGGAGGTCCGCATCGCCATTGTTCTGGTACGTGCCGTGGACGGTGAAGGTCTGGCCGGGCAGCAGGGTGCCGGTGATGGGGGTAAGGCGAAGATCGAGCGAAGGGCTGATCACCTGCAGGTTGCCGTTGCCAGAAGCGGCAACCGGTCCGCCAGACACAGCTTCCGTGCCGGAAACCGGCAGCGTCACGATGCCCGTGTTGTTCGGGCCATTCACCTTGACCGTCACCGAAACGTAAGCGTTGGGGGCCAGGGAAGTGGTGCTCAGTGCGCCGACCACGAAGCTTCCGGCACCCGTGGTGCTGGTAGGGGTCCCCGCCACCAGACCGTTCACCGTGGCTTCACCGGTGTTGGTGATGGTGAAGGTGAGGGTGGGAGAGCCGCCCGGCTTGGTGCAGACGTTGCTGCCCACAACGGCGAGGCCGGTGGTCAGCGAATCCGTGGTGGTGGTGGCCTGCGCGGTGATGTTTGCGCAGCCGCAGGCTTCCTTGGCCGTGCCGGTCAGGATGATGCTGCCATCCGAGCCGGTTCCGGTGTAGCTAACCACTACCTGGGCGGTCTCGTCGGGGGCGAGGGCGGTCTTGGTGGGAGCGCCGACCGTTGCCGTTCCGCCCGTAGCGCTGACCTGGAGCGCGAGGTTGGTGACCGCGACATCGCCACTGTTGGTGATGGTGTAGGTGACCTGCTTGGTGCCGCCCGTGGCAATGCTGATGGAGGCCGGGCCACTCACCAAAAGGCTCGGATGGGAAACCGTGGTGGTGATCCCGCCGCTCACCGTCTTCACCGGGATGCTTCCGCCGAGCACCGCATCACCCCAGGTAGCGGTGACGCTGTTGACCTTGGTTGCCGATGCAGTGGTCACCGTGGTCGTGCGGGTGGCGGTGATGCAGGTGTTAGCCGCGATGGTGGCTGGCGTGGAGACGACACCGAAGGAGTCGGTGAGCACCACGTTGACCGCGCCGGTCTGGCCCGTGTTGCAGAGCTTGTAGGTATAGGTGATGGTCGAGCCGCTCACCACGCAGACGCGGTCCGCCATCACTTCCAGGGTGAGGCGTGCGGGGGCAGGAGTGGTGGTGCGGTCCGAGAAAAAGGTCTTGCCGCCGGGCCGAATCACGTGGAAGGTGAACTGCCACGCACTATCCGGGATGACTCGGTTGAAGGTCAGGGTGTGGAGCGTGGCCGGGAAGGATTCGCCCGGCTCCATGTTGGTATCGGGGATGCCGTTTGCGTTGTAATCCGGCCCGCCCTGGTAGTCCCACCATGAAGGATTGCCCGGCTTCGAGCTGCCGTTGGGGATGACGCTCATCGCGGTGGGCGAGACGCTTCCGCCGGTGGGGCCAACACCTACCAGCAGGCCCTTCAGGCCCGCAAGCGCGGGGGTGTTGCTGGGCACGGAGACCGCGAAGCCGTACTTGTACGTGCCGGCCGCTGAAGGAAGAAGGGTGGGGATGACGGTGGCGTAACTGGACGCCGGCGGGTTGGTGATGTTGTTGCCGTACTGCGGGACCGCGTGCGCGGGCCTGGCGGCAAAAAGGGCGAAAGAGGAGACCGCCAGTGCCAGATAGGCCGCTGGACGGGTTAACCGGGTCCACATTGCTGACATTCCTTTCCGCGGCTGGGGACCGCGGGTTTCTTGGTGCCGGGATTGGTTCCCAGTCGACCGGGCGTTTCGTGGGATGGAGCAGCGTTTGATCCGCCGGTAAGCGGGTGTCTGCTCGAGGCCACCTTCGATTTGCCGCTTGCCAAATCGGTGTGCACGCCAGGATGTCACGAAGCCCCCGTTTGGTCAACCTTCGATGGAGGTCGGGCTAGCTGCAGATCATCCTGTTGTCGGAGTTTGAACTGGGCGAAGGATGGATAAAGCTAAGCCCCCGCCGCAGTCCATTCTCGCCGACTTTCTTAGATAACGGTACGAAGCACCTAGCCAAGTACTATCGAGGGCAGGAGTGCCTCTGATGCCGCCCTCGCAGGGTCCGGGCCAACCGATCGGATTCCTGGCCACCCGGATACCTCTGGACATGGTGAAGGGCTCGCTTCCGGTTAGAAGGCGAAGCCTTGATTCAATCGAGGAAGCGGGGGTGGTCAGAACTCTCGCCAGCCGCGAAGCTGGAACAGGCGGGGCATGGGGGATCAGACTTCATTCGCAATGGATGGGAGAGAACTAGATCAGCCACCCAGATTGCGGGGCAGGGAACTCCGACTTGCAACGTGAACGAACGTCCAAGAACCGGGTGGCTGACGGTTCCCGCTCTGACTCACGGCTCTCCACAGAGTGAGGTGACGGTATGCGTAGACTCGTCCGGCTGGCCCTCGTCCTTCTTGGCCTCGCGGCGCCTTTGCTGGGCAGCAGCCAGCCCACCATCGCCGCCCGCGCCCGGCCGCGAATCTCGCCAAGGGCGGTGGAGACGCAGTGGGTGGTCCGCTTCCGCCCCACCCTCACGCAGAGCGCCCGCACCATGCTGCACCAGCGGGCGCGGGCGCGGGTGCTTGGAGTGATTCCGCAGCTTGGCACGCAGACGGTCCAGCTCCCCTCCGCCGAAGCCGCCCGGATCTACGCTGCCAGCCCAGACGTGCTCTACGTCGAGCCGAATCGCCTCCGCAAGCTGCTCCTCGCCCCGCCCAACGATCCCGCCTACAACGAGCTGGACACCCTGACTCCCCTCGATCCGGACCAGGCCACCTGGTACGAATGGGACGCCCGGACCATCCAGCTCGCTGAGGCCTGGGAGCGCTTTCCGAACCGGTACTACACCGCCTCGGGCGGGAAGGGGTCGGACAAGGTGCGCATCGCTGTGGTCGATACGGGCATCGACTACACGCACCCTGACTTTGCCAACGCCGGGGGCAACTCGACTAACAGCGCGCAGGGCGGGCAGCTCGCCCGATCGCTCGACCGCACCCTCCTCAATGGAGCGGTAACGCCGGACGCGGTGGACGACTACGGCCATGGAACCCACGTCACCGGAATCGCGGCGGCGGCGACGAACAATGGGCGGGGAGTCACCGGCAACGGCTACAACGCGGAGGTGGTCTCGCTCAAGACCGTCGATGCCGCCGACAACGGCACCTCGGACGACATCGCGCGGGCGATTGTCTACGCCGCCGACAACGGCTGCCTCATCGTCAACCTCTCCCTGGGTCTGTACGAGTACTCCCAGGTGGAGCAGGACGCTGTGAACTACGCCTGGAACAAGGGCACCCTTTGCATCGCGGCCGCCGGTAACGATGGCGTGGACAACAAGCCGCTCTACCCCGCTGCGCTGGACAAGGTGCTGGCGGTCTCAGCCACCTCGGCGCAGGATGCCCTGACCACTTATTCCACCTACGGGGCGAACGTGGGCGTCGCCGCTCCCGGCGGGGATTTCGATTTCAACGCGATGTGGTTCGTCTGGATCTACAGCACGATGCCGACCTACTACGTCACGCTGAACGATCCCAGCGTCTTTGGCGCGGAGATGAACTATTCCTACCTCCAGGGCACGTCGATGGCGTGCCCGCAGGTAGCAGGCGTTGCCGCCCTGTATGCCGGCAAGATGGGATACACGCAGGCGACACCCAATGTCTGCCTCAAGATCTGGCAGGCCCTGCAACGGGGCGCGGACGACATTGCGGGCACATCCAACGGCGGCTGGACCCCCTACTACGGCTTTGGCCGCCTGAACGCCTTCCAAGTTCTCACCCTGGACGAGAACCCGAACCCGCGCGAGGCAACGGTCGGCTGCATCACGGGCCAAGTGCGGTACCGCGGCACGCGCGTCCCAAACGCGGTGATCACCGCCGTTCCCGAGGTCGGCGGCGCAGGCGGTGAGGGGAACTCGCGCGCGGATGGCGGGTATCGCATCGCCAACGTCCGAGCCGGAACCTACACGGTCTCGGCCAGCGTCTTCGGAGAGGAGCAGACGGTGGCGGGCGTCGAGGTGACGGCGGGCTGCGATGTTCCGGGCATCGTCTTCAACATCGGCGGAGGGGGCGGCGGCAATCCGCCTCCGGTGCCCGACGGCCTCGGCGCGGTAGGACGCTCCGCCTCGCGCATCGACGTGAGCTGGGATGACGTGACCGGCGAAACCGGCTACCGCCTGGAACGTCGCACCAGCACGGGCACCTGGAGCCTCGCCGCGAACCTCGCCGCCAACACCGCCCAGTTCACCGATACGGGCCTGGCCCGGATGACCGAGTACTGGTACCGCATCCGCGCCAACAACTCGCATGGTGCCTCCGCGGACTCCAGCGAGGTCAGCGCCTGGACCCTGGATATCCGCCCCACTGCACCCAACCGCCTGAGGGCCGTCGCCACCTCCGGCACCCAGGTGAACCTCACCTGGCGGGACCGGAGCAGCAACGAGACGGGCTTCCGGATCGAGCGCAAGGGTCCGCGAGGGGGCTATGGCAGCCTGGCCACCACGGAGGCCAACGCCATCTCCTTCAGCGACACCACCACCCAACCGAAGAGCCGCTACACCTACCGGCTCCGGGCGTACAACAGCGCGGGCAACTCAGCCCCCGTGGAGGCCACCGTCACCACCCGTGCCCGGTGAGAGCAGCACGTGGCACGGGCACATAGGCCGTGAAGCTCCGCTATTCGCTAAGCAACTCCACCCACGTCTCCGACTGGTGCAACCGGAGCGCCAGGGCTTCAAGGTCCGGCAGGGTGCGTCGCTCAAGGTCAGCCCTCACCGTGGCGTTCACCAGACCCAACCGCGGCTCTCCCATTAGCAGGATGAGCCGCCGCACCTCTTCGACGCGGCCCAGCGAGAGGCCCTCGGAGAGACCTACGGAAAGGCCTTTTGTGAGACCCTTCTCGAAGCCCACCGCTTCACCTTCCTCAAGGATGGCCTGGTAAGTGGTCGATTCCTTCATCTTACGAACCCTCTGCAAGAGGTTCCTGGCGAACTCCTTGCGGAAAGCCTAAGCGGAGAGGAGTTCGCCCCATGTCTCCGACTGATGCAGCCGGAGCGCCAGGAGTTCGAGTTCCTCCAGGGCGCGTCGCTCCAATTCGGCCCGAACCGTGGTGCCCGCCGGTCCGAACCGCGGCTCGCCCATAAGCAGGATCAGCCTTCGCACCTCTTCGACTCTGCCCTTCTCCAGGCCCCTGACTTCACCCTCCTCAAGGATGGCTCGGTAAGTAGTCGATTCCTTCATTGCGCGGACTCCCTTTAGCAGATTCCTGGCGAACCCTCTGGGGTAACGCAGCCCTAGAAGAATATACGTGGAAACCCAGAACTCGGCCGCATCGGAGGGCGTGAGTTGGTCGTTGACGCGCACTTCCATCGCGCGTACCACGGCGGGCAGCGCGCCGGAATGAACGGCGGCAAGCGGGGCTAGGGGAAGGGTGCCGATGCCGCCCTTGAGCAAGTCGTCCACGGCGGTTTGCCATAACCTGCGCACCGAATAGCGCCAGACGATGCTGGTAGGCAGGACCGGCGGCTGTCGGGTCCACTCGCCGGTCAGATGGGGACCATCGGCTTCCTTCCGGAGCAGGAGGACGACGCTGTGCACCGGAAGATCATGCCGCTCGTCCAGGAGGACGTTGTAGCGCAGCATCCTTCGCGGCAGGCCCTCGTCCCGGGAGGCCTGCAACTCCAGGTGGAGGAGCCAGGGCTGTGGCTCCTCCAGTCGTAGCACCTTGTCCGCCGCGCCTGAGACGGTCGCGATGTCCGCGTCCACCATCCGGACCGGACCCGATGGCCGGACCCCAAGCTGGGCGAGCCAGTCCTCGGGGTGGGCTTCAATGAGGTGCTTGAGGGTCGCGTCGAAGAGCCTGGCCATGAGGATTGCTTCCTGCACCTAATACGACAACGCAGGCACCCTGTTCCTGCTTAACGTCTTCAATTCAAGGAGGGATTGCTCGGTGTGTAAGCCTCAACGCAGGACTGCTCCGCTGCTCCGGCACTTGGATTGTCGAGTATGACGTAACGTGAGGGTCAAGCTGTCTCCTTTGGAGCGAGCGGATGATTGCGGCCGTCGATGGATACAAGCGAGAGGGCAGGCTGTACCACGCAGGGGGTGACGGAAGTGGCGCTTGACGGATTGGAGACAACCTACCGGGAACTGGAGCTGGCCCTGCGTGCGCGGGTTCCGCTGATCGCCCTCGTCACGGTGGAGGAGCAGCGGGCCGAGGAGCGGCTTCTCCAGCCGCTCGCCCGGGACTGGCGCGAGGGGCGGCTCCTCGCCTGGTCCACCACCCGTGGCTTCCAGACGCTGCCTGCGGACCCGCTCGAGGAGCCACAGCGCTTCTCAGCGCCGGACCCGCCCTCCGCGCTGGAGTTCATCGCGCAGCACGAAGAGCCGGCGCTGTTCGTCCTCAAGGACTTCCACCACTACCTGGAGAGCGCGGTCGTCCTCCGACGCCTCCGCGAGCTCTTCATGGAGCTGCCGCATACCGGCAAGCAGATCGTCTTCCTCGGTCCCCGCTTCCGCGTGCCGGAGGATCTTGAGAAGGAGGTCCAGATCATCGACCTCCCCCTCCCGGCGCTCCCGGAGCTGGCGGCGCTCCTCGACTCCCTGGCGGATGCCGTGAAAGGCGAAGTGGCCCTCACCCCGGCGGGCCGCGAGCGGTTTCTCAAAGCCTCACTCGGCTTCACGCTCTCAGAGGCGGAGACCGTGCTGGCCAAGGCGATTGTCCGCGACGGTGCCCTCACCGACGCCGGGGTGGACCTCATCCTGGCGGAGAAGCAGCAGATCGTGCGTCGCAGCGGCTTCCTGGAGTACTACACGGCTGAGGAGACGCTGGACGATGTGGGCGGTCTCGCGGGCCTGAAGCGCTGGCTCGCCACCCGTGAGGATGCCTTCACCGAAGACGCCCGCGCCTACGGGCTGCCGGTGCCGAAGGGCGTCCTTCTGCTGGGTGTCCAGGGCGGCGGAAAGAGCCTGGTGGCGAAGGCTATCAGCCGGGCGTGGCAGATGCCGCTCCTGCGCCTCGATCTCGGCCGCGTCTTCGGCAAGTACATCGGCGAGAGCGAGGCGGCGATCCGGCGCGCCATCCGTTCCGCGGAGAGCGTCTCCCCCTCCATCCTCTGGATCGATGAGATTGAGAAAGGCTTTGCCGGCGCCACCGTCGAGGCGCACGACACCGGCGTGAGCGCCCGCGTCCTCGGGACCTTCCTCACCTGGATGCAGGAGAAGCGGAAGCCGGTCTTCGTGATCGCCACGGCCAACCAGATTCGGAACCTCCCGCCGGAACTGCTGCGCAAGGGCCGTTTCGACGAGCTCTTCTTTGTCGACGTGCCGGATGAGCGGGAGCGCGAGGAGATCTTCGCCGTCCACCTGCGGAAGCGCGGCCGCGTGCCGGCCAGCTTCAACCTCCGGGCGCTGGCGGCCCGCACGGACGGCTTCACCGGCGCCGAGATCGAGCAGGTGGTGAACGAAGCGCTCCACGCCGCCTACGCGGATCACCGCCGGGAGATCACCCAGGCCGACCTCGAGCAGGCAGCCGGCGAAGTAATCCCCCTCGCCGTCACGATGAAGGAGTCGGTGGCCGCCATGCGCTCGTGGGCCGCCAACCGGGCAAGACGAGCCTGATCAATTGCGGATTTCGGATTTCGAGTTTCGGATTTGGATGCGGGTTGGCTGGTTGTGGGAATCCGTATCGTCTCTTCCGGTGCGTGGACTCAACGCTCGATTCGAATCCACCCGGACCCGCACTGCGGGTGGCCAGTCCGAAGAGGGACTGCTCCGTCACGCAGTCTCGCGAAAGGCGGCTCATCTGGTGAGACGGTCGTTGTCGCACGCAACTCGAAATCCGAAATCCGAAATCCGAAATTGTCGGTGGCCGTCAGTTGAGGCAGACCTGAGAGGGGTCCACCCGCAGCCGGTGGGCCTGGGTCTGCTCCTGTCCCACCTTGCGCGCTCGCTCCGTACCCGCCTTCAGCAACTCCAGTTCCCGTTCCAGCCGCTCCTGCACCGACTGCATCTCTAGTAGCGCCTGCCGCTCCGCCGGATCGCCCTGGAGCACCGCGCCTACCAGGTAGGAGAGTTGCAGCGGCTCCTCCGGAAGATCCAGCTCCTGATACTCAAGGCCGTTCGCGGAGAGAATGGCGATGATGTAATCCTCCACCCCCTTCTTCACCTGCGCCGAGAGCGGCCCAGGCGCATCCGCTGCCTCGTCCGGCAAGAACTCCACCTCGGCCTCGGCGAACGGCTGGTCCAGGAGCAGCTTGCGGATCCGAAAGCGACGCCGGCCCACCGTGTTCAGATTCCAGCGCCCATCTCCCAGGGGCACGCTGGCGACGATCTCGCAGGTAGTGCCCACGAGGTGGGGGTCCGCCGGAGTTCCCACTTCCTGCCCGGTGGAGATGAGGCAGACGCCGAAGGTGCGGTCGCCCTCCAGGCAATGGCGGGTCATCAACTGGTAGCGCGGTTCAAAGATGTGGAGCGGCAGCGCCATTCCCGGAAAGACCACCACGTTCAAGGGGAAGATCGGAATCCGCTGCTGTCCGGTAGCCTGTCCATCTGCCTGTTCAGTTGCCTGTTGCATGACCTGTTCCGCCCGCTCGAGCGGGATCCTTACCGCATACGGGTCGATAAAGCTGTCCCCGCTGACTCGTTGTAACCAGTGACGGGCAGCGGCGGAACGTGAGCCCCGGCAAGCCCCATCTGCGGCGCAGCGGAAAGGCACCTGGACTGCGGACAACTGCATCCGCATTCCGCATTCCGCGATCCACATTCCGAAATCGCCGACCCGGTTCGTGGTAACATGAACGGACCTCGTCCAAACCCTCTCTGCGCCGCGTCCGCGCCGCGCCCTCGTTCCCGCTATAGGAGCCCCAAGGTGCAGAACCTTCAAAAGGGAAAGTACTACGTCACCGTCCGAGGCGGCGCGGCGCTGGAAAAGGAATTCGAGGACCTGCAGCGGAAGCGGGGCGAGATTGCGGAGAACATCCGAAAGGCGAAAGCCTTCGGCGACCTCAGCGAGAACTTCGAGTACCACGAAGCCAAGCGTGAGCAGGGATTCATGGAGGGGCGGATCTCCCAGCTTAAGATCATCGTCCCCAACATGGCCATCGTCTACCCCGAACAGGTGACGCCGGACAGCGTGGGGTTCGGCTCCATGGTCACCGTGCGCGAGGACACCGGTGAGGACACTGGCGAGGAGTGGGAATTCACCATCGTCGGGCCGCTGGAGGCCGACCCCATGGAGGACCGGATCTCCTATGAGTCGCCGCTTGGCGAGGCCCTCTGGGGCCACAAGGCGGGGGAGACGGTGAGCGCCAACGTCCCCGCCGGCGTGGTGACCTACGAGATCATCGCCCTCCGTGTCTACAACGGCTAACCCCCGGTTAATCCCTTCACGTCCGTTTCAAGAACGGCGGGCAGAGACGGCACGTGGCCGGTCCGCCCGCCGCTTTTTATGGTCAGACTGATGCCGAATTTCGCTCGACGAAGCCGCGCTGATATCAGTACGGGCAGGCCAGGGTGAGTGCATGGCGGGCGACAGAATGAGGCGCGGAGCCGCAGGCAGTCCTGGCGGCCCACTGACGACTGACCGGCACCGGCAGGACCCTTTACCCGCTACTTCGCCAGCAGCTTTTCCTGGTTCGCAAGGATCTGCTGCTGGTTGGTGACGATCTCCCGCTGGTTGGAGAGGATCTCATTCAGCTTGCCCTGGTTGGACTCCAGCGTCTTCTGGTTGGAGAGGATGGTGGCCTGGTTCTCCAGGATCACCTTCTGGTTGGCAAGAATGTCTTCGGTGGACATGGGTGAGCTGCTTTCTGAACGTTGGGTGACAGCATGAGGGGGAATGCCCCCGGTTGATTGTAAAGCGCCCTTCCCCTCGCCTACCGTTAGAGATGGTTAATCCGCCATCAGCAGTCACGCGTGAGTCATTGCTGGCCCGCCCGCAGGTCGCTCACCACTCCGTCCATCCGCTCACCGTGGGGAGTGAAGCGGAGCCGTCGGCTATCTCCCTCATCGTACTCCAGGGCAATCTCCAGGCGCTCCGGCGGCAAGGCAGGCGCGATGCGCTCCGGCCACTCCACCAGGACCACGCCGCCGCTGCGGAGCAGGTCGTCCCAGCCCAGGTCGACCAGCTCATCCAGGCTGGCGACACGATAGGTGTCCAGGTGCCACAGCGGGAGCCGACCGGCGTTCTGCTGCACCAGGGCGAAGGTGGGACTGCAGACCGGGTCGATCACCTCCAGCCCCAGCCCGATTCCTTGGGCGAGGACCGTCTTGCCCGCGCCGAGCGTGCCGGAGAGGCAGACCACGTCGCCCTCCTGAAGCAGCCAGCCTAGCCGCTCACCCAGGGCGCGCGTGTCCTCCGCGCTGCGGGTGGTGATCTCCCAGGCTCCCGTCTGCGTCTCTCCCATTCACCCATTCTCCCCTTCGCTTGATCGCACCATCCACTCCCAGCCGGTCACCGCCCTGAACCAGAGGGTCCTGCCAGGAAGCGGTAGATCATTTGGCTGAAGCGCGCCATCGCCAGCTCTGCTCGCGGCTGCGACCCCACGTCCCGCAGGAACACCGCCACCGCATACCTTGGGCCGACCGGCGGCTCCACGAACGCCACGTCGTTGACCGCGCCGCCCCAGGTGCCGGTCTTGTTGCCGCATGTTGCTTCCTGCGGGAGACCGGTGGGGAGGCGTGACCGGCGGGTCTGGGCGAGGAGCATGGTCCGCAGCTCCTGGGACGCAGACGCGCTCACCGCCTTGCCCCGGGAGATCTGCAGCATCATCCGCGTGACTTCCGCCGCCGAGGTGGGATTGTCCTTGCCGCGCGCCAGCTCCCCGAAACGCCGCTCCAGCCGTGTGACCCGGTAGCCGTGCTCCCGCAACCAGGCGGCGATGGCCGGCTTCCCAAGTCGGCCGATCAGCGCATCTGCGGAGGCGTTACTGCTCACGGTCAGCGCCGCGCGCAGGTGGGCGAGGTCCTCTGGGGTGCGCTTGAGCCGATCATCGTGCCATGCCTGCTCCAGCGCCAGCGCGAGCGGCACCTTCGCAATGCTGGCGGCCGGGACGGATCGGTCACCGGCCACGCCTGCGGTGACGCCCTCCTCGGAGCCATCGTCCACGCGGACGTGGACCGCCGCGCTGCCGGGCAGCTTCTTCACCTCCCGCTTGAGGAGCGCTTCGAGCGCCGTGCGGTCCACCAGCGGCCGGGGCGACCCCATCGGGCGCGGCATAGCTTTCGGCGTCACCGGGGCGGCGGTCGGTGCCGGAACGCAGCCGCCCACGGAGGCGAGCGAGACAATCGCGAGCATGGCCAGCTTTGCCCGGACCTTTCCAGCCATTGCAGTAATCCCTTCGCGCTACAGCAGGACTTTCCCGCCCATCATGGTCCCGCCGGTCGTGCTCCCGACCGCCGTTCCCTTGAGGGCCTGGACGCAGTAGTTCAGATAGAGCCGGAAGTGGCGGTCGTAGGTGGCCCAGGTCCAGGGTACCCCATCCTGCTCCTTGATGGGGTGCAACTGCCGCCGGGCGAGCGTTTCCCGCACCACCTCCACCGGGTCTCCCGGCGGTGCTTGCCCGTCGCGGAAGAAGAAAGGGTCGCTCAGCAGCAGCGAGCCGCCCGGACGCAGGAGGCGCGCCGCTTCGTCCATCGGCCCCTCGATTCCCACGATATCGATCACGTTGCAGGAGAGGACGGCGTCGAAGAGGCCGGTGGGGAAGGGAAGCTGCGCGCAGTCCCCCACCACGAACTCCGCGTTGGCGGCGTGGATGGCCTGGACCGGACGCTCCATCTCCTGCCCGCACCGGGGGGTCAGCATGTAGGTCCGCTCCGTCTCTGGAAGATGGAGCACCGCCCGCCGGGCCAGCAGGATCGCCAGGAACGAAAGGTCAGCGCCGAAGCCGGCCTGGAACGCCCCCGCCGCCCGCGAGAGGAGCCCGCCCACCCCGCAGCCGGCGTCGACCACCAGCCCGCGCGGGGAGGGCAGCTCAGCCGCCCAGCCGGCTAGCACTTCATACGGCCCGCGAATCGTCTTTAGCCATTCCCCCAGGCCGCCGTAGAAGCTCTCCGCGTCCTCGCCCCGCATCGCGCGCACCACATCCGCGGGCCGCTCGAACTGCTGGGAGAAGCGGAAGTCCGCGCCGTACTCCTCCCGACCACCGTCGCGGCTGAAGCGGCGACGCAGCCAGGTCCAGCCGGTGGGGGAGAGGTCGCCGTGGCGCTCCAGGTCACGCACCACGGGGTGGTAGAAGCGCCGGAAGTAGGCCTCGGGATCGGGGAAGAGCACCGCCACGCCGGAGAGAACCGGGTAATCCGTCTCGCACCGTGAGCAGCGGAGCAGCCCTTCGCGCAGGTCGTCGTCCGTGCCGGAGCGGTCCAGCCGTCGTGCCGGGAAAGCAGGGCTGTCATGCAGCGCGAGCGACCCGCCGCACGCGGTCTCGCTCCAGCGGCGGGGGCAGGCAAGAAAAGGAAGAGCGGAGAGCTTCATTTCAATTTCGGATTTCGGGTTTCGGATTTCGAGTTGCGTGCGTGGACGCTTGCTTCTGGGTGAGGCCAGTTCAGCGACGATAGTCTCTATCGTTCGCCCATTCTCCCGTCCGCAGACTTCGCGTCATCCCCCAGCCAGGCACGCGATCTAGGCAGCCATCCTTCGGCGGCTGAGGGAATCCCGGGTAGATCCCGGCAAACGTTGCACCGAAGGAAGCCGGACAGGCGGGACCGGCCCAGG
>JANPLG010000183.1:0-16633 GCA_031426395.1 Actinomycetes bacterium
ACCCGGCCTGATCGTGCTCCCCGCCACGGCCAACGGAGCTATGCGTTAGCCACGAACGAGCTGAGTTTCACAGGATCCACCCGAACCCGTCCCTGCGCGTCGAGCAAGTCCCTACGCCGACCGGCCGCTGGTGAGGTTCTACTGGCGCAGTGAATCCGTCGCGAGAAGCCTATTATAGCAGCCGCAGATTTGGGTGTTGAACGATGGATGAGCCAGTCGGTGCCCACGGGTATGGAGCGTCCACTGGATGGCGGGCCCTTACACGCCCAGCCAGACCCCTCCCTGCTTCCGGGACTCCGCCGTCCGCTCCAGAATCGCAACGACCTTAAGCATCTCGTCCACGGTGATGGGGGAGGTACCGCTCTGGAAGAACTCCACGGTGCGGCGCATGAGGTTGGCATAGAAGCCATCGAAGTCCTGGATCTGGCCGGTTACGTAGCGGCCATCCGCGCGGTAGCCGAAGCTCCAGGGCAGCGCTTCCCACATGTTCTCCGCCGACCGCACCTCCACGTAGCCGCGCCGGTCCCCGTAGTCGAGGGTCACGGAGGCGCTCTCGGGGCCGCCGGTGTCGATCACGCGCACGACATCGTGGCCCATTGCGGAGAGGACCAGCGAGAGGGTGTGGACGCCGTAGCCTCCCCAGTCTCCCATCCCCCGCGCGAACGACTCCGTCACACGCTTGTCCAGCGCCGAGATCGCCGCTTCCGATTCCACCGCAAAGCGCAGGGAAGACGCGGAGAATAGCCGCATACCATAGCGCTCCGCGAGGCTAACAATCTCGCGGGCCTCCGTTAGCGTGGGGGCCAGGAACTTGTCGACCATGCACGGCTTGCCAGCGGGGAAGACACGCCGGCAAAGCTCCAGGTGCGCCTCGATGTTGTCCGGCGCGAGGATGATCACCGCGTCGCATGTCGCAGCCACCGTCTCGGCGCTCTCCGCGCGAGCGATCTCGTTCTTCCCGCACCAGTCCTCGTTCCCTTCGGCGTCAGCAACGGGATCGCTCTCCCAGGCGAGGGTGACGCGCGCGCCGAGATCGGCAAGGGGTCCGTGGAGCAGGGAGAGAAACTTGTTGGCGTGGAAGTTGTTCAGGTGGTGGTCTACGAAGCCGATTTTCATCTGGGGTCCTGTGGGGCGAGCGAACGATAGCCCCAGATTGGGCACCCCGCCGGTCCCGTCCTCCACCCAACACGTTCATCGCTCCCTCTCCCGGGCCAGGATCACCCCTCCATGTTCAGAAGCGCACCGGCACTCCTCGCCACCCTTGTCATCGCCGTGGCACTGCTGACCCGCGCTGGGGCCGCTCCGGAGGCTCCGGCTCCCGTACCGGTGCCGGACCCGCGCCATCTCTCCAACGGCTCGCCCATCCCGGGGGAGAGCTACTGCGACCAGCCCTACATCGTCCGCACGGAGGACGGTGCCTGGCTGTGCGTGATGACCACGGCGCCGGGCGCGGAGGGCTCGGCGGGGCAGCATGTGATCACCGTCCGCAGCACGGACCGGGGCAAGAGCTGGTCGCAGCCGGTTTCCGTGGAGCCGCCGGGACCGCCGGAAGCCTCCTATGCCGTGCTACTGAAGGCCGCAGGTGGCCGGATCTACTGCTTCTACAATCACAACACGGACAACGTGCGGGAGGTGAAGCGTGAGGATGCTGGCGTCTACGCGCGGGTCGATTCCCTCGGTCACTTCGTCTTCAAGTACTCGGACGACCATGGCCGGAGTTGGTCGGCGCGCCGGTATGAGATCCCGATCCGGGAATTCGAGATCGACCGCAAGAACGTCTACGGCGGCAAGCTGCGCTTCTTCTGGAACGTGGGCCGGCCCCTGGTGACCGGTGGCGCTGCCATCGTGCCGATCCACAAGGTGGGGGCGATGGGGGTCGGCTTCTTCGCGCAGTCGGAAGGCGCGTTCATCCGCAGCGAGAACATCCTGACGGAGCGCGATCCGGAGAAGATCCGCTGGCAGACGCTGCCGGAGGGGGAAATCGGGCTGCGCACGCCTGCGGGCGGCGGGAGGATCGCGGAAGAGCAGAGCCTCACCGCGCTCAGCGACGGCTCCCTCTACTGCGTCTACCGCTCCGTGGACGGACACCCGGTCAGCAGCTACAGCCGGGACGGCGGTCGCACCTGGACAGCTCCGAAGTACAAGGAGTACGCGCCGGGGGGTCGGCGATTCAAGCACTCCCGCGCGGCCAACTTCGTCTGGAAGTGCGCCAACGGGAAGTACCTCTACTGGTTCCACAATCACGGGGGAGAGGTCGCCCGGCGCAACCCGGCCTGGGACCCGTACGCGGACCGCAACCCGGTCTGGCTCTGCGCCGGCGAGGAGCGGGACAGCCCGGCAGGCAAGGTCCTGGTCTGGGGCCAGCCGGAGATCCTGCTGTACGATGACGACCCGATGATCCGCATGAGCTACCCGGACCTGGTGGAGGAGGGGGCCCGCTACTGGGTCACGGAGACGCAGAAGAGCCTCGGGCGCGTGCACGAGATCGCTCCCCGGCTGCTCCAGGGGCTGTTCGAGCAGCCGACGGCTCGCGCGCCGGTCACCGAAGGCAAGCTCCTCGACCTGGAGGGGACGGCCCCTGCGGGGGTGTCGGCCCCGAGGCTCCCGCTCTTCATCCAGCGGGACAACAGCCGCGCGGACCACGGCTCCAAGGATGTGCGCCAGGGGTTCACCCTCGACCTCTGGTTGACGTTGCCAAGCCTGGAGCCGGGCCAGCTCCTGCTCGACACGCGCGGCAAAGGCGATCGTGGCCTCCAGCTAACCAATGCGGAGGGCGGCGCGCTCCGTTTCCGTATGAGCGATGGCCGCACGGAAGCGACTTGGGAGAGCGATGCCGGCCTGCTCACCGCCGGGAAGAAGCACCACGTGGCGGTAATTGTCGACGGTGGCCCAAAGATCATCAGCTATGTGGTCGACGGCGTGCTGAACGACGGCGGGGAGCAGCGCCAGTTCGGGTGGGGACGTTTCAGCCCCGGGTTGCAGAACGCGAATGGTGGTCCTACGCTCCGCACCGGCGCCGGGGTGAACCGCCTCCGCGTCTACGGCCGCGCCCTCCGCACCTCGGAAGCGGTGGCCAACTGGCGGGCCGGGATGTAAGGCACCGGTCAACTACGCGCTTCAACCTATACTCGGTTGGTTGATCAGCGACGGAACCGCCACGCCGTGAAATAATGGCAAAGAGCGCCGGCCCTGTCTCCGCGCATGTAGACGATGGACACCGAGTCTTGAGCGCGTGATTCATGCAGACCCTTAAGTCAATCGATGATTGGACAGCAAATGTGGGGTTGGCAAGTGTTCAGCAGTAATACCATCAGAGGGGCCGTCATGATGGCTGCATCCGTCCTGCTGTGCGGGTGCGACGGTCACGTCACCGTTTGCGGAACCGTCCGAGCATATGCTGGCAGAAGCCAAAGCAGTTCATCCCAGGCGCTCGGACCCACCAAGCAGAGCCGGACAAAGCCGATCCCTGTGGCAGGGGCATCAGTCACCCTCTTCCTGAGACCGCTCGCTGAAGTGGGCAAGGCTGATCACCTGATCACCCAAACCACTACGGATGCACAAGGGGGCTTTGACCTGAGCGGTGTTACCGCTCCAAACCGGACGGAGTTCTCGTTAGTCGTTGAGAAACAAGGCTATGCAAAGGTGAGGCAGGTTCTGACAAAGAGAGGGAACCGCATACTCAATCCTAATGTAGTTCTCGTTCCAGTTGAATCGCCCGCATCAAAACCAAAGCCGAAGGCTTCTTCCATTCTACTCGTAGGCCGTGAAAAGCAGGCTGACTGGTGAGACGGTCGGCGGAATGACCCAATAACCGCCACCGCAAGCATCACCTACACGACTTGGAGCAGTGCAACCGCGAACACGGAGATAGGTCGCCGACCAAGGAGAGGTCTGCAAACAGGCCGCGCGCAACAATCCCTGGATTTCCGCGTTCACAGAACGGAACATCCGGGGTGGCATGAGTGGTATCCGCCCGAGCATCGTAAGGTCTCCCCATGCAATGCCCGCAGTGCGGTTTCGTCCGTGACCCGTTCGATCCCAACTGTCCGCGCTGTGCCCGGTTGGGCGCTCCGCGACCGGCCCCGGCCCCAGCGCAGCAGCCCGCCGGACCCTGGCCCAACCAGCCGCCCAGCGCCGCCCACCTGCCGCCGCCCAGCCTCAACGGCTGCTGCCCGAACTGTCGGCGGGCCGTGGGGGTGGGCGCCACCATCTGCGGTTACTGCCGGTACGACGCCCGGATGGGGAGCGTCCCTCCGCCCGAGCCGGAGCCGAAGCGGACGGGCGCCTACGCCATCCATCCGGGGGTCGTCATCGTGATCCTGAGCGTGGCGCTGATTGGGGTGGCGATCCAGTGGGGTCCGATGATGCTCGCGGTCGGCACCGCCTTCCTTCCGTCAGCCGGCACCCGTGGGCGATCCAGCGGCAGCACCGGTGGCGGACTGCCGAACTTCGTCCTGCTGCAGCCCGGTCCCAAGGGGGTCACGGGCGCGATCACGGGAACGCCGCTCTCCACGGACCAGATCACCGAGCGCCTTGTCACCGCCTCCGCGTCCACCGGCGGCGACCTTGAATTCGCGCTGGCATGGGACAGCATCACCGACCTCGACATCGAGGTGAAGACACCCGGTGGCGCGATCATCAACGCTCACGCGCCGGTTTCCCAGGATGGCGGGGAGCAGGATGTCGACGCCAACCCCACCCCACTGACGGAAGAGGGAGAGCGTCGTCTGAACGCAGGCCAGGTGGTGGGCGAGGAGAACGTCATCCCGATCAAGCAGCTCTTCGCGGACATCGATGAGAAGGTCGGCCGGTCCGGGGGCATCCCCGGCGTGACGCGAAGCTCGGAAGCTGGCAAGGCGACGGGTCGCATCACCCGGAAGCCGGTGGAGCACGTCTTCTTCGCCCGTGCCCCGAAGGGCATCTACACCGTCTCCGTGAGCTGCTACTCCTGGCAGGAAAAGAACCGCGACCCGCTGCCCTACTCGGTCGAGATCCGCTCCCAGGGGAAGATCGCGCACCAGGTCCGGGGCGTCATCGGGCCGGAGAGCTTCGTCTCCCGCAAGGAGCCGCCGGTGCAGGTGTGCCAGTTCATGCTCCGGTAGGGTTCAGGGTTCAGGGTTCAGGGTTCAGGGTTCAGTCTGGAGCGAGTGGCGGCGGCTTCGGTGCAAAGGTATCGGAGACGCAGGCTCCCGACTCACATTCGAGCTCCAGGCAGAGACCGAACCCTGCGGCATAAACTTCCGGCATCGACTTCAAACCAGGCTCTAGCCTGAGACTGAACCCTGAACCCTGAACCCTGAACCCTACCCCCGGTCCTGAAACTCTTCCAGCCATGCCATCTGGATCGCCTCCAGCTTGGCCTCGTTGGAGAGCTTGGGATCGTCGCCGAACTCTTCAAGCTCGGTGACCCAGCGATGGAGATCGGTGAACCGGACCTTCAGCGGGTCCTGGTCCGGGAGTTTATCCGTAAGCGCGATGGCGATGTCTTCGAGGTCGGTCCAGGCGAGTTTCATAGGGTGGGTCTCGGAAGCGGAGCAATGTGGCGGGCGCAGTGCGTCAAGCAGGGGAGTCAATCATAGTTCTCCCACTTCACCGTCTTGCGCTCATAGCCGCGGGCGTAGAACCAGTCGCGAAGTGGCCGCACGAACTCTCGCTTCCCACAGATCATCGGGACCAGGTCGATACGCTCCCCGACCAGCGCCGGCAGTAGGTCGATGGCCGCGCCGGTCTGCCCGGCCCACGTGTCGCCCGGCTCATCCACCAGCGCGAGCAGTTCAAACCACGGAAGTTTCTCGGCAGCGCGGAGCAATTCCGGATGGTAGGCGAGGTCCACCGGCCTCGGCGCGCTGTAGACCAGCGTCACCTTGCCCCCCGGCGGCGACTGCTCCAGGGCACCCAGCATCGAGCGGAACGGCACAATCCCGGTGTAGCGAGCCAGCCAGAGCTGATCGGCGTCACTCTCGGGCAGCAACAGGTTGCCCAGCGGCCCGCCGAAGGTTACCGTGTCACCCACGCTAACCTGGAAGAGGTGCTCGGATCCCAGCCCCTCGGGAACGCGGTCGAGGCAGAGGACCAGCTCACCGCTAGCTGCGGGCGGCGCGGCCAGGGAGTAGGCGCGGACCAGCGGCGGCCGCTCACCCACCGGCAATTGCAGCGAGAGCCACTGGCCGGGGCGGAAGTCGACCCGCTCCGGCGGCGGAGCCAGCGTGATTTCCCGCACGCCGGGCACCACCTCACGGATGGCGGTGATCGTGGTCGTCTGCGTGGGTTGCGACATCAGCCGGAATCGCGCTGACCCTGGCGCGCGGCGACAAGGTGATCCTCGAAGGCCTGATGCTCTGAAGTCGCCACACCCGACTCGACCGCTACAGTTAGGGCCGGAAGGTCTGCGGCAAACAGGGCGGCGGCGTCAAGCCAGAGGCCAGGAAACACCCTGGAACGATAGATCCCGTCCTCGCCGGCGCCTACCGGACCAAATGCTTCACCTTCCCTCCGGAACCATTGAACCTCTTTGTCGGCAGCGCAGATTACCAGGTATTCGTCTACGCCGCCCGCCTCGTACCGCTGCTTCTTCAGATGAAGGTCGAGCGATGCGGGCGAGACCGCTACTTCGACCACCAATTCCGGCGCGCCAACCACGTAGCCGTGTTCTTCCTTGGTGCGTCCGCCATAGGCCGGGTTGATCTGAAGTGCGGCATCGGGCTCCGGCTCATCCTCCGGTCCCAGGACAATGGAACAGGTGCCGAGCGACTGAACGCCGGGAGTCTTTGCGGCATAGATGCCGAGCCAGTACTTGACCGTGCCCTCAAGCTGTCCTTGAGCCTTCGTGATAGGTGAGGGCATGAAAACCATTCCTCCAATCAACTCCGCCCGTACCCCTGACGGGATCTGCAAGTAGCACGAGTGGAAGGTAGGTTGGTCGAGCCGGTCTCCGTTCGCGAACGGAAGCAAGCGCAACTTGGCCCCAATCGAATGCTGCTCTACGATGGACATCACTACGGTCCTTTCCAAGCCCAGCGTACTTATCGCGCCCAATCCAATCGTACCATGACTAATGCGGCGTTTCCTTGACGGCGTTCCGGTTCCATGAAGGCACCTCCACCAGCAGATTCGCCGTGCCGTCCGGGATGCACTGGCAGGCGAGGCGGCTGTTCATCGTGAGGCCGGGAGCGTTCTCCAACTGGTCCAGTTCGTCGTCCGTCTCCTCGTTGCAGGAACCCTTGCCCTGCTTCACGATGATGTGGCAGGTGGAGCAGGCGACCACGCCGCCGCAGGTATGCTCAATCTCCACACTGCTCGCCAGCCCGATGTCCAGCAGGCTGCCCGGCCGGCCGGTGCGGCCATAGGGAATGCGCGCGGGGTCGACCTCCACCACGAGCGTCTCGTTGTGCTCCGCTTCCACGTAGGTGATGGTGTACTTCCGCGTGGGAAGCGTGGCCTCGGCTTGCTTGATGTACGGATTGGTCCCTGCCATTGCATGCTACTCCCTGATCCTCGCCGTTCAATTTCGAGTTTCGAGTTTCGGATTTCGGATTGAAAGGCAGGCTAGCTGGAGGCAAGAGGGTTGTCATCTCTCGCCCTTTCCATGACTTCACCTGTCCGTCTCGATCTGACCAGTCAGTCAGGTCTGCCGGATGACATGGAGCGCGGGCGTCCCGCCCGCAACCACCTACGGTGAAGCGGGTTTCCCTGACGCTGCCCTGCAACCCGCATTCCGAATTCCGCAATTGAGATCATGCGTCTCGCGTTCCCAGGGAGGCGCTTTCCGACATCTGACGGATCGCTTCCTCCGCAGAGTCGAGGCTCTGGCCCTGGAGGGCCGCCTGGACAGCACGGTTCATCACCAGGGCCGCCAGCTTGCGGGAAGCCTGGTCCAGCGTCTCGATGCGGCCTCGGATCAGGCGGTGGTCGTCGCTTTGCGATGACTCGTGCAGCTCCTGCATGGCGGTGCGGATGCGCTCCATCTCGGCCTCGCTGAGCTTCCCTTCGGTGACGAACTCAGCCCCGAGCGGGAGCTGCTTCTCCGTTGCGCTGAAGACCTGCATCGCCTCGACGCGCGCCTCGACAATCTGCCGGGTGCGCAGGTCCTCCGCCGCATGCTCGAACGACTCCATCACCATGCGCTCGACCTCATCGTCAGTGAGGCCGTATGAGGGACGGATCTCGATGCTCGCCTCCGCCTGGCTGCGGTGCTCGAAGGCGCTCACGGAGAGGATGCCATTCTCATCCACTAGGAAGGTCACCTCTAGGCGCGGCCAGCCAGCGGGCATGGGTGGGACGTGGATCGTGAACCGGGCGAGGCTGCGGTTGTCCGAGGCCAGCTCCCGTTCCCCTTGGATCACGTGGACCGCGATGGCGGTCTGACCCTCCACGCCGGTGGTGAAGATGTTTCTGGCGCTGGTCGGGATGGTGCTGTTGCGGGGGATCAGCTTCTCCACCGCGCCGCCGTAGGTCTCGATGCCGAGGGAGAGCGGATTCACGTCGAGAAGCAGCAGCCCCTCCACCTGGCCGGAAAGGATCCCCGCCTGCACGCCCGCGCCCAGCGCCACGACCTCGTCCGGGTTCAATTCGCAGTGCGGCTGCTTGCCGAAGATCTCCGCGACCTTGCGGCGGACCAGCGGCACCCGCGTGGAACCGCCGACCAGCACCACTTCGTCGATCTCGCCCGTCGACACGCCGGCATCCGCGATGGCCTCCCGGCAAGGGGCGAGGGTCCGCTCCACGATGGGCGCGATAAGGCTCTCGAATTCATCCCGCGTGAGCAGGCGGGAGAACGTACCGTCGCCCAGCGGCAACGCAACCGTTGTCTCGTCGGCATCCGTCAGGGCGCGCTTCGCCTGCTCCGCCGCAATGCGGACTCGTTCCAGTAGTTCCGGTGACGCGGCGCCGAGGGGGTCAATCTCACGGAGCAGGACTTCCGTGAGCGCCCGGTCCATGTCGTCGCCGCCTAGATGCGTGTCGCCGTTGGTGGACTGAACTTCGAAGATGCCTTCCCGCAGCTTCAGGATGGAGATGTCGAACGTGCCGCCACCCAGGTCGTAGACCGCCATGGTGCCTTCGCGGCGGCGGTCCAGGCCGTAAGCAAGGCAGGCGGCCGTGGGCTCGTTGACGATCCGTAGCACCTCAAGGCCAGCGATGCGGCCGGCGTCCCGGGTGGCCTGCCGCTGGCTGTCGTTGAAGTACGCCGGCACGGTGATGACCGCCTGGGTCACCTCCTGTCCGAAGTGGGCCTCGGCCCGGCGCTTCAGTTCCCGCAGGATGAACGCAGAGATCTCCGGCGGCGTGAAGAGCCGGTTGCCGATGCGGATGCGGACCACCTCCCGGTGCTCGTCCGAAAGAGCGTATGGCAGGCGCGTCCGGTCCTCGGCCGCGTCATCCAGCCCGCGGCCCATCAGGCGCTTCACGGAGTAGACGGTCCGCTCCGGGTGGGCGAAGAGCAACTGACGCGCGGCGGTGCCGACCATCGGCGCAGCTTCGTCGCCCGGCGGGAAGGCGACGATCGACGGGACGAGCGCGTCCCCGCCGGCGTCACGGATGACGTGCGCCTCGCCCTTCTCCATGTAGGCGACCAGGCTGTTGGTGGTACCGAGGTCGATGCCGATGACGCGCGGCTCCTTATGCAGGTGGGCACCGGCGAGAGGCAATGGGATCTTCATACAATTTCGAGTTTCGGATTTCGGATTTCGGATTGCCATCAGGTTATCTGAAGGCAATGGACGTCCGAGCAATAGTAGGTCAGGCGGGTCCGGTTAGGGCTTCATTCAGGCTGGCGAGGACACGGCGGAGGTAGGCGCGGTCGCCAAGCAGGCGGCGGATCTGATCCAGCAAAGGGCGGCGATCCGCCGGAACGACCCGCTTCTCAATGAGCATGTCCCAACGGGTGAAGAGATCGCCGGTAAGACTGCGGGCGCGGGCGTCCTGTTCTGTCTGGAGATGGTCGCGCCTCTGTCGGAGCTGATCCCGCAGGCCGGCGCGCTCCTCCTCATCCGAGAACTTGAAGTCGCCTAGGAGCTCCTGCACCTCGAGGATCTCCTCTAAGAGCTCCTGCGGCGGGGCGTCACGAGCGCCGGTGGCGGACCCCGTGGCTCGGCCCTCCTCCAACTGGAGCAGGTAGGCGGCGCGCTCGAACGGATCGCGCAGGGTGCGGTAGGCCTGATTCAGCAGCGCCGAGTTGTCGAGGGCGATGACGCGCTCGCGTGGGCTGCTGCCGCGGTACATATCGGGATGAAAGCGGCGGGAAAGGGCGTGGAAGACCGGCTCCAGCACCTGCGGATCGAGGTTCAGCTTCCGAGGCAGGCCCATCACGGAGAAGTAATCGGAGTTGCTCCCGAGGGGTTGAAGCTTCACGCAGGAGGGGCACACCGGCTCCTCGCCCACCTCAGAGCGGCATGACCAGCAGAGGCTATGCCCGTCCCGCGCGGTCTGGGCGGCCTTAAGATCGGTGATTTGGATGGGTTCCATTGTGAATTCAAAATTCAAAATGCAAGGCTACGCAGGTGGGGTCTGTGCGTGGAGAGGGTGTTACCTGACGGGCAAGGTCAGTCGCGTGGTGGGAATTGGTTGCCTTGGGGCGGGAGGCGCGGCTCTACTGGCAAGCCAGCTGCTGTCAGCATGCGGGTGATGGGGACGACTTCGTAGCCCGCTTCCCTGATGCGGCGCACCAGGGTGGGCATGGCGTCCGCGGTGCCCTTGTGGAAGTGGCGCCCGCCGTGGAGGACCACCACTGCTCCTGGATGCAGTTCCGCCATCACACGGTCGACCACCATCTCTGACGCTATCGGCTCCCAGTCTCCGGGGACCACGCTCCAGTAGATCGGCACCAGTCGATTGCAACGCAGCGCCGTCCGGCCTCCCGGCCCGATGAACCCAAACGGTGCTCGAAAGATCCGGGGTGAGCCGGGGCAGAGTTCCGTGAGGAGTTCCTCGGTGCGGGTGACGGGCGGGACCGGGCTGCCCCACATCCCATAGGTCAGCGGGTGATGGGACCACGTGTGGTTTCCGACATCATGGCCCTCCTTGTGCATGCGCTGGACCAGGTCGGGCCGCTCCTGCACCCGGGCGCCGATGCAGAAGAAGGTGGCTGGCGCGCCCGCCTCTCCCAGATCGTTAAGCATCCGCCGGGTGATGTCCGGGTGCGGCCCGTCATCGATGGTGAGGGCCACCCAGGGCTGGTCCGAAGGACCTTCCCAAAGGCCGGAGGGCATCCATCTGCGGAGCTTCTGCGCAATGTCTCGGCGGACCGGAGCGGCCGGCATTAGTAGGATTCCCTGGGTGATGGTGTGCGCGCACGACGGTGGTTTCCCGACCTTGCCAGACGAGACTCACAGGATGCTGTTGAGCTACGGGATACGATAGCGGCCACCTACGTATCGAAGCCCCTGTGCGGCAGCCTGTCGCAACCGGGGAGCGGTGGGAGTTAGATAGGTCTTGCCACTGGCAATCCAAACGCACTTGCGCTCGTAGGCGCCAAGCAGTATCCCCGGGATCACGTCCCGCCTCAATCATAGCCAGCGGCCTCGCGCCGCGGTAGATCACGGTGGAGGCGAGGGTTCCCGCACCCCCCCCACGGATACGGCGACTTTCGGTTGCGGGAGCCGCTTCGTAGAACGCCCAGTCCAAGGGGGGCACGAGGTACCCAATTCGGCTACCGTGATCGAACGCAGCGCAAGGCTGCTGACTATGCTCTCCGATTGGCTCCCGCAACCCAAACCTAGAGCCAGCGGCCGCGCGCCGCAGTTGATCACGATGGAGGCTAGCACCACACCGTTCGCCAATTGATTGTATGGTGCCGAGCGCACGGAAGCTTTGGCCGGGGCTACAACCAATAGGGAAACACTGCACTAGCGGCTCTCTCGTGAGTTGACCGCGTCTGCCACCACCTGATTCACGCGCCCGCTGAACTCGGTCAAGCCTCCCCAGTCCGCCAATCCGTCCTCAGCCGGGAACTCAAGCTCCGAAATGTCAGTGGTGCTGCCGGTCTTGCGGTCGAAGTAACAGACCCGCAAGTCGCAAGCCAAGGCCGAATCGGCGACAAACTGCATCCCCTGCGTCTGTGGTGCCCCGAAGATACGTAGCAATTCGCGACTCGAAGCGCGCAGCTCGCGGAGTTGGCGTAGCGCCCAGACCGCATCCAGTACCTGAGGAGAATGCGTCGAGAGACAGACCTTATAGCCGCGGTGGACCAGTTCCAGGACAAGAAGCAGCACCACGGAGATGGCTCGCGGATGAAGCCCCATCTCTGGCTCCTCCAGCACGACCCACTTGATCTCATCCCTCGTCGGCGTCCTTGTCCTTGGCAGCAGCCAGTATAGCCCAAGAAGGAGAGGGACAAACTCCCTTTGGCCCGCAGACCACACCATGAAGGGAAGGTCGTTGCCCGTTTCGGCGTTCCCCAGCACCAGCCGCTTTTGCGCTTTATGGTTGTCCACACGCAACGCGAACGAAGGGAAGAACTGCTCCTGAACCATGTCCCGGAACTCGCTCTTCAAGCGGCGAGACTGCGGGAACACGTTCTCTTCGCCATTGAGACCCTGATCCATCTGGACCCGAAGAGCCTCGCTGAAGTCTCGCACTGCAAAAGGGTCACCCGCAGAGTAATCCGTGAATGGGCGCGGCCAACCATCCCGGACGGCCAATACTCTTTGGGCGGGGATGTAAAAGAGGGACTGTGGCTTCTCCGTCTGCTTTCGAGCTGCAACCCGCGAGAGTTCGAAGGATGAGCCGTCCTTCATAATGCGGCTCGTTCCTTCTTTCCAGATTCCTGACATCCCCTCGCCGAGGTAGACATCGAGAAATCGGTCGATGGAACGCGACCAGTCGAGCCCGTACTTTCGGAGGACCTGTTGGATCTGGCCCGCGTCTAGGACAAGCCGCAAGAGTTGCAAACAGATGCTCTTGCCCGTGGCCTGCTGTCCAACCAGAACAGTGAGATCACCGAAGTCAACCTGCGCGTTGCGGATCGGTCCAACTTCCTCGAGAGTCAGGCGCATGAGAAGGAGTGATCTCCGGCAGGGCCGACCGTTAGATCTGGAAGCTAGTGCCGCAGCCGCAGCCGCGCGCGGCATTCGGGTTGGTGAAGATGAAGCCGCCTTCACCAATCATGTGGAGGTCGCCGCCGTAGTCCACGGTGGTGCCGGCCAGTAGGAGCAGGCTCTTGCGGTCGACCACTACCTTAACGCCGTCGAACTCGAAGAAGCGGTCGTACTTCGCGTCCACGTCCTGGTCGAACTCCAGCACGTAGGAGTAGCCGGAGCAGCCGCCGCCCCGGACACCGAGGCGAAGGTAGAACGACTCCGGCTCCGGCTGGGCGTCAAGGATGCCCAGCGCCTTGCTGATAGCGGCCGGAGTGAGGGTGATCATCCCGGCGGGCGTCGCCTCGGCCTGCTCACTGGTTCGCTCTGCTGTTGCGGTTGACATGGCTCTTGTTCCTGATCCGTTGTCGTGCTGGGGATGGGAAACGGAGAATCGCAGAGTGGAGGAAGGGCGAATGGGAGATGGCTCTGGGGTGCGCTGCCCAAGTTCTCCCGCTCACCCATTCTCCCACTCACCCATTCCCCCGCTCACCCATTCTCCCACTCGCCCATTCGCCCTGGCCGCAGTGGTCTTCCATCAACGAAGCGCTAGTGTGCGCCGGCCAGCGCCTTGATCGCCTTCGCGCCTTCTTCGTCGCCCTGCTTATGCTTGAGGTCGGCGATGGCGGCCTTGATGGCGTCCTCCGCAAGGACGGAGCAGTGGATCTTGACGGGCGGCAGGGCCAGCTCTTCCACGATCTCTGTGTTCTTGATGGCGAGCGCTTCATCAAGGGTCTTGCCCTTCATCCACTCCGTGGCAAGGCTGCTGGAGGCGATGGCGCTGCCGCAGCCGAAGGTCTTGAACTTGGCGTCCTCGATGACCGAAGTCTCGGGATTCACCTTGATCTGAAGCTTCATCACGTCGCCGCACTCCGGCGCGCCGACGATGCCGGTGCCGACGTTGGGGTCGGCCTTATCGAGACTCCCCACGTTGCGGGGGTTGTTGTAGTGCTCGATGACTTTCTCGCTGTAGGCCATTGGGTTCGCTCCGTGTCCGCATCGCTCGCGGACGTTCCTGAACTTAATCTTTGCAGTGACTCCGCCGGAACGGAGTCACTCGATACTTGCCGAGGTCAGTCGACCGCCCACTGGACGGTCTTGAGGTCGACGCCTTCCTTGGCCAGCTCATAGAGCGGGCTCATCTCGCGCAGGCGGGAAACCACTTCAATGGTCTTGGCGAGGGCGAAATCGACTTCCTCATCCGTGTTGAAGCGGCCAAGGCCGTAGCGGATGGATGAGTGGGCCAAATCGTCCCCAACGCCGAGCGCCTTCAGCACGTAGCTCGGCTCCAGGCTGGCGGAGGTGCAGGCCGACCCGGAGGAGAGCGCGATGTCCTTCAGGCCCATGAGGAGGCTCTCGCCTTCGACGTAGGCATAGCTGAGGTTGAGGTTACCCGGCAGCCTCTGGGTGGGATGGCCGTTGAGGTAGACCTCTTCCAGCGCGCCCTGGATCCCCTGACGGAGCCGCTCCCGCATGGCGGTGAGGCGCTTGCCTTCGGACTCCATCTCTTCGTAGGCGATCTCGCACGCCTTGCCGAAGCCGACGATCCCGCTGACGTTGAGGGTGCCGCTGCGCATGCCGCGCTCATGACCGCCGCCGTCCATCTGGGCCGCCAGCCGCACCCGCGGATTGCGCCGGCGGGCGTAGAGCACGCCGACTCCCTTGGGACCGTAAATCTTGTGCGAGGTAACGGAGGCAAGGTCAATGTTCATCGCCTGGACGTCGAACGGCACTTTGCCAAAGCCCTGCACCGCGTCCGAGTGGAACAGCACGCCATTGGAGCGGCAGATACTGCCGATCTCCGCCAGCGGATTGATCGTCCCGATCTCGTTGTTGGCGAGCATGATGGAGCAGAGGATCGTCTTCTCCGTGATCGCGTCCGCAACCGCTTCCGGTCGAACCATGCCGGTATCGTCCACGGGCAGGTAGGTCACCTCGAAGCCCCACTTCTCCAGCCGCTTTGCGGAGTCAAGGATCGCCTTGTGCTCCACCACGGAGGTGATGATGTGGTTGCCCTTCTCCCTATACATCTCCGCAACGCCCTTGAGAGCGAGATTGTCCGCCTCGGTGGCGCCGCTGGTGAAGATGATCTCGCGGGGATCGGCGTTCATCAGCCGCGCGATCTGCTCCCGAGCGTGGTCCACGGCCTTCTCCGCGTCCCACCCGAACGGATGGCTGCGGCTGGCCGCGTTGCCAAAGGTGCCCGTGAAGTACGGGAGCATCGCCTCCAGGACGCGCGGGTCCAGAGGAGTCGTTGCGTGGTTGTCCATGTAGATGGGCAGCGTCACTGCCATTGCTTACCTGCCTTTATCCGGCGGCTATCCTGTTTCCGCGTCCCCTGCTTCTCGCAGGGGCTGGCGCCCAGGTCCCAGCCGCGTAGCCAAACACCCTGTTCTATCCTGGCCGCCGGCTGTCCGGTGAGCCGACCCACCCTCGTTTCCGAGAGATGGGAAACCTAACACGGTCCTCTACCCTCAGGCGGCGGTCTTCGCCGCCTCCCCCACCGGTGCGCTCTGCACCGATCCTAAGGAGTGGCTGGGGTTGATTACCCGGAAGCTGTCGCACTCCGTGGGCAGCACCGCCTGGCAGCTCACACAAAGCTGGTCCAGCGCACCGTTGTTCCGCAATGCAGCGGTTACGAACGCCTCCAGCCCCTGAATGAGAGCTTGCCGATCCGCCGCCGGCATACGGTCTAGCACCTGCACCAGCCGCCGCGCCCGCTCCTGACCTGCGTGCTGCACCAGTCGCAGCCCCTCCGGCGTGACGTCGATAGCCCTGGTCCGATGATCGTTCGGGTCGGTCCCGCGCGTCACCAGCCCCTTGCGGCAGAGCTTGTCGACCAGCTTAACCGCAGCCGGATGGGTCACGCCCAGCCCCGCAGCAATGGCTCCGACGCTGCTCTTCCGCCGCTCCGCCACATGGGTGAGCGCCTGAAGTTGGGAGAGGGTAATGTCCAGATCATCCAGTTCCCGGAGGAGGCGAACGGTCATGGTCTCAGCAACGATGTCGCTGAACAGTCCCGTAAGCCTCTCCGCAAAGGTGCTGCACTCTCCCCGCATCTGTTCCGTCTTACTTCCGCAGTCGAAAAGCCAGAACCGTGGCGGTCACTCGGCTCATTTACGTAACCCAGTTACATATTAGCCTTGAGGACCTCGATAGTCAACTCTTTGGGGGTGCGACCGCCGAAAGTAGGTGGTGCGTTCCTGGTAAGAAGGAGCAGGGTTCCGCCCTCGAAACTCCGTCACCCTCGCCTAGCAATCTCTCTGCGAAGGTGCCCGTGCTTAGCGGGGGTCCAGGCACGCCCGTCCCGCACCGGGCACCGGGGTAGCGACCCCATCGGCCGTCAACCAACTGACGGAGCGAGTGGCACGCCCAGGCCGGGTACAGCTGGACCCCCGAAGGTGACGGTTTCCACGACCGGGCCGACCGCCGTAGAGGGTGAGTGTGTCCAGATAAGCCGTGTTCGGCTTGCCGGTGAAAGTCCGGTCCCGGTAGCGGCCCAGCGGCCGGGTAGCTGAGCGGCGGCGGCAGCCGAAATGCTGACGTCGAAGCCCGCTGACAAC
>JANPLG010000184.1:0-7465 GCA_031426395.1 Actinomycetes bacterium
CCAGCCGCACGCGCTTCCCGCCGATCTGGTTCACGATCTCCGCTCGCCCTTGACTCAAATCTTGGGGTACACGGAGATGCTCATGGAGCAGGCTCGCGAGTGTCAGGGCCAAGAGTTCCTACCGGACCTTCAGCGCGTCCATACCGCAGGTCGCAATCTGCTCGCGGTCATCGACGACCGGCTTGCGGCCACGGTAACGACCGGGGCAGCCAAATCAGAGGTAGCATCGCCGGAGCCACCGCAATTGCGTGTCGAGACGCAGCCTGCGCCGACCGCCAGTCGGGAGGGGCACGATAAGCACGCCCAGCACGGCTCACTGCTGGTGGTGGACGACATTGAGGCGAACCGCGATGTCCTCTCACGGCGCCTTCGCCGTCACGGCCACAGCGTAGCAACGGCAGAGGACGGCAGGATCGCTCTCGACCGCTTGCGCGCAGAACCATTCGACCTGGTGCTTCTGGACATCATGATGCCTGAGATAGACGGCTTTGAGGTCCTCCGGCGCATGAAGTCGGATGAGCAACTGCGCCACATACCGGTGATCATCATCTCCGCTCTGAATGAACTGGACGCCGTTGCTCGGTGCATCGAGATGGGGGCCGAGGATTACCTCTCCAAGCCGTTCAATCCCACGCTCCTGAAAGCGCGCACCCACGCCTGCCTGGAGAAGAAGTGGAGCCGAGACCGGGAAAGTCAGCTCTACACGCAGCTCTCGCAGAACTTCCAGCGGCTGCAGGAGCTGGAAAAGCAGCGGGACGATCTCACCCACATGATCATCCACGACCTGCGCACGCCGCTGGTCTCCGTGATCACCGGGATGCAGACGCTGGATCTGATGGGCACGCTCAACGCAGAGCAGCGCGAGATGATGACCCTCTCCGTTTCGGGCGGCGAAACCCTGCTCGGAATGATCAACGACCTGCTCGACGTGGAGAAACTAGAATCGGGCGCGATGCAATTGGACTACTCGGAGGTGGCCCCGTCGCAGCTTGTGTCGTCCGCCCTAGCTCAGGTGACCTCGCTGGCGGCTGGCAAGGAGTTGACCCTGCTGCAGGAAAGGGATGAAATGCTCCCCCTCATACGCTGCGATGAAGGCAAACTTCGAAGGACCCTCGTGAACCTTCTCGGCAACGCCGTGAAGTTCACTCCCAGCGGCGGCACGGTCACAGTCGGCGTGTGCCCTGCGGACCAGGGCGGGTCAGTCACCTTTTCGGTGGCGGACACCGGCGAGGGGATTCCCGCAGAGGCATTTGGCTCCATCTTCGAGAAGTTCGGGCAGGTGAAGACGCGCCAAGGAGGCCGGGTCATGAGCACCGGTCTTGGGCTGACCTTCTGCAAACTCGCCGTGGAAGCTCACGGCGGACAGATTGGGTTAGAGAGTAGACTTGGAGAGGGAAGCACCTTCTGCTTCACGATCCCGGTCACCCCTCTGTCCGAAGCTGTGCCGTAAGTAGAGCAGCCGGGGGAGCGATCAGTCCATCATTCCGTGCAATCGAGGCGTCAGATCAGGACGATGGCAAAGCTCCCCTTTACCCCCAATGCGACTCCCACGATAGGCGTCGAGATCGAACTCGCGCTGGTCGACGGCGATACCCTGGCTCTCACCAGCGCCATTCAGCCAATCCTGGACCGGCTCTCGGAAGAGGATCGGGAACACGTCAAGCCGGAGTTGATGCAGTGCTACCTCGAGATCAACACGGGCGTCTGCAACACGGTCGGCGAGGCGGAAGCCGATCTCCGCAAGAGTCTGAGCGCCGTTCAGGACGCCGCCGATGCGCTCAACGTGAGGCTCCTCTGGAGCGCCACCCATCCCTTCTCCAGTTGGCGAGACCAGCAGCTCACGCCCAATGAGCGGTACGAGAAGCTGATTAGCCTGCTGCAGGACACCGGCAGGCAGCTCATCACCTTCGGTCTGCATGTTCACGTGGGCGTCGACTCCGGCGACAAGGCCGTCTCCGTCTGTGAGCAGATCAAACCGCATCTCCCGCTGCTGCTAGCTCTAAGCGCCAACAGCCCATGCTGGGAGGGTCGGGTCACCGGTCTTCACTCCAGCCGTTCCAAGATCATGGAGACCCTGCCCACTGCTGGCCTTCCGGTAGAGATGAGGAACTGGAGTGAATACACCTGGCTGATCAATCACCTGGTCGAAACAGGGTTCATCAACACCATTCGTGAGATCTGGTGGGACGTGCGGCCCCATCACAACTTCGGCACGGTGGAGGTGCGGGTCTGCGATGTTCCCGGCAGCCTGGACGAGGCGATGACCCTGGCAGCCCTCGTCCAGTGCCTGATCGTCCACCTCAGCCACTCCATTGACGAGGGGTACTTCCAATCGGAGGCCCACCCGATGATGGTACGGCAAAACAAATGGCGCGCCGCCCGCTACGGTCGCCACGCGAAGCTGGTCGACCCCCGCACGCACGCCACGCGCTCCGTTCATGAGTGGGTGTCGCAGATGATGCCGGACCTCCGTTCGGTAGCGGATCGGCTGGGTTGCCGAGAGTACCTGGAGCGGGTCCCGCTCCTCGCGCAGGACCCCACAGGGGCGGAGCGCCAGCTCGCGCTTCTGGAAGAGACCGGCAGTCCCCAGGAAACCGTCCGCCGCCTTTGCGCCGCCACGCGCATTTAGGTGCATTTCCATTGAGCCCACTTGAGAGGGGTTTTCAAGTGTAGCCATCGGGTTCAGCCGATGGCGGGCGATGTGGCTCGCAACGCCCAACAAGCGGCGGCGGTCTGGCAGGCACAACGGCCCGGTGGTAAGATGGCGCGGCCTCATCCTGTTCAGCCGCTCGCACCCCAAAGACCCGCACCGTGTCCGCGCCTGCTTTCACCATCACCTTCCTGGGCACCGGCAGCGGCGTTCCCTCACTGGAGCGCAACCTCGCGTGCGTGGCCGTCCAGCGGCAGGGGGAGCTGTTCCTCTTCGACTGCGGTGAGGCGGCCCAAATCCAGTACCGGAAGGCAGGGCTGGGATTCGCGCCGCTGGCGGGGATCTGCATCTCCCACATGCATGGAGATCACGTCACCGGGCTGATGGGCCTGCTGATGTCGCTCCAGATGGCGGGACGGACGGAGCCGCTGGCCCTCTACGGTCCACCCGGCCTGGGTGAGTACCTCCGCTGCAACCGCCGGGCACTAGGCACCGGGTTTGGGTATCGCATCGACCTCACGGAGGACACTGGCCCCACGGTGTTCCGGGAAACGGACGACTACCGAATCACGGCAGCGCCCCTTGATCACCGTGGCCTTTGCCTCGGCTTCCGATTCGAAGAGCACTCCCGGCCAGGGCGTTTCGACCTCGCAGAGGCGCGGCGACTGGGTGTGCCGGAAGGACCGCTCTTCGGGAAGCTCCAGCGCGGCGAGACGGTCCAGCTTCCCAATGGTGAGAGTGTCCCTCCAGAGCAGGTGCTCGGCAAGGCGCGGCCGGGTGCCGTCATTGCTTACTGCACGGACACGCGGCCGTGCCCCGGCGCGGTCGCGCTTGCTCGAGACGCGGACCTGCTGATCCACGAGGGGACCTTCGACGCGGAGATGCCGGACGAGGCCCACAAGAAGGGGCACTCCACGGTCGCGGACGCCGCCCGCATCGCCCGGGATGCAGGGGCCAGGGCGATGATCCTCACGCACCTCTCCCCGCGCTACCTTGATGTCTCGCCGCTCCTGGCGCAGGCCCGCGCCATCTTCCCCGCCACCCGCATCGCGCGGGATCTGTTACGGGTGGAAGTCCACCATCGAGAGGAATGACCCAACCATGGTTTCTGGTGTTGATCACGTTGCCATTGCTGCAAAGGACTCCCGCGCCCTGGCGCAGTGGTACTGCGACTTCCTCGGGCTCCGTATCCTCTTCGACAATGAGAAGGAGCGGCCGACGCTGCTGGTCGGCGGCACGATGGGCGCGGTCATTGAGATCATGCCGGACAACCGCGCGGCCGTGACCACCCATCAACCCTTCGACCCGGGCTTCCGCCACCTCGCCTTCCGGGTGACGGACTTCGAGACGGCGCACGCCACCCTGAGCCAGGCGGCATCCGAAGGGAAAGTCCTCGGCCTCACGCCCGCTGCCCCGGCCGCCGGTGGCGGGCAGGTCGCCTTCTTCCACGACCCAGAGGGCAACCTCGTCCAGATCGTCTCCCGTGATCAGGAACTGATCTGACAGGCGAGCATTGGCACGTCAAGGCAGCTCTGGCAGGTTGAAGAGGAGAGAGGGGGAATGGGCGAATGGGAGACATCACGGCCGTAGCTCTCCCACACACCCACACACCCATTCCGAAGGAAAAGCACAGTTCTGTATTGGATGACTACGACTCCTCGTCCACTTCACCCAGGATCGTCTGGCCAACCACGTGCGTCTCGCCGGCCACCTTCTCCAGCCGCGTGGGCTTCGCTCCCGTCTCCATCTCGATGGAGCGTGCCAACCGGTCCGAGTGAGTGGTGATCCAGAGCTGCGACCGCGTCGATGCCCGCATGATGAGGCGGCCGAGCGGCTCCAGGAGATCGGGATGCAGACTCGTCTCCGGCTCATTGAGGGCGAGAAGGCAGGGCGGGCGTGGGCTCAGCAGCGCGGCCAGCAGGCAGAGGTAGCGGAGCGTGCCGTCCGAAAGCTCTTGCGCGCTGAAGGGCCGCTGGAAACCCGGCATTCGCAGCGCCAGGCTCATCCGCCCCTCCTCGGTGGAGCGCAGTTCCAGGGCCGAGCCAGGGAACGCCTCGTTCAGGCTGTCTTCAAAGTCCCGCCAGGCACCGATCTCCAGGATGGTCTGCAGCGCTGCGGCGAGGTCGTGCCCGTCCGCACTCAGCACCGGTGTGCGCGTCCCCACCTGCGGCTGGCGTAGCGGCGACTCCCAGTCAGTGCGGAATTGATGATAGAAGCGCCATCCCAGAACTTCCTGCCGCAGCACGGAGAGTTGCGGAAAGCGATGCGGCTCCTGGAGTTGCGAAAGCACCGACTCGCTGTCCGAGAACGTCAGCGGGAAGTTGACGCGACGCCCGAGGTCGTCCCGCGCCCACGTGCCGCCGCCACGTTCCAGCATCGGTACCCGGGTGCGGCCGTCCAGGAAATCGACCTTCTCCTCTTTCACCACCGGGTCGAGGTTAAAGGCGGTCTTATCCGGTCGGGGCAAACCCAGGCTGAGCTCGTACCGAAGCTGCTCCGTGGTGACGGAGAGGCAGACCCGGTGCGGTTCCTTGATCCGACGCTTGCCCGCCCACATCACGGAAGGCATGCCGCCCTCCTGAACCAGGCTCCACGCCAGCCGCCCCTCGGCCGCAGCACTGACCAGCATCAAGCATCGGTAGAGGTTGCTCTTGCCGCAACCATTCGCTCCCACCAGAACGTTGACATCCGCCAGGCGGATGCTCAGCTTGCGGATGGAGCGATACCCGGTGACTTCCAACAGTTCAACGGCCAAGCCAGCAACCTCGCTCGAGATCGACACCTCGCGGCTCACTCGATCCGCTGGGCAGGCGTCTGCCGGACCCCCGCCATCTTCATGGCATCCTCACCTCAATGGCCCAACCGTCAAGCGAGACCCGCACCGGTGGTGGCGTTCACGAGCCTCCCGAACTTCACGCCGCGCAGGCTGATCAGCGAGTCGGCAAGCTCCATGATCTCCTGTCGCTTGCCCCGCACCACGATCACCTCCAGGCAGTTCTTCGGGTCGAGGTGGATGTGAAGCGTCGAAAGCACCTGCGTGTGATGGCGATGCTGACGATCCAGCAACTCCTCATTGAGGCGGCGCATCTCGTGGTCGTAGACGAGTGTGATGGTGCCCACAACCTCTCCGGTACCGTCGGACCCGGTGCCATCGGCGTTCCAGTTGTGCGCCACAAGGTAGTCGCGCAGTGCATCGCGGACCGCCTCGGACCGGGACGAGTAGCCCTTGTTGGTGCTGACGTCATCGAAGCTCGAAAGGAGCTCCGGCGGGACAGAAATTGTAAATCGGGCTACGGTATCCGGCATTAAGGTTCTCCGTTCCCTCGTTGCAGGCGCTCCCAGGAACATCCTGCCCTGATCTTTGGAGTCCTCGAGAGGCGCGACTCTCGGCGTTGCGGCTCCCCAACGCAGTTCGGGAAGGTGACTGGGCCGGAACCTGCCAATGGAGAGACGATGAACCCACCTCCGCAGAACTCCTCGTCCGCCGCTCCGTTCAAGCTACCTGCCTCGCTCGAGATCCCTTCGCCAGAGCGGATGTGGCTGGAGCAGGATTACGACCGCTTCCGTGAAGCCCTCCCCGCCGACCTCCGCAGCCACTGCCTGGACGCCTACGGCCTAGACATCGCCGGAGAGTATGCCGGCCGCGAGATCAAGAACCCGTTCGGCAAGGCGTCCGGCCAGCTTTCCCTCAATGCGCGCCAGGTCCAGCGTGACGCGGAGGCCGGGCTGGGCTTCGTCGTCCTCAAGACCGTCATCGCGGAGGATGAGGCCGGTGACCAGAAGATGGGCGCCTGGGCGATCCACGCCACCCATATGCGGGTCGACCGCATCACCTCCGAAGCTGGCGAGCCGGGATGGACCATCACCTGGAAAGGCCGCGGCTGGCATGACACCTTCGACGCCTACTGCACCCTCTTCGCCAAGGCGATCGGGATCGGCGCGGAGGCGGGGATGGCGGTCGCTCCGTCGGTGAAGTACCACCTCCCGGCACCCGGTGAGGGCGAGTTCAGCGAGGGCGAGTACCGCTACACCACGCAACGGCTGCAGTCGGTCTGGAGCGCCGCTTGCGCCGGTCCGATGCCGCTGGAGAAGGACTTCAGCCCCACCCTGGCCGGTGACGACCGGAGCCGGGAGCAGGAGCAGATCCTGGTATGGCTTCGCCGCGTGCCGGAGCTAATCCGCAGCGCGATCCCCGAGCCGCTGACTCTCGGAGTGAAGCTGATGAATGCGCGCTTTGGCCTTGACTTCCAGGAGGCCATGGTCTGCACGCTCACCGATGAGACCGCGCAACCACCGGACTTCCTCGTCTACGCCAACCGGCTCTTCGACCCGGAAAAGGAGTATGAGGGCGTTAAGGGCGTCGCGTACGGTGGGCCAGAGCTCAGCCGCAAGAATCTGCTAGGTCTACAGCAGGTGCGACAGGCCACAAGGGATGGCCGCATCCGAGGGCCGATCCCGCCGATCTCCGCAACGGGCGACATCCTGACGGGGAGAATGGCCGTCGAGTATGGCCTGCTGGGCGCCACGAGCTGCCAAATGCACACCCTCTTTCAACTACCGGATACCGAATTCGGGGCCACGACCCGGAGCAAGACCGCCGCCGTGCTGCATCACTTGGTCCTGCACCCACAAACCGGCCTGCTGGCCTGCCTGCTTCACCTGTCGCAGCTACATGGAAAACCGGTGCACTGGCGGGATCTCGCGGGCCTGGAACTGGGGTAGCCGCCGGAGAACGAGGCAGCCAGGGGTTCATCCGCTGACCCCCTGGCAAACTCAACTCAAGTCTTGCGCTGTCCGCCGGGCCGGGCGACCTGC
>JANPLG010000185.1:0-34361 GCA_031426395.1 Actinomycetes bacterium
CGCTGCTTCCGCCGCCGCAGACTCCGCGGCCTCGGTGGCCTCCTCCGCTGCAGCTTCCTCCTCCTCACGGGCAGCTTCCGCCGCCTCCTCCCCGGCCTCTTCGATCTTCTCGCGGGCTTCTTCGTCCGCCGCCTGCTCCGCGATCTCCTCGACCTCGTCCTGGGTCTTCTGCGCGGCCTCCTCGGCCTCAGCCTGCAGTTGCTCTTCCGTTTCAGCGGCGGCCTGCTCCGCGGCCTCCTCCGTCTCCCGTTCGATCTGCTCTTCGGCTTCCTGCTCCGCCTGGGCCTGTTGTTCTGCCTCTTCCAACTCGGCCTGCTCCTGCTCGACCTGCGCCTGCTGCTCCGCTTCTTCCTGCTCGACCTGGGCCTGCTGCTCGGCCCTTTCCTGTTCTTCCTGGGCCTGCTGCTCGGCGTGCTCTTGCTCTTCTTGAACCTGCTGCTCGGCGGCTTCGTGCTCCTGTTCGGACTCCAGTTGCTGTTGCTCGACTTCCTCCTGGCGCTGGGATTCGGCTGCTTCCTGTTCGGCCTGTTCCTGCTCAGCTTGCTCGGCCTCTTGCTCCTGCTCGGCCTGCCGTTCAGCCTGCTGCTCAGCGTCGCGCTCCGCCTGCTCTTCCGCCTCTTGCTCGGCCTGGGCCTGCTGCTCGGCGTGCTCCTCGGCCTGGTCGCCTTCCGCCTCGGCCTGCTGCTCGGCCTCTTCGCGGGCTTCCTGCTCGGCTTGCTCCTGCTCGGCTTGCTCCTGCTCTACCTGCTCCTGCTCCGCTTCCAGACTTGCCTGACGATCCGCCTCTTCCTGTGCGCGTTCGTCCGCTTCCTGCTCGGCTTCTGCTTGCTGCTCGGCGTGTTCCTCGGCCTGCTGCTCGGCCTCTTCCCGCTCGGCGTGCGCCTCCTGTTCGGCTTCCTCGCGCTCGGCTTCGGCCTCTGCGTGCTGTTCTGCTTGCTCCTGCGCATCCTCGGCCTGCTCGGCTTCGGCCTGCTCGTGGGCTTCCGCTTGCTCGGATTCGGCTTGCTCTTGGGCTTCGGCTTGTTCCTGTGTGTCCTGCTCCGCTTGTAGCTGGTTCTCCGCAGCTTCTTCCGATTCGTGCTCTGCAGCGGCTTCTTGCTGCGCCTCGGCTTGCTGGTCGGCGTCATCCTCCGATTGCTCTTGCTCCAGCCGCGCCTGATGGTCCGCTTCCGCCTGATCGGATGCATCCTGCTCGGCTTGCTCGTGCTCCGCCTGCGAAGCGTCGCGCTCCGCCTGGGACGCAGCCTCCTCTTCGGCGCGTTCGTCGGCGCTCGCTTCCGCCTGCTCGGCCTGTTCCTGCTCGGCCTGTTCCTGCTCGGCCTGGGACGCAGCATCCTGCTCGGCCTGATCGGTGGCGTCCGCGTCTGCCTCAGCCTGATCATGCGCCGCGCTCTCAGCGTCTTCTTGGGCGGCGGCCTCTGCTTCCTGTTCCCCGGCAGCCTCGGCTTCCTCCCGGTCCGTGGCCTCTGCCTGCTCCTGAGCGGCAGCTTCCGCATCGTCCTGACCGGTGCCCTCGGCATCCTGGTTGGCTGCCGCTTCCACGTCCTCCTGAGCTGCCGCTTCCGCCTCATCCTGAGCCGCAGTCTCAGCCTGCTGGTCGGCCGCAGCTTCCAGCTCCTGGTCACTGGATGTGTCGACCTCCTCCGGCGCAGAGGGCTCAGCGCTCTCAGCCGCCTCTTCCGCAGGGGCCTCCGGCGAGTCCGCAGCGTCCTCGATCTCCTGCTCGGCTTCGGCTTGCGGTTCCTCAGGCAGCTCCTCCGGAACGTCTTCCGGAGTTTGCGCGAAGGTCTCATCCGGGAGGTCAGCCTGATCCTCCGGGGCACCGTCGAGCGTCTCTTCGGAAGGTGCGTCGAGCGTCTCCTCGGGGGTTGCCTCAGGCTCCTCGGTCAAACCCTGGTCTGGAGCGGCTTCTGGCTCCTCTGCCAGCGCGTCGTCGGGAGGGGATTCGAGCTCATCAGCGGGGGCGTCCGCATCGGCCTCCACCTCGGTGGGAGCGGGGGCGGCGTCGACCTCCTCACCGGGTCCCTCGTCAGGTGAGGCTTCGACATCCTCGGAGAGCGCGCTTTCGGGTTGCGAGGCCTGCTCATCCGCCAGCGTCTCGTCGGGTGGCGTTTCGAGTTCGTCGGTGAGGCTCTGGTCCGGTGCTTCTCCCAGCTCTTCCGGCAGGGAGTCGTCTGGCGCAGCTTCGGGGGAATCGGCCGTGGCCGCATCCGCATCTCCCTCGAGCCCTTCGGGAAAAGCCTCGTCAGGAGGCGCTTCGAGATCGTCCGGCCCAGCGTCCAAGGGTGAATCCGCGCCGTCGATGGGCGCATCGTCCGGCTCACCTTCCGCCACTCCTTCTAGGTCTCCAGTGAGTGCTTCGTCCGGCGGGGCCTCGAGTTCATCCGTAGGCGATGAGTCAGGCGCGGCTTCCGGCGATTCGCCTTCCGCTCCATCAGGAACGCCTTCCAGTTCATCCGTGGGAGCATCGTCCAGCGAGCCGTCCGTGAGCGGCTCGCCATCGTCAGGTACGGAGGCGCCCTGGTCAATGTCCGTGTCGAGCATCTCCGGCGGAAGGTCGCCGCCGCTCTCGGTATCGCCGACGCTTTCAACATCTCCACCGCCACTGTCGACGTCACCACTCAGGATGCCCTGAGCCTCGTCAGACAGATCCACCGAGTCGACGGGGTCTCCAGGCCCGCCCTCGTCCAACGTCTCGGGAGTGGCGCCGCCGTCGGACTCCAATCCACCGTCCATCGCCCCCGCATCGTCCGGAAGTTCCAGGCCCTCCGTGGCATCGCCAGTCGAAGCGGACTCCAGGTCATCCGTCAGCGGGCCGCCTTCATCTGCCAGGCCCTCAGGCGTGGTTGCGGCTTCATCCGCCAGGCCCTCCGGCATGGTCGCGCTGGCATCGTCGACGTCTCCGTTCAGGACACCCTGGGCTTCGTCGGAGAACTCAACGGAGTCCGTGTGGCCATCGGGAGCATCGCCCGCCGTGCCTTCCGGCAGTTCCTGCGAGGCCTCGTCCAACCCACCGGTATCACCGTCGGACTGGGCTGCTTCCTCCGCCGCTCGGATCTGGTCTTCGGTCTGGGCGGTGGGCCGCTCGAAGAGCTGGACGGCGGGATTGTCGCCGTCGGTATCGATGGTCTGGAAGGGGTCCTCAATCGCTTCGATGGGTTCCTTGGAGCGTGTTTCTGGGTCCTTCTCGGGATCGATCCCGTAGGCCTCGGGTGGCGGCATGTCCCAGCCGGGACCGACCGTCTCTGGGTCTGTGCTGCCCGCTTCAGTGCCTGCTTCCGTTCCAGCCTCAGCAGGACTGTCGATCCCGCTCTCGGTCGGCGTGTTGAAGGGATCGGCGCTCCCTTCAAGGGAGTCCGGCTGTCCCGATAGTTGGTCGGGTGGGGTGTCAAAGACGTCGAACTGGGACCCCACCGCGTCCTCGGGCGGTGAGTCCATGCTGCGGTCCGGAGGAGCGTCCGTTGTCTCCGGTGGCGCGTTGAGGTCCTCGGAGGTTGAGGTGAGGTCGTCCGGCGGCTGGTTGAAGGCCCGGTCATCCAGCATGTCTCCGAAATGCGACGGCTCGTCGCGCATCGGCTCGGGCGCGCGGAAATCGTCTTCGGGACCGCCCGGAGTCGGAGGCAGATCCGGCGGCCGATCCATGCCCGTTTTGTCCAGATCTGGCAACCCCGGCGAGCCAGGTCCGGCATCTACGGACGTGGGTCCGGACAGATCCGCCTCCGCAGCGGGAAGCGGCGGGGCGTCCGGAGCTGAGAGGTCCGGAACGGTTTCCATCATCGCAGCCGGCGGCGGGATGGCCGACGGAATGGGGGGCGGTGCCGGGGGAGGCTCCGGAGGCGGCATCGGCGGCGGAGCGGGAGGCGGCTCCACCTCTAGGACGGGGGTCTGAATAACTTCCGACATCGCGCTTGGTGGAGCCTCTTACTCGGCAACGGTAGGCTTTGCGGCCCCCGAGGCTGACGTAGGGGAAGTCGCAACAGTTCCATCGCCTTTCACGTTAGGTCCGGAACCGTTCCTCGCCGCTGTCGGGGGCTGCTGGGTCGCGGAGGGCGCCGCTCCCTTACGCCGCACCTTCAGCTTCTCCGTGATGCCGGAGAGGTCGCCGCGCGCCTCGTGCTCTTCCACTACCAGGCCCAGGGCCGCGAGTTTCATCTTCTCCCACAGGCCGACCATCAGCGTGACGTACTCGCCCTGGAGCTGGTCCATCTGCGTGCTGACGATGCCGAGCGCTGCCTCAATGTCGCCGTTGGTCTCCTTGAGCTTGTCCTTGCTGTGGTGGTAGAGGATGGAGTCGCCGCGCGCCTTAGTGAGGAGGGCGTCCAGTTGCGGCGCGGCATCCTCCAGTTCACGTGTCATCCAGTCTCGGGCTTTCAAAGTCGACTTATCCGCCGCGGCCGGCTTCTCCCCGCTCTTGGCGGCCGCCGCACCGGGCTTCGAGAGCTGGAACGCCACGGCGGGAGGAGATACGACCCCCCATTTCTCTGCATTGGCCAGCATCTGCCGGAGCTCTTCATTCCGGTTGAGGCGGCCAGCGCGGAGACCGTCGCTGACGTTGGCGGAGCGGATCAGGACCGGCTGGCCGGACTTCCAGTCCATCATCACGGCGTCGCCGGGGTTGAGGCGGGTGCGGGCGTGGCGCTGCTGGTCCTCATTCATGTTCAGCTCCATCGCCAGCCGCTCGAAGCCGTGGCGGTCACTGAGGCGGGTGAGGATCTTGATGTTAGCGTTGTCCAGGACGCCGCCCACGAGGCTGCTGGGCCGCTGATCCAGCGTCATAATCCCCTGCCCGAACTTGCGGACCTCCGCCAGCATCACGCTGAGGTCCTCGGCGCTCTTCCCCCGGGCAGAGTCGCCGCCCTCGCCGGAGAGGAGGCGGTGGGCCTCCTCAATGAGCATCAGGTGGAGGCGCTCCTTCCCCTCCTCGTCTCGCATGACGCTGAAGGCGTGCTCCACATGGCCCACCAACTGCGTGAGCAGGAACGCCATGATGAGCGCGATGCTGGTCGAGTCGCCGAGGGCGCCCAGTTCGACCACGCAGGGGCGGCGGAGAACGCGCTGCCAGAAGTCCGGGTCGGAGTCCTTCACGTTGAGGATGTGGCCGAGGTTCTTGAAGAGCGACTCAATACGAATGGTGGTGCCACCCTTGAGGATGCCGGTCGCCTCGCCGGAGCCCTTGTAGCTGGGGAGGACATTCTCATCCAGTTCGTCGTTCATGGCGACGGAGAAGTCCGCCAGGCTGGGGAAGGCGTTGCGCGATCCGCCTTTCTCATCCAGGCTCCAGGCGTTCCCCTCGCCCACATACTTGCCGCTGGTGTAGAGGCGCTGCATCGCGCTCTCGAAGACGGCGGGGAAGGGGTCCGGCATGGAGTAGGCGGACTTGAACGCCGCCATCAGCCGCGTGACGTGGCTGCGGACCGTCACCCCCGGTGGCACCGCGAAGGGATTGAACCGCAGCGGGCAGCCTTCGTTGTCGCCGACCGTGAAGACGACGAAATCCTCGCTCAGGGTCGACTCGTGGTCTTCCGGCTTTTCCTTGGTGGGGTCCAGGTTCGACCCGAGCAACAGCCGGTACTCCAGACCGGTGGAGGGGTCCAGCACTAGGAACGGCATCTTGTGGTCCCGCCAGAGCTGGACCAGCATGTAGAGCGCCATGTTCGATTTGCCGGAGCCGGGCGCGCCGACCAGCAGCGAGGGCATCATTAACCGCTTGAGCGGCAGGCGGAAAGCCTGCGCCTCGTCCCCCACGTTGCCGGGGTTGAGCAGCGTCTCCCGCTGGTAGAGGTAACCCGCCTTGATGAGCGGCTCATTCTCCCCAAACCGGCCGCCGTCCAGCACCTCCGGCGGGATGATGAACGGAGTCTCCGAGGTGCTCAGAGCGGAGGTCTTGCCCGCCTTCTCGGCAATCGGCAAGTGGAACAGGCTGGAAGCTTCGTCCGCCGTGGCGAGGAAGCGGAGGTCCGGCCCGTACCACTGATCCTCCTTCTCATCCCGCGCCCACCGGGTCTGGGCCATCCAATTGAGCTGGCGAAGGGCCGGGCCGCGGTCCGCGAGCGTTGCCTTGGGCCGTACCACGTCCGGGCGGATCCAGCCCATAGCCACGTCCTTGGTATCCGGCGCAGGCGAGGAGAGCGCGGTCCGCACGCTCTGGACCAAATTCTCCGGCACTTCACCTTCCGCCGCGATGAGCACGCGCACCGCGAAGAGTTGGTCCGCGTTCTCCATCAGCCGGTTAAAGACATGCTTGCCACGCTTCACATAGGCGATGCGGGCGGCGCTGGAGACGGCCGCCTTCGTCTCCACCCGGAGACCTTCCTCGCGGTATTGTCCGGTCTTCGCGTCCTGGATCTCCACGTCCGGCTTGGATGCCATCCGCGTGATGTCCTCGTCGATCAGGCCGAACCAGCGTGCAGCGGTCGCATAGTCGTCCAGGCCATTCGCCTCACCGATGCGCGTGGGGATCAGCTCAATGCGGATGGCGACCGCCTGCGTGGCCTTGGAGAGGTTCTCGATCAGGACCACCCAGGGGTCCATCTGCAGATCTGGCCAGAAGCGGTGCGGCAGGTAGTGCAGGAACTGGGTGTGAGTGGGATCCCAAACCTGCCGCTCCTGGTACTTGCGTAGCTCCACCACATCCGCCTGGGGGACGGCGTCCGGCATGAAGAGAGCAATCCTCAGCTCTTCCTTCTTCAGCCAGACAGGACTCCCATAAGCGAAAAGCCCCTCGCTGGGGAAGTGGGAGAAGGCGTGCTCTCCCGCTCGCTGCGCGGTGGCCTGCGCAAGCACCGGTGTCTCTTCCGCACTGCGGCACAGCACGTACATCCCCACCTGTGACCCGTAGGTAGCCCGCGGGTGCGCCATGAGCTGCAGCGCGAAGGAGCGGCGGCTGTCCGGCAGGTGCAATTCCCGGACGTAGCGCTGGAAACGATAGAGAACTTGCTGGACCAGCGTTTCGGGGGTCTGCGTGTAGCCGGTCGGCAGCACGGCCAGCGACGGAATGCGGAACCCCGTCACCCCGTAGAACATCGGCGGGGGGACCTCGGCCTCGGGTGAGAGCGGCGCGTTGGCGGAGACCGTGTGCGCATAGTACGGCAGCGCGTGACTGGTCAGGACGAACGGCAGCGATCCGGAGGACATCGGCTAATCTCCCAACAAGGGACCCAGGACTCAGAATGGGAGAATGGGCGAGAGGGTGAATGGGAGACTCAAGGCGCAAGGGTCTCCCCCATTCTCTCATTCCCCCACTCTCGCATTCGACCAATCAGAACGCTAACTTCGCTAAGGCGGTCTCGCTACTGGTCAGGCGGCTGGGATCAGAACCGCAGCCCCAGGCTTCCAAGGATGTCGAACGAGCCCTGCTGCGACTGCTGAGGCTCGTTGGGGTCAAAGGCCTGGTAGATCTTCCACGGAGGCGGGGGGATGCGCTGGCGGTTCCCACCCGTGCCGTAGTACATCTCCATCGCCCGCTTGTTGGCGAGGAGGCTATCGACATCGCCCATGGTGCCGGTCATCGCGCCTTGCTGGCGCATTGCCTTCTCGGTGCTCTCCTGCATTTCATACTGCGCCTCCGGGTGCTGCATGAGGGCGATTACCGTGGGGTGCTGCATGATCTGGGCACGGCCGTTCGGGGTGTTCCACAGCCGCTTGATCTCCGGGTGCGTCTGGCCCAGCTTCAAGAGTTCCCGCTGCACGAACCCCTGCAGCTCCTTCAGCGCGCCGATCATGACGAGTCCCTGCGCGTCCACGACGGAGAGCCGGGCCGCATCCACTGCCATGAACACCCGCGGCACCAGGCGCGCGTGCGGGCTATTGAAGCACGCCTGCTGCGCGCGGATGTCCGCCATGATCTGGGTCATGTTCTCCTGCCGCACCTCCGGCAGGGTCTCTGGCAGAAGCCGCTGGGCTTGGAAGTACTGCAGATGCTCTAGGGTCATTCCGTTCAGCGGCACGCTCTCCAGGAACTGCCGGAACGCCTGATGGAGCTTCTTCATGTAGGTGTCGGGGTCCGCCTGCCGGACCGCGAGGTACCACCAGAGCACGCGCTTCCACGGCTCCAGCGCGGCAATCTCCCGCGCCGCCCGGGCCGGGGCGAGGCCGGACTCCAGGGTCTCGATGTGGAACTGGATCTGCTCGCCCAGTTCCGCGTTCCGTAGGAGCAGAACCTGGGGATTACCCTCCAGGGGGATCACCTCCGCGTTCTGCAGCGGCTGGCCGTTCATGCACGGGCAGGCCCGGGATGTTCCGGGGGCCCACTCGACCTCGTACGTCTGTAGCGGCGCTCGCTTGCTGAATAGGAGGAAGGCATAGGTGCCATCCTGCCGTACGAAGCCGAAGCAGCCGGCCAGGTCGTGGAGGGGGTCGGTATCCCGGTGCGCCCGCTGGAACTCGGACCCGAAGCAGGCGGCAAGCCAGCGGGGGTGCAGGCTCCAGAGCGAGATCGGGCCCTGGGGCGTGCGGCTCTGCATCCACGCCTCTGGGGGGATGTTCTCCAATGCCTCGCGCTTGCTGATTGCGTACGTGACTTCCATTTGCGCGTCCTCGGGTTGAGGGGCACGTTCATTGAGGATAAGGCAATTCCCTCCCGCTCCGGGATCGCCAATAAGGTCGCTGGCAAGGTCGCTCCAGACTTTGATGCGGCCATAATGGGTTTACGTCCGTTGTTGCCCCTTCCGGCGCGTCGGAAGGCGCTGTCCTCCTTTCGGATTGAGGTCAAATCCCGATGAAAGCCTGCATCCAATGCCACCAACCGCTGCCTTTGGATGCTGACGCGTGCCCGGCATGCGGTCGCAGGTTCGCGCCACCCAGAGCGGAAGCGGGCGGTCCACCTACCGGGCCTGGCACTCCGCCGGCGATGCCCCAAGGTTACGGACCCGCGCCGTCCGGACCTACGCGAACCGGGCCGATGCAGGCCTGGCCGATGCAAGGCGGACCGGGGGCGCAGCAGTTCGGACCGGGTGGACATCCGGGTGGACATCCGGGTGGCCATTACTCGGGCCCCGCTCAGGGCGTCCCTCAGGGCAACTATCCGGGTCAGGTGCCTCATGGAGGGTCGCAACAGATCGGAATGCCCGGGATGATGCCTCCGGGAATGATGCCTCCGGGAATGATGCCTCCGGGAATGATGCAGCCGGGAATCATGCAGCCGGGAATCATGCAGCCGGGAATCATGCAGCCTGGTTACGGCTCCGTGTCCGGCCCGATGGGCGATCCCAGCCAGATGCAGCAGCATCCAATGCAGCCAGGCATGCCCTATCCCGGACAGATGCAGCCTGGGATGATGCAGCCCGGCTTGATGCAACCAGGCATGATGCAGCCGGGCAAAATGCAGCCGGGCATGATGCAGCCGGGCATGATGCCAAACGGAATGGACCCAGGAATGCAGCAGGGGATGGGGCCGGGAATGCCGCCCCCCTACGGCTGGCAGCCAGGGATGCCCGGTTATGGCCCTCCCGGTTTGGGGGGGCCAGAACAGGGTGGCGGGCTCGTGGACAATCTGCGCAATGCTTGGGGTCGCTTCATGGATGGCTTCCGGGAACAGATGGGACAGTCTGGTGCCGGACCGGGGCCCGGTCACCCCTCTTCGCCGGGATTTGGTTCGGGCGGATATGGTCCGGGCGGCTACGGTCCTCAGGGATATGGTCCGCAGGGATACGGTTTTCAGGCCGATATGGATCCAGACGATCAGCCGGGCCCGATGCAGCCAGGCATGATGCAGCCAGGCATGATGCAGCCGGGTATGATGCAGCCCGGAGCGCCTCAGGGTTACGGCTCTGCCTTTGGTGCTCCGGGAATGGTTGGCCCGATGGGTGACCCGAGCGTGAGGCAGCAACACCCGATGCAACCGGGCATGCCCTATCCCGGACAGATGCAGCCCGGCATCCTGCAGCCAGGATTGGTGCAGCCAGGCGCGATGCAGCCCCAATCGCACACCGCACCGATGGCTCCGGGATCAGCGCCGCCAGATCCGTACCAGAGGATGCCCTCCGACGACTCGCTCTCCGGCATGCCGCAGTCAGGGATGGCTCCTGGGACGGGAGCACATCCACAGGCGAGCAACGAGTGGGGCGCCTTGACTGACACGCCGGTACCTTCGGCACCCTATCCTGCATCGGAATGGGAAATACCCCATCCAGCGCAGCCGGACGCCGGTACCGGAAGCCCTGCCGTTGCACCTCCCGCTCCCAGCGGTTCCGCTCAAGACCCCCACGTCCCGTAGATCAACCACTCTCGGCGGGATTTCAGGATGGCTAGGGCAGATTGCCTGCTTTCACCAAGGTGGGACACAGAGCCCGTCAGCGCGTGGGAAGCCCCACCGAGTAGCCGATGATGAACCGGACGTTGTCCCTCGGGGCACCACGGAAGCCCGCCACGTCAGCCTCGATGCCGATGTCGAGCACGGACCGGACGGTGATCTGTTTGCGGAGGCCGACACCCAGCGTCACCACGGGCCCGCTACCTCGGTCCGGTCCTGCCTGGACCGCAAGCTGGGCGAGGCCGGTGGTGTCGAAACGACGGGGGTAGCCAATGGGTCCGGAGTAGCCGAGGATCACTCCCGGATTGAACGGCCGCTCTCCGCGCGGTGCTCCCGGATGAGCGTTCAGGTCCAGGTTGAGGTTGAGCCGATTGTACTGGTGGACCGTCTTGCTCATGATCCCACGCACACGAAACGCCGTGCCCTGGGAGTTCCGCCCTGTGGGGAAGTAGGCATCGGTGCGGAGTGAGAACGCGGGCTTCTTGAGCAGCTCGCGATTGAAGTTATGCTGCAGGCCGAGCGAAACGTCGCCGAAGCTGAAGCCCGTGTCGCTGGACCCCGCGCGCCCGCCGATGGAGGGGTCAAACCCGAAGCTGACGTGGCTGTTGCGGGCGAACCCGTAGATCGCCTCGGCATCCAGACCCAGGCCGAGTGGCCGTCGTCGCGGCCACCCGAAGTTGAACCCGCTCTCCAGCGCCAGCTCTCCGAACGCGATCGTTTCAGCGTCATCGAAGCGCAGGGGACGGTGCGCGTCGATGTTGTTGTGGTCCACGGCGTGCGCGGGTCCGGCCACGGCGGTGGTGATCGCGGCACCCAGGAGCAGTAGGCCCTTCATCTGGCGCGGAAATCCTTTCTTGCTGGTCCGCCAGCAAATCGATGGAACAGTCACTTGCGGTGCCTCGGATTCGCGGCCATCGATGGGGCCGAAGGAATGGGGGCCACGGATGTGGGTGCGGGGATCGGGTCTTCGTAGGGGTTCTCAACGGGACCCTTTGGCTTGACGTAGGTGTCCGGCTTCGCGCCCTGCTTCTCCGACCACTCCGTGAAGGAGAGCGCCTTTGCACCCTTCAGCTCAGGATGGGCCTGGACGTGGGCCTCAAACGCAGCACGAGAGGTGAACGCGCGCGACCACTCCTCGCAGCCTGCGTGGCTGCTCTCCTGCTCGATGAAGACCGCCTCCGGCAGGCTGCTCTGGAAGGCCCCCTGCTCATCGGCGATGAGGACCAGCGGGCGCTCAGGGTTCTCCGTGGCCAGGTGCAGGATGGCCTTGCCCTTGGTCTCGGCGCTGTAGTCCCGGGCGCAGAGCACGCAGCGCACTCGCATCCCCTTGCCGTCCGCCAACACCACGGAGTTGCGCCATTCGTCCTTGCCCTCCCAGAGCGGCATGGTGCAGTGATGGCAGTCCGACATGCTCATCCAGCCCATATCGTCCATCCACATGAGCGCCGGCACCGCCTCGGCTGAAGCACCCTTCATCATCCCCATGCCCGGCATCCCGGCGAAGAAGCGGTGGTCGTGCCCACGGTCCTCGACGGGATTGGCTGAACGGTCGCCCGGCTTTTCGCCTCGGTGGGCCTCGGCGCTGACCAGCCAGATCGCCCGCTTGACCTGCTCGTCCTTCTGGCGCTCCGTCAGGCCCGGGGTTGCCAGGATGTCGTTCACCATGTCGTGGAGCATGTGCAGGTTGTCGAAGGCGTTCGCGATGTGGGGGTAGCGGCCGGCAAAGACGGGGCTGAGCTCCCCGAACATCGGCATGAAGCGGCGGTCGGTGCGGCGCAGCTCCGTCTGGTGGTAGCGCTCACCCACTACCGCGTACGACTTCCTCTGCCACTCCAGTGGGACGCGGTAGAGCGTGTCGTACATGGCGTTCTGCAGCCAGTGGTAGCCCCAGAACAGCCCGTTCACGCGAGGGTAGGTCTTGCGGAACGCCTGGCTGTAGGGCTGGCTGTAGAGGTAATCCATGTTGAGCGGCAGCGGTGTCACCGCGTACGGCACGCTCTCGAAGTAGAACTTCCAGAGCCGCTCGATCTCCTTGTCCTTCTCTGCTTCCGAAAGCTTCTTGCTTGCGAGCACGTCGATGGTCTGCGCGTGGAGCACGTGCGTCCAGTCGAAGACCTGCTCCAGCACGCCGTACTTGCGGCCGAAGGTGGGCGAGAGCGCCGCCTCGTCCGGCATGAGCTTCGGAGGGTTCTTTAGCACCCAGTCGATCCGCTCGTAGGTCTTCGTCTCGAGCGTGGCCGCCTTGCCGGTGACCAAATCCTCGTAGGCGAGGGCGTGGCCCACCGCCACGGCGTTGAGGTCCCGTGCCAGCGCGTCGATGTTGTAGACGTCGAAGTTGTAGCGGCCCCTCTTGTAGAAGATGTGGTTGCGATTGGTATTATCGAGCCACGCCGGGAGGCCGCTGGGAAGTGGCGGGAGCCTGTCTCCGACCGTGGCGCTGTCCCCCGGGCTGGCCGTGGCAGCGACCGACATCGGCGCTACGGCCACCGCCAGCAACCACAGCCATCCCCATCTGTTTGATCGGTGCGTCAACATGTGCTGATTCCTGTTCCTGAAGCAGTGGTGCTATCCGGCTCGCTTGATGTAGTGGTCCGGCGGGAGCAGGGAAGCGGGATCCTCCTTGGCCTTGGTCAGGAACTCCTCCAGGCAGGGTGGGCAGCAGAAAAGGTACACCTTGCCGCCAATGGTCCAGGCATAGCCCGGATTGGCTTTGGTGAGGGTGACAGGGCAGATCCGGTCTCCGACCGCCGGCTTCAGGTCGTGGTTGACTTTGACCCCACGGAATTTCTGCGCCGGCAGTTGGTTCCCGTTGGCCTTGATATCCTCGGCCGTGTAGGCCCCGCCCGGAGTGAGGTAGAGCAGTCGCTCCTTGCTGGGGGCGGCGTTGGCCGCCACCGCCACGAGCGATCCCTTGGGGTAGAGCTTCTCCACGCCCGCGAGCACGCCGATCAGGCTCTGAAGGTGGCGCGTGGTCCCTGCCTTGTCCCCCGAATCACCGGCCCGGTCGAGGGCTTCCGCAAGCTGGTCGACGCGGCGCACCTGCGCACTCAACTTCAGGCGGCTGGCCGCAGGTAGAGCGCCGCTTCGGTCCGGCAGCAGCCTCACCTCATCTCGGATGTTGAAGGCGAGGGCGTGGACCTCATCCAATCGTCCGTCGCGGACGGTCTGCCGCAGATCCTTGAGCAGAGCCCGGAGTTCGTGCCAGGTAGCAGCGGCTTCCGCGAACGGCGGCTTTTTGGCGGCCCTTAGGGTAGGGGTGGTTGAGGACTGCGCCTTTGCCGGCGTACCGGCGAAGGAGTAGGCACTCAGCGCCACCAGGCATGGTAGCAGAAGGCGGGCTGCCCTCCGCGATCGATCGTGAAAGTTCTTCATCTCGGTTCTTTCGCAGAAATGTGTGGTTGCTGTGCGGGTAGGCTCGAGTGCGGCGATTGCGGACGGCTACTTGGCCAGCTCCAGCATCTGCTCGAGCGTGAGGGGCTTCGCGCCCTGGAGCAGCGCGTGGTTGGCGTGGACCCACTTGTCGAAGGCGTCCTTCGTGGTGAGGGCGCGGTAGCCCAGTTGGCACTCCCGGTGGTTCACCTTCTGCCCCACAAAGACGGCCGTCTCCGGCGTCATCGTCCACTTGCCTTCTTTGCGCGAGAGCTGCACCGGCTTCCCCTTCAGCTCGGAGGGGGCCAGGATGGTGATGTCACCGGTGAAGCTTTTGGCATCCTTCAGCGCGCACCAAACGCAGCGGTATTCGATGCGCTTCCTCCCGCTGCGCAGGGCGACCTCGTTGTCGAGCTTGTCGGTATCCTGCACCACGTCCAGCTTGCAGACAGGGCACTTGGCCTCGTGAGCCGCTGCGGGACGCGGGCTGTAGGAGGCGAGTCCGGTTCCGAACAGGCTCAGGGCTGCGGCAGCCACCAGGCTGCGGCGGTTCATCTGGAATGACATGGAATGCTCCCCGGGCAGGCGTTCCAGCGCTGCCTACTGCGGACCCATTGGGTCCAACTCCGTCTCTGCGCGGGCGGCAATTACGAGCCGCCCTCTTCGGCAGACCCACGGGGGGCCGGTACCGAGGAGTCATGCGAGGACGAGTGACGGTGCGCGTCGGCCTGAATGCAGGCTCATCGCGAGGCCGGACACAGCGTCGCCCGCAGGTGCGCTAGCGGACGGGGGGCGCGCGCGAGCCGGTGGGGGAGCGGTCGGGCTGTGGGAGATAACCCACCGGGCGCTCGCTGAAGCGCGCCGCCGCAGGGGCGGTGAGGGTGATGAGAACAGGAACAGCGACCGGCAGCGCGGTCACATCCGGAACGGAGACCATCCGCACGCGGCGGGAATCGGCGGGGTCTCCGGCGGGCGTGGGTTGCAGGACGCATCCGCAGGATGCGCTCGTCACCCCATCCAGATTTCCGTGATGCGCTCCGTGTCCACTGGACTGGGAATCGCTCGGCTTGACCTCGGGCGTCTTCTTGCAGCAGCAGCCCGAACCACCAGATGCAGCGGCATCCATGCCGCAGGACATCGGGGCGCTGGCCTCAGCCTGGGCTACATGGGGTGAGCCGTTCGGCATTGCGCCGATACATGTCGCCGCCGCATGCATCGGCCGACCCGCGAGGGAGAAGACCATCGCGAGCAGCCACAGCCAGGTCAGTTTTCGGTTGTAGCGGTGAGTGGCTCGCATGAAGATCTGCTATCGAACGCGGGGGGCTGGGGTTCCTGCCTGCATGGCGATTATACCCCCTATGGGTATCCACGTCAAACCTATTCGTTAAGACCCGCTGAGGAAGTTTGGGTTCCCGGAAAGGACTGACCGGGGTTTAGCACGTTGGCCAAGAGGCAAGCCCTGAGGAGGCTGTCGTGCGCCCAGTTCGGCGGCCGACGGTCGTTTCATCGAGACGCGCGGCGTCGGGGCGAGCCGCAGCAGAAGCGCGAGGGAGATCATGTCAGTTTGCGATTGGAGATTACGGGCGGGAGCGCTCCTGGCTTTGGGAATGCTGGCCGGATGTGGTCCGACTGGGAATCAGGCCCAGTCCCCGGCAGCGAACTCAACCCAGACCGCATCACCTGGGACCCCTTCACCCACGGGACACGAGGGTCAGGCGATGGACCACTCGCAGATGCCCTCCATGCAGCGCCTGCAATCCTCTGGGGAGGAGTTCGACGCAATCTTCCTGGCCGAGATGATTGAGCATCACCAGGGCGCGCTAGAGATGAGCAAGCAGTACCTCCCGGAAGGAAAGCGAGCGCCGCTGAGAGAGGCCGCCGAGAGGATCATTGCTGACCAGCGGAGAGAGATCACGCAGATGACCGCCTGGAACACGGCATGGACCGGCAAGGCGCCCGACCCGGAACTGCGCCAGCTGATGAAAGCCGACATGGCGTCGATGCAGAGCGCCTTCACCCGGGAGTGCCGGACGGACTGCGACCGGGCTTTCCTGATCCACATGAAGATGCACCATCAGATGGCCGTGGATATGGCGAAGCTGGCCCAGGAGAGAGCAGGCCGCCCAGAACTCAAGAAGTTGGCGACGGGCATCACCGCCAGCCAGACCGAAGAGATGGAGCAGTTCGAGATGTGGCTCAAGAAGTGGTATCCGGACGCCGCCGGGTCAGCAGCGATCGGACCTTAGCGGCGCGGGAACCTCAGTCTGCCCGGAGAACCACTGACTCCCAATGGCATGGCGAGGATGTTCCGAGAGGTTGAAAGAGATTGAGGGAATGGGAGACATCACAGCCAGCGCCACTCCCATTCACCCTCTCTCTCCACTCGACCACCACTCCGCCGGAAACCGCAATTCCGCATTGACGAGCTACGAGGTTCGCTCTCTACGTGAGTCGCGACGGCCGGCGCCATCGAAGCTCCGCAGCCTCAGGCTATTGGAGACGACCGAGACGCTGGAGAGCGCCATTGCAGCGCTGGCGATGATAGGTGAGAGGGTGATGCCCCAGAGGGGGTAAAGCAGCCCAGCCGCCAGCGGGATTCCCAGCACGTTGTAGATGAAGGCGAAGAAGAGATTCTGCTTGATGGTGCGGAGCGTTGCCTGGGAGAGCCGGATGGCCGTGACCACGCCGCGCAGATCGCCCCGGATGAGGGTGATATCGCTTGCCTCCATCGCCACATCCGTGCCGGTCCCAATGGCGATGCCCACATCGGCTTGCGCGAGGGCGGGCGCGTCGTTGATGCCGTCGCCCACCATCCCGACCACCTGTCCGGCGGCCTGCAGCTTGCGGACCTCTTCGGCCTTGTGCTCCGGCAGCACTTCCGCCAGCACGCGCGTGATGCCGACCTGGCGCGCCACCGCCTCGGCGGTGAGGCGGTTGTCCCCGGTCATCATCGCCACCTCGAGGCCCAGTCGGCGCAGCGCCCCGATCGTCTCGGCGGCGTTCTCCTTGACGGTATCGGCCACCGCCACGATGCCGGCCGCTCGCCCATCCACCGCTACCAGCATCGGCGTGCGACCTTCTCCGGCCAATCGCTCCAGCGGTTCTTGAAGCGCGGCCCAATCGACGCCCCCCTCGTCCATCAAGCGGGCGTTCCCCGCCAGCACGCTCCGCCCTTCGACCACCGCCTCCAGGCCCCGGCCGGTCAGCGACTGGAAGCTGGAAGCCTCCGGCACGGAGATGCCCCGCGCCCCGGCACCTCGCACGATCGCTTCTCCGAGGGGATGCTCGGAGGAGCGCTCAGCGGCGGCGACCAGGCGCAGCAATTCGTCCTCCCCAAAGGGCGGGATGGGCAGCACGTCGGTCAACTCCGGCTTACCGTGGGTCAGCGTCCCGGTCTTGTCGAGCACCAGCGTGGTGAGCCGGTGCGCTGTCTCAAGGCTCTCACCGCCCCGAATGAGGACGCCGTTCTCCGCGCCCTTCCCCGTTCCCACCAGCACCGCCGTGGGAGTCGCCAGGCCGAGGGCGCACGGGCAGGCGATGATGAGGACCGAGACAAAGGCAACCAGCGCCTGCTGTAGGCGCGTCTCGACCGGCGCGAAGATGAACCAGAGGACAAAGGCGAGGATGGCGATGCAGAGCACCACGGGCACGAAGACGCCGCTGATGACATCCGCCATGCGCTGAATGGGTGCCTTGCTTCCCTGCGCGTCCTGCACCAGCCGGATGATCTGCTGGAGCGCACTGTCCTTCCCCACCTTGGTCGCCTCGAAGCGGAAGGCGCCGGTGCGGTTGAGGGTCGCCCCGAACACCTCATCGCCGGGCCGCTTCTCCACCGGAATACTCTCGCCGGTGAGCATCGACTCGTCCACCGTGCTCTCACCGGTGCGGATGATGCCGTCCACGGGAATCTTCTCGCCGGGCCGGACGAGGACCAGGTCGCCGGCCCGCACCGCTTCCACGGGGATCTCCTGCTCCACCCCAGCCCGCTCAACCCGCGCGGTCCGTGCCTGCAGCCCCGCCAGCTTTCGGATGGCATCCCCGGTTCGCGCCTTGGCCCGCGCTTCCATCAGTCGACCGAGCAGCACCAGTGCGATGATGACCGCGGCCGCCTCGAAGTAGACGGGGACCATCGGGACACTGTGCCCACCGTCGGCTCCGTGTGGGGCGGTCGGACCCAAAACCGCGCTTGGGAAGAGGGTGACCAGGACGCTGAAGAGGTAGGCCGCCCCGGTCCCCAGAGCAATCAATGTGTTCATGTCCGCCGCGCGATGGCGCAACGCGCTCACGGCGGAGGTGAAGAACTGGCGGCCAGAGTAGAGCAGCACTGGCGTGGTGAGCACCATCTGCAGCCAGTGATTACCGGGGAAGTCGACGTGCGTCATGGCGATGACCGTCACCGGCAGCCCCAGGACAAGCGCCACCAGGAAGCGGGCGCGGAGGTCGCGGTATTCTGCCTCGCGCGCTTGCTGCTCCCAGTCCGGTGCATCCTCGGCCGATGTGCTGCCTGCTTCCGACTCCTGAGCAGGAGGCGCAGGCACGGTGTAGCCGGCGTCCTCTATAGCGGCCGCCACCGCACGAGCGTCGGTCACTGCGGGGTCGAAGGTGACGGTGGCGCGGGCGGTGGCGAAGTTGACGTTCGCCGATTCAATGCCCTCGGCGCGCCTCAGGACCTTCTCAATGCGGGCGGCGCAGGCGGCGCAGCTCATCCCGCCGACGGGGAGCGTGCAGGTGTCCGTTGTCCCGGCGCTGCTGTCGGCTCCAGTGATGCGTGCCTCTTCACCAGTGAAGGGAGTCGGAGAGCCGGAGCCGTTACGACCGCTGTCCCGCCCTTTTCGCACAGAAGTTCCGGTTTCCATTTCAGTCCCGCTTTCCGTTGCCGTCTTCCACGATGAGCTTGCCGCGCAGCATGTTCATCCCGCAGGTGAACACGAACTCTCCGGCCTTCTTGGGCACGAACTCGACCACCGTGGTCTTGAAGGGGGGCAGTCCCTGCGAGATGCCAAAGTCACCCAGCACCACCGTGTCCGAGCAGCCGGCGTTCTCTTGACGGTCGAACTCCAGGCGCACCGGCCGGTCCCTCTCCACCACGATCACGTCCGGCTCATAGCCGCCTTTGACGATCACCCGCACGCTCTGGATGCCGCCAGTCTCAACTGCGGCGCGGACCTGCCGCCGTTCCGCGAGGAAGAAGTACCAGACTACCCAGGCGGTGCCTAGCAGTCCGCCGGTGGTTACCAGAATCTCCGCACTGTCCATAGTGGCTCTCCAGAAGAGTGATGGCTGATGGGTCCCGTCCACCAGCGCAGCCTGGTGTCGTATGTCCGGACGGGACATTCCCCGGTCAGGCTGCTGCCTGGTAGCCTGCGGCCACGATGGCTGCAGCCATGGCCTGGGGGCTTGTTTGTCGTGGGTCGAAGCTCACTTTGGCCTCGCTCGGTTCCAAACTGACCACGGCTCGCTTTACGCCTGAAATGGCGGCTAACGCTTCCTCAATACCCTTGGCGCACCTACCGCAGCCCATTCCCCGAATCGTCAACGTAGCCTGTTCTTCGATCGGTCGTTTCATCCGTCCCCTCTCTTTCGATCCGCAGCGGCAGATCGAGTGATATACCCCCAGGGGGTAACCACTCTTATATACCCACCGGGGGTATCCGGTGTCAAGTGGCGGGGGACTCGACGGAAAGAAGCTTGACTGCGGACTGCACTTTGATCACCGTCCCACCGTGGCAAAGCACACCTGTGGGACGAAGATGGACACTTGGCGGATTCTCTGGTGTTGTGCGCGTGGAAATGAAAGGTCCACCGCCTGGAGTGCGGTGGACCTTGCCTAACCATTCCCGATTCTGTCAGGGCTGTGCGCTATCTGCTGAAGCTGAACGACTGCTTCACCGTATCAGCCCCGGCGAGAGTGGCGCGGACGTCGGCCTGATAGGCACCGGGCATCACGATGGCGGTCGCGGCTTCATACCGACCGTCTCCGGTGTGCCGGAGCTTGAGCGTTTCGCGGGAGCGGTGCCCGTGCCCTGGCATGGAAAGGTCGAGGGTCACTTTGGCATCGCGCACGGGCTTCTTGTCCTTATCCATGACGTGGACCGCAACGACCGCGCCGCTGGTCTTGGGGCTGTCCACGTTCACGTCGAGACCAAGGTGGTACTCGCCCACCGCAGCGCATGCAAGCTTCGCATTGCAATCCGGGCACATCATAACTTGCTGCGACTTGCCGCCGTGAGTGCGCACCTTGAGCGGACCGGCGAAGCTGACAGCGGTGAGGCCGAGGGTAGCGAACAGTGCAGCGGAAGCGGTAGCGAGGTTGATGGCTCGTTTCATTCTTTGTCTCCCGGAACAGGTCCACCCCAGAAAGCAAAACAACTCGCCTCTGCGCCGAAGGGCACTAGCGAGGCGAGCCGGAAATCCGGTCGTTAATGCGGTAGGGGCTCACTGAACCGTTAGGATTTCTGTACCCGAAAGGTCACCTGGCGAAACAAGAACCGGAGAATAGTGAATCAGGTGAGACGCTATCCAGGGCGATGGTGTAGCTAGTGCGAGAGCAAAGCATGAGCAGCACGACGATGCGGCTCCACATCTAGCCGCCGACTTCGAGCAGGCTATTTGAGAAACCTAGAGAGGGAGGTGCGGACTTCCTCGAGCAGGTCATGCTGCTGGCACTGATCCGCGCCGAGCACGCAGCTTTCGATGTGGCCCGTGAGGAGCTGCACGCCCAGTTGGTCGAGGGCGGAGCGGATGGCGGCGATCTGGTTGAGGATGTCCACGCAGTAACGGTCCTCTTCGACCATCCGCTGAATGCCCCCGACTTGTCCCGCGATCCGATTGATGCGCCGGGTGGCGTCCTTCTTGACTTCAGGCAGCACGGACTTCTCCTCAGGTACCGGGTGGGGGTATGCCACTACGATAGCTGGGCGTCAGCCGTTCGACAAGCCGAGGGTTCAGGGTTCGGGGTTCGGGGTTCAGTCTGGGGCGGGAGGCTGCGACCTCCGGCCCTCGGGGAGCTGAGTTCTCTACCTTGCGGCGAGGCCGTTGAGTTCTTCGCGGCAGAGGCGGATCAGTTCTCCGACTTGCCGGGCTCTGCGAGCGCGACGACCCTGGCGGCGTTCGCGGGACTCGACGGTGCTTTCGAGGGTCGTCAGCGCCTGCGCCATCCCGTTTCGGTCATTGAGGGCGGCCGACCGCACCAGCAGGCGAACCGAACCGTGGACTTTCTCCGCAGGCTGGATCTCGCCGTCCGTGGCACCCTGGCGAGCGGACGCTGCCAGCAGCCGGAACGACACCAGGTCCGTGGCACTGCTCGAAGCACGGATCCCGAGGGGAGCATGCCCGGTGGTGCGCTGCTCGATGTAGAGTGCGACCGACTGCGCCGTCTGGGGTAGAAGCAGGCCGAGCAAAGCCGTGGCTATCGTTGCGGCGATCCAGGCGGGAGCGCTTTTCGAAGGGTGCGGGCTGGTCAGGGCGCGGGGCATGAATGAGTCCTCGCACTGGTTATCGGGAAGCAAGCACCTCTTTGCATTCCTCTCTTCGGCCCGTGACCGCTCAAGCGATGGTCGCAACTTCAATTGGCACTTTTGGGGGAGCGATGCGGATACCGTGTTGCGCCCAGTACTTCAGTCGCCCTGCCCGACGCTTCATTGAGCGACATTGCAGGGGGCTACTTTCATCACCGCAGAGACGCAGAGAGCGCAGAGAATGCAACCGGAAAGCGATGTGCCGGTTCGAGCGGATACCGCGGTGCAGCAATCCCCCCGATCCGCTGGCGTCTCCCAGACCCTCTTCTATGCGCTCTCCGCGTTCTCCGCAGTTCAATCCCCGTCCGAGTCGCCATCGCGCCCTTGTGCGCAGCAACGAACCTGCGTTCAGTGAAGTGCGAACGGTGTACTAGCTGGGAGCTGTTCCACCCGGGACGTCGGGCGGAGGCACGGGCATAGCCGGGGGTGGGTTCGGGGCGGCCGGCGGCTCCACGTGCGGCAGCCGAAGCGCCAACCGCGTGGTCCGTATCCCGGCAGGACCGAAGTCGAAGGCGAACCGTAGGCTCCCCACCTGGGCCGTACCGGCCGGCAAGCGTTGTAGGGCGGTCTCCGGCGTGAGGCGGAAGCGCCAGAGCGCGGCGCCTTCGTCGTCCAGCGGAAAGCCGCGGTCATCGCCGGTGGTCGCGAAAACATACTGCGCGCCCGGGGATGCGGCCGCAACCTGGAGGCTTTTCGTGCGCGCCGCCAGCGCGGAGGCTGCGTCCAGTTGCGAGTAGATTAGCAGGCCGCTGCGCGCCAGTTGGATCTCGTTCAGGTCAAATGCTGCCATCGGCGCTGCGACCCGACCTGCGGCGGTGCCGTTCAAGTGCATGGAGAGAAGCTGTTCGTCCGTGAGCGCGGCCAGCGACCGGAGGCTCTCGTCTGAGAGCCGGCCTGTGGCGGAAGCCTCCGCGCCCAGCCGCTGCTCCAGGGGCTCCGGCACGGACACGCGCTGCTCCTCGGCCCAGAAGCGGTGCTTGAAGACGAAGAACTCGCCGTGGCGCCACCAGACGTAGCCGTAGTACCGGCAGACGTCATCGAGCGTGGCTTGCAGGGTCGTGGCGGCGATCACCGGTCCCTTGCCGGCGGGGCGGAACGCGGGCGGGCGCGGGAACGCATCCGCGACGATGTTGATCTTCGCGGCCCTTGCTACCGAGGTGATCGCCTGGTCCCACGTCTGGGAGTCCGTGTCGACCAGCACCCGGACCGGCTCGAACTGATCGAGTGCCGCCGGCCTCTGGGACGCTGCGGCGGGGAAGAGGCGCGCGTAATCCGGTAGCTCGTAAAGCACGGTGGGCAGCACGGCGGTGGCCCAATGGTCGCCTGCGCCCACGCGGATGGTGAGCAACGGTCCCGTCCAGTTGTCGCCGTAGACAAACCGGTATTCCACGCGCGCCTGGGGAGCGGAGAGCACCTCTTCCGGCGCGTACTCCAGGATGCCATTGTCGGCTGCCGCTGCGGGGCGGTTGCGAGCTTCCAGGTAGAACGACGCGAAGAGTTCCTGATACTGCTGCGGAAGCCCTGCGAAGGGGACCCACGCGCTGCCGTTCTCCGCCACCACCCTGCCAATCCCGAGCCGCAGCGGTTGGACCAGGAGCGTGAGCCGAACGAAGTCGGGGCTGATCTGGCGGAGGCTCTCCTCCGGCAGGTAGGGCATCCGGGCAGCCAGTGACGCGCGCATCTCGCTGGCGACCCACTCCGGCCCTCGCCGGCGCAGGGCGTCCGACGTGGAGAGGAAGCTCCGGAGGGCCAGCACGCGCCGCTCACGCCGGAGGGACTCTGCCTCAGCGGCCAGCGCGTCGTCCGCGTGCAGGAGGTACCGGTGCTGGGGCGGCTCGCCGACCCGCTGCCATGAGCCACGCGTGAGACTTGCCAGGGCAGCCTGAAGACCGAGGACGCTGGCGCGCGCGGCGTGGAGCGTGATGCGCTGGTTCGCCAACTCCGGGTCCACGGAGACCGGGATTTCCAGCGCGCCGCCAAGCTGACCGGAGAGTGCCGCCAGGCTTGCGGAGCGGGCCTCAATGGAGAAGGTCTGTGCGAGGCGGGGGTCGACGCGCGCATCCAGGCCGGCGACCCTCGGCAGCACGGAACTGGTACCCGGCTTTGCCGCTACGCCCTGCACCGCACGCGCAGCACTGCCTCCCGACGCTAGAAGAGAAAGGGTCAGCAGGCCAAATGCCAGAACGGCGCTTGCCCTTTGCGGCATCCTCCTGCGTTCACCCACGTTCAGGCTCCTCATACTCGTGCGCTCTGTTCACCGACGCGGTGCCATTCCATAAGACTTCATGATCGGCCTCAGGGTTGCCTTAGGCCACTTGATGTTAGCCCGGAGCTACGCGCTCGCGTGGGCGCGGGTCGTCCACCAGGTGGATGCGGCCAGACGGTCACCCTAACTGTCGAACAGAGGGAACCGATAATGGCTGCCAGCCGTCTTCCATCAAGGATGGTCGCTCACTCGGGTATAAAGCCAGTGGCCGCCCAGCGATTAGACCCCTGATCCGCTTCTCGATGGAGTTCCTAGTCAGCATCCGTCCGTTTGATTCGACCGTAGCATTCGTCCGTAGCATTTTCAATGTCCCACCGTCTTTTCAAGCAGTTTCAGCGAAAGGACGCGCCCGGCACCGGGTCTGCAGGGGCAGCCGCGGGTCCGGACAGCACGTTGCTCTCGGCAGGAAGCCGCGACTCGGCGCCGCTCGCGGCGCTGGATCTTGCCCGCGAGCTGCTAAAGGGGGTGGAGAACTTCGTGATCTCCACTCCAGACCTTGATGCTCCCTCGTTCATGCGCCGGCTCCGCCGCGTCACCGAGCGCGTGCAGGCGTCATCTGAAGCGGAAGAACTCGACCTCCACCGGGAGTGGACCGCTGACTCGCTCGTGGAGTTCGGGCAGCTTCAGCGGCGTTACCTGTCAGAGCGCGAGGATGAGCTCTGGCGGCTCCTAACCCTCTACCAGGAGCACCAGAAGATCGAGTCGACCAGCAACCAGCAGTTTCATGACACCCTCCGGGGGTTCCACGACCGGATGTCGACCGTTTCGCGGCTCGAAGACATCCGGGCCGTCCGGGAGCGCCTCCAGAGCGAATTGTCCCGGATTGGCTCACTGGTGGAGCAGAAGGCGAAGAACGACCTGGAGCGAGCCTCGGCATTGGATGATCAGATCCAGAACCTGGAGATGGAGCTGCTTCAGGCACGGGACGGCGCCCTTCGGGATCCGCTCACGGGGGTGTACCACCGTGGTGCTCTGACCGACCAGCTCCAGGCTATGTTAGGCACGTCCGTCCCCGGTTCCGTGGCGATGATCGACGTCGATAACTTCAAGGCGATCAACGACTCGGAAGGTCACGTGGTGGGGGACCGCATCCTGCGCCGCGTGGTGGAGGAGATTTGCACGCTGGTCAGACCCGGCGATGTGGTCGGCCGCTACGGGGGCGACGAGTTCTGCATCCTTTCTCCGGGCACCAGCGTGAGTCGCCTCGTCGAGCGGCTTTCAACCCTCGGGGCCGAGCGCGTGGTGACCGCCCGCACCGAGGAGCGGACCGTGTCGGTCACCCTCTCGATGAGCGGTGGCGTGGCCGGCTCCCGGCCCGGCGATACCCCCGATGCCCTGATGGAACGGGCCGACTTCTTCCTGTATGAAGCCAAGCGCGCCGGCAAAGCCCGCATCTGCGGTGAAACTGAGTCGCCGCAACGGTGAGCTGTCTTGGGAGGGCGAGGCTCCCGCCGAGCCGGGCCGGAGGTATACCTCACCGCAGCTTCGCAACAGGCTGTAGAACACGCGGCTCAAAACCGTCACTTCGGGGAATCGCCTTGACCGTGTACGGTTTAGTCTTGGTTTTGAAGGATGCATTCAGACGGTAGGCCGCGCGCCTTCGGTTACGGCTCGGCGGAGCCTCGCCCTCCCGGGGAGACGCAGCCCTTTGGCGTTGCCGACGCTTCCGTTGCGGCCTCCCAGGGGCGCATGCGGCGCGCTAACCGGGTTGCAGCTGCGCCGGCGGATTGCTCGGCTCCAGGTTGAGGTACTCGCGCATCATCCCGAGCAACTGGGCCCGGTGCTCGGCGTTGTGGAGCATCAGGGCGTAGTGGTTGATGACCAGGATCTGCTGCGCTTTCCACTCGTTCCAGCAAGCCTCGCAGATGTTCGCCAGAACCTGCCGTCCCGCCGCGCCTCCAAGCGGCTGCTCCGCCATCTGCTCGGCCTCCTGTCCACACTTTGCGCAGGTAATGTTTGCCATGTCTCTCTCCGGGTTCGCGTTCGAGTGCCTGCCAAGCCATCGCTCAGGCTCTCGCCAGTATAGCCTATGATGCCTTCGGCTAACCGTGCCAGGCACGCACGAACTCCCGTTGCGCTTCCGTCTCCGGTGAGCGCCGGGCTCCGCGGTGTAGATCGGCCGTTCGAAGCGCCGTCAGCGTGTCGAAGACCGTCTCCGGCGTTGCCAACTGGTGCCGAAGCAGCAAGCACCCTATGACGGTTCCCGTCCTCCCGATTCCGCCCCAGCAGTGCACATAGACTGCGGTGCCCGCCTGCAATGCCTCGTCCAGCGCGTCCAGTGTTTCCCGCATCCCGCTGACCGAGGGGACGTCCCGATCCCGGATCGGGTGCCGGACCATCTTCGGGGCGTGCGCGGTACCCGGTGCGCTCAGATAGGGGACGAAGGGCCGCCCGGAGCGGTCACGCTCATCCGCTTCCATCAGGTTGAAGAACGCCTCAATGCCCGCCGCTTCCAGAGCCGCAAGCTTCTCGGCCCTCTCGATTGCGTCACGTGCTCCCGGGAAACACCCGGCCAGAAGGCGATCCGGTACCACCCAGTAGCACCAAGGTGCGGGCGGCGAATCGCTGGCGGTGGCGAGCTTCAGATCACGCATTGCACCTCGTTTGACCTCATCACGACTCAGATTCCGCAGGCTCAATGGCCGAAGGACTGCCCGTCATCCGACAATCGACCTCTTGAAAACTTCATCAGCCCAGTAGGAAGATTGAAGTGTCAGCGTCTCTCGTCCAACCATAGGTAATGAACGGGAGCCGCCGATAGGTGGAAGGTCCAGCCGTGACAGCTCCCACGCTCGGTCGGTGCTGACCTCGGCTGAAGGTGGACCGGTTGCCAACATAGGCAGGGAACTCTATAATCCCTACCACGGTGCTGGAGGCCTTGGCACGGCTCCACAACTAAAGTTACTCTAAGGGCAGATCGCCGCCTTCCTTCCTGCGTCTAAGGAATGGACCGGCTGCAACAGACGAGGTCCCTCCAGCGAGTGGGAAACGGAAAGCCGGACTTCCGGCAGCCAGATGCTTTCCATTGGTATGCGGGCGTGGCCAGGATCGAGCAAAGCCTTGAGGATTGGTCGGCGTCCCAGCAATAGAACTCTGGCCGGTGCAAGAACCGCGCAGAAGGGCCAGGTCCTGTTCGGCCCTCGCCCGTCCATAGCCAGTTTCCCCAGGGAGGAAGCCGCGTGAGAAGCATGGTTGATCTCACCGACGAGATGGTGACCACTACCTACCGGTCTCGGTACACGGATACCCCGGACTCGTCCGTGGTCCGCCGAGCCCAGATGGGCTACCAGGATGCGTCGGAGCATCTACTTTACAAGTACCGGAACCTCGTCCGTTCCAAGGTAAAGTCCTACTTCCTTGTGGGAGCGGAACGGGAAGACCTCCTTCAGGTAGGCATGATCGGCCTCTGGCAGGCGATTGTGGACTACAAGCCGGCGAAGGCCACTTCCTTCCCCGCCTTCGCCAAGGTCTGCATCCACCGCCATATCATCACGGCCATCAAAGCCGCCACCCGCCAGAAGCAGGTCCCGCTCAACACCTCCCTCTCGCTTGAGGTCCCATCCGAGGACGATTTCAGTGACTGGAGCATGTCGGACATCCTTCAGACGGATGGCAGTTCGGACCCGGAAGAACTCGTCCTGGCGCGTGAAGACAGCCAGGCCCGTCAGGAAATCCTCCATCAGCTCCTCAGCGAGTTCGAGTGGCGGGTGCTTGCCGGATACCGGCTGGGCAAGAGCTACCGGGAGATCGCGGATGAGCTTCGATGCAAGACCAAGTCCGTGGACAACGCGCTGGCGCGCATCAAGCGAAAGGTCTCCCGCGTGGACATCACCGACTTCGAAGGCATGGAGTTCCTCTTCGACGCGTAAGTACCGGAGCTGAACTAAGCGGGTGGGGGGAGCGTTAATTCCTCCACGTCAAGTGGACGCGCTGCCTCTTCGGGCGGCGCGTCTTGCATGTTGGATTACCGCGACGAAGCTTGGCATCCAGGCACGTATCACCGCCCGAGAGGCCACCGCCGCACCAGTGCTGCGTATAGTATTGCAGGCTGCTCCACACGGGTCGAAGAACGTCCCGTCCGATGAACCCGTTACTCGGGGTCCCACTCATAATGCGTGCGCAATGACTGGCGCGCCCATCGGTACGCTCGCTGGCACGCTCTCAGTTAGGTTTTCTTAGCCGTATGCAGATCTGGATTAAACGCATCGTCATCCTCGCCGTCGTGGTGGGCGTCCTCGCGGGAGGCTTCGCGCTCTTCAAGCAAGGCGCGGGCGCAGGCAAGAAGGAAGAGACCACTTACGAGCAGTCGCCCGTGGAGCGCACGGATGTGGTCAGCTTCGTGAGCGCCACCGGCACCGTTCAGCCGTGGAAGATTGTGGACGTCCGCTCCAACGTCGGCGGCGAGATCAAGAAGCTGACTGTCGACATCGGTGACCGGGTCGCCGCCGGTCAGTTGGTCATGGCGATTGACCCGACCGATCCCCTGGCCGAGAAGGCAACCGCGACCGCCAACCTGGACGCGGCGGAAGCACGGTTGATGCAGGCCAGCCTCACCAAGGAGCAGCAGCGCCTTCAGGCCGAGGCCCGGATCGCCGGTTCCCGCAAGGCGATCACCGGCTCCGAGGCGCGTCTTGCCCAGGCGCTAGCCAACCGCGAGGTGCAGCCCGCGCTGGTGCGGCTCGGCATCGCCCAGGCCCAGGCGCAGCTTGAATCCGCGCAGAAGTCGGTGCTCCAGTCGCAGCAGGCAAAGGGCCAGTTGGAGCAGCAACTCTCAACGCTCCAGGAAGTGACCATTCCGCTGAACGTGGAGTCGGTGGATGCAGGCGTCCAGCAGGCGAAGGCGGGCGTGCAGACCGCGCAGGCGGAGTTCGGACGGCAGCGCACGCTCTTCGTGCAGGGTTTCGTGGCCCGCAGCGATGTGGAAGCGGTCTACAACCGCGTGGAGACCGCGAAGGCGACCCAGCGGACCGCGGAGCAGCGCCGCAAGACCATCGAGCGGGAGAATTCGCTTTCGATCAAAGAGCTCCAGGCGCGTATCGACGGCGCCCAGTCTTCAATCGAGGAAGGTCAGGCGCGCATCCGGCAGGCGACGGCGACCCTGGATGTAGCGAAGGAGAACGCGGTCCAGACGCGGGTCCGTGAAGCCGAGTACAACGCGGCCGCCGCTAACCTGGAGCAGGCCCGGCAAGACCTTCGGCTGTCTCAGGCTGACCTGCAGAACATCAAGCTGCGACAGCAGGACGAGGTCTCCGCCCGAGCGACCATCGTCTCCAACACGGCGAACCTGAAGCGCGCTAACACCAACCTCGGTTTCACCAAGGTCATCGCGCCACGCTCAGGAATCATCATTACCAAGAACGTGGAAGAGGGGACGGTCATCCCGAGCAGCCGTGGCTCCATCGGGTCGACCAACTCGCTCCTTCAGATCGGCGACACCAGCCGGCTCTGGATCGTCACCAACGTGGATGAGACGGACATCTCCAACGTCCGGGTGAACCAACTGGTAAGAGTCCGCGTGGATGCGTACCCCGACCTGAAGGTCGCGGGTAGAGTAATTCGGATCAACCCGCAGGCAGTAGTGAACCAGAACGTCACCAACATTCCCGTCACCGTGGAACTTGCGACGCCGCTGCCGGTCTTCCGGCCCGGAATGAACGCCACCTGTGAGTTCATCACCGGTCGCTCGCTCAAAACGCTTGCGGTTCCCAATGAAGCGATCAAGGACCGCAAGGATGGAACCGTGGTGCAAATGCTGGTTGCTGGAAAGCCGCAGGACGTCAAGGTCAAGCCGGGGCTGGTGGGCGAAGAGACCACTGAGATCAAGGAAGGCCTGAAGGAAGGCGATCAGGTTATCACCCGCATCATCGAGCCGGAGAAAGCATCGATGAGCAGTCCATTCGGCAGCCCGTTCGGCGGTGGCCCGCGCGGCGGCGGTAGTGGTGGCGGACGAGGCGGCAGCGGTGGTGGCGGCGGTGGTCCTCGCGGCGGCGGAGGCCGGTAGCCGATGATTCGCGTCGAAAAGCTGAGCAAGACCTACACGATGGGGAACTCCAAGGTTCACGCTCTCCGGAGTGTGAGTCTGGAAATCAAGGAAGGCGAGTTCGTCGCCATTATGGGGCCGTCCGGTTCTGGTAAGTCCACCTTCATGAACATGGCCGGCTGCCTGGACCGACCCACCGCCGGAGAGTACTGGCTGGACGGGCTGAACGTCTCCCGGATGAACGACAATCAGCTTGCCGACGTCCGCAATCAGAAGATCGGCTTCGTGTTTCAGCAGTTCAACCTGCTGTCGCGGACCAGCGCCCTCCGCCAGGTGGAACTGCCGATGCTGTACAGCGGCATGCCCCAGCGCAAGGAGCGGGCGATGGCAGCCCTGCGGGCCGTGGGCCTGGCGGACCGGCACCACCATACGCCCGCTGAGCTTTCCGGCGGCCAGCAGCAGCGGGTTGCCATTGCCCGCTCGCTGGTCAACGACCCGGTAGTGATCCTCGCGGATGAGCCGACGGGCGCGCTCGACACCCGTACCGGCGAGGAGATCATGGCGATCTTCCAGCGGCTGAACCAGGAGGGCAAGACCGTCATCCTAGTGACGCACGAGTGGGACATCGCGCTTCATTGCCGACGCATCATCCGGTTCAAGGATGGCAACATCCTTTCGGACGAGATGGTGCAGGAGCCGAAGAACGCCATTGAAGAGCTGGAGCGCCTACCCACCGTAGACACGGCGGAGTTGCCGGCATGAGCACGCTAGAACCGACACTTCCTTCGATGCCGAAGCCTTCAATGCCGAAGCCTTCAATGCCGCAGCCTACTCTGCTGCCGCAAGCGAAGATTCCGCACCGGCGGTCGGCGGGAACCAACCTTACGGAGGCGTTCCGCATCGCGTTCATGGGGCTGTTTTCCAACAAGATGCGGTCGTTTCTGACCATGCTCGGCATCATCATCGGCGTCTTCTCCGTCATCGTGATGCTCGCCTTCGGGCAGGGTGCGGCCCAGGCGACGCAGGACGCGATCAAGAAACTGGGGACGAACGTCCTCACGGTAATACCTAACAGCGTGATGCGCGGCGGTGTGAGCCAGGGCCTCGGCAGCCAGCAGAGCCTCAAGCTGGAGGACGCGGAGTCGCTCAAGAAGCTTTCGTCCGTGAGGGCGGTGGCACCGGAGGTGCGGCAGTCCGGCACCGTGAAGTACGCCAACGCGAATGAGCGGACGACCATCATGGGTTCAACCGCGGACTACTTCGAGGTGCGCAACCTGCCCATCGACAAGGGGCGCATCTTCACTACTGCGGAGGTGAAGCGACGGTCCAAAGTCGCTGTGATCGGGGATAGCGTTCGGGACGAACTGTTCGGACCGGACGTCGACTCGATTGGCAAGACGATCAAGGTGAACGGTCAGGACTTCAAGGTGGTGGGGACCACTAGGAAGCGCGGCGGCATGATGTTCCGGAATCCGGACGACCAGATCACCATCCCGATCACCACCGCGATGCAGAGGGTCTTCGGGCTTCAGTACATCGCCAGCATCAGCGTCCAGGCCGCCTCCGAAGGCAAGATGCGCGAGGCCGAGGAGGAAGTCATCAGGCACATCGACCAACGCCACCGTGTGCCTTCCTACGAAGAATCTCATGTGCGGGTGTTCAACCAGCAGGACATCCAGGAGAGCGCGGCCGCGCAGAGCGGTGTGCTGACGGTGCTCTTGACCGGCATCGCCACCGTCAGCCTTCTCGTGGGCGGCATCGGCATCATGAACATCATGCTGGTGTCGGTGACGGAGCGGACCCGCGAGATCGGAATTCGCAAGGCGATCGGTGCGAAGCGCAGCGACATCCTCTACCAGTTCCTCATCGAATCCGTCGCGCTCAGCCTCGTGGGCGGATTGCTCGGCGTGCTCTTGGCAATTGGAACCGCCCTCTGGCTCGGTGCTCCGCCTGACAAGGGAGGCATGGGCCTGCCGATGGTGCTGACGCCAGAGCCGATCGTCATGTCGTTCGTTTTCTCCGCGCTGGTGGGGATTTTCTTCGGAATCTATCCCGCCTTGAAGGCATCGCGACTTGATCCCATCGTCGCTCTGCGCTACGAGTAATCGCGGCGTACAAGTGTGAGCGCGCCCGGTAGGTGCGCTGGCGGTGATTACCCTGTGTTCGCAGGATAAGCTTTAGCGGGCTCGCGATGCGGGCCCGCTGTTTCTTGAAGCCGCCGGCCCGCCAAGCCACCCTTCCACGAGGTTGGGCAAACGGTGGCCGCAAGCAGCGAACGGGTCGAACCGCAGCGGCACTGGATCGTCCGCCTCAAATGAACTCAGTTCCAGGAAGCCCACTTTGAGCACTCTCGGCATCGGATTGATCGGCTGCGGCGGGATGGGGCGCAGTCTCGGACGGCAACTGATCCATGTCGAGGGCGCGCGGCTGGTCGGTATGGCGGACCCTAGCGCCGAGTCGCGGGAGAAGGCGCAGTCCGAGCTAAACGCCCCCGCGTACGGTGATGCCGAGGAGCTTTTAGCACAGCCCGGAATCGACGCCGTCCTGGTCGCATCGCCCCCCTACCTCCACCGCGAGCATGCGGAGCTGGTGATCGGCCACGGGAAGCACCTCTTCCTCGAGAAGCCGATGGCTCCGAGCACCTCAGAGTGCAACGCCATCATCGCCGCTGCGGAGCAGGCAAAGATCCAATTGATGATCGGACAGGTGCTCCGCTACTACCCCACCTGGTCTCACGTCCTGGAGCTGGTGAAGGCGGGTGAGGTGGGTGCGCCCACCGCCGTGACCATCACTCGGGTCAGTCCGGGATGGGCCGGATGGCCTCAGCCGTGGCGCAACCGCCTGGATCAGTGCGGGGGCCTCTTGATGGAAGTCAATGCCCACGAGATCGACTTTATGTGCCAGATCGGTGGTGACGTGACGCGCGTCTACGCGGAAGCCGATCACATCGGTACGGAAGATCCCAGCGACTATCCGAACCTCTGCTTCATCTCACTCCGTTTTGCCAATGGGGCTGTGGGACTGCTGCACACAAGCACCGTGAGCGCCCTTCAGGACATTTCCGGGAAGGTGCAGGGGACCGAAGGCACCATCTTCTACACGGACGGCTTCGGTCCCAACGGGCAGATTCGCTGGGCCCGGCGAGACGCGGAGGCCAAGTCGATCCGGGTCGGTGAGCTTCAGACCACGCATGAGCAGCCGGTCCGCAAGGAGCTGCGGCTCTTCGTGGAGGCGGTGCGCGGCGGCACTCCTGTCCCGGTGACCGCCCGCGAAGGCCGCCGCAACGTGAGGATTGCCGAGGCCGCCTACGAGTCGGCGCGAACCGGACACGCTGTAGCGCTGTAGGCTGATTGGACGACGTGGAACTATGTCGCAGGAAACCGGCCCGCAACCACCCGACGAGACGCCCTTCCTGCTGCCCGAAATCTCGCCACAGGAGGCCCATGGGACCGGTGAGCCGGTCAGTGCGGCTTTCGGCGGGACTAAGCCGCTCATCCCCACGCGTGACCGTATCCGCGAGACGATGCAGTGGGCGACCGTCGCCGGCGCGGCCTACATGATCCTGATCGGGATTGCCATCGCGATGCGTGGCGGCGTGGCGGGTGACATTCTCACCGCCAGCTTCAACGTGCTCCCCATCGCGCTCATCGGGTTCCTCGCCTACCTCGGGACGAAGCGACAGTGGGCCATGGTGCTGGCGTGCCTCTGGTTCGGCATGATGGTGCTTGCCGTGCTCTCGATTCCACCGGCGATCGCGGTGACGCTGGCTGCTATCGCGGCTACGGTCAAAGATCAGCCGGGAGCGCCGGCGCACGTGGTGGCGTTCACCACGCCGTTCGGCATCGTTCAGCTGATGCTGCTGGTAATCTGGTCCGTACTGGGATTGATTGCAGCGATCGCGCCGTTGATACCGAGCGTGCGCAGTTGGGTGGCGCAGCAGCTACCCCTGGATGACCAATCGCCCGTGAACGCCTTTGCGTTGTCACTCGTTTGCTGCTTCACGGTGGTTGGATTGGGTCAGCTCATCGGCACCGGCGGGCGCCCCGTGCTTCTCACGGTGATTCAGGCGCGCCCTGAGCTTGTGAAGGAGTTGATGGAGCAGAACCTTCTGGCCGCCATGGTTTATGGCCTCGGATGGACCATTCTCGGGGTGATGCTGGTGGTCGGGTTTCCCGTGGTGCGCTCCGCCCCTGAGGCGTTGGTGCGTCTTGGCCTGGTCCGGCCAACTCTGCGTCAAGTGCTGGGCGGGTTGCTCCTGGCAGGGGCGATGGTGGGAGTCGTGACCGCGCTGGATCCGGTAATCACCATGGTCTGGAAGTTCTTTGGCTGGCCCATGACGGACAGCAAGGCCTTCAGCCAGCTACTCGCGCCCGCGATGACGCCGCTGGGGGCTGTGATCCTCGGAGTCACGGCCGGGGTGGGCGAGGAGTTGATGATCCGGGGTGCGCTCCAGCCTCGGCTTGGGATGGTGCTACCCAACCTCTGCTTCACCGGGCTGCACGCCTTCCAGTACGGATTTGACGGACTCCTCGTCGTCTTCCTGATCGGGATGGTCCTTGCCGTGGTCCGCGCGCGCACCAACACTACCACGGCGGCCGTGGTGCACGGGAGCTACGACTTCATCCTCGTCATGATCAGCGTGCTCACCGGGAAGCACTGATCCCGATCGGCGTGCCTGACGCCTCTACTCGGCTCCCATCGCTTTGATCGATAGGACGGCTTCCGGCACCGCCCGGCAGAGATGGAGTTGACGCACAAGGCCGGTGAGTTCCAACAGTCGGCGCACGCGTTCTCCCGGTGCGACCACAGCCAGCTTTCCGGATAGCGCCTTCGCAGCGCGCAGGATCAATGCCAGTCCGCCCGAGTCCAGGTACGTGAGGTAGGAGAAGTCGAGAACCAACCCATCCGCATTTCCGGCAAGGGCAGCCACCAGCGCCTTGCGGAAGTGGTCGACCGTGTAGAGGTCAAGCTCGCCCTCTG
>JANPLG010000186.1:0-2697 GCA_031426395.1 Actinomycetes bacterium
GAGGCCACGGTCGCCGTCATGGTCTTGGGCGCGATGGAGGACGCCGCCAATCCCAAGGCACCCGACGCCACCACCGAGGTGGCAAGAACCGCGAGGCAGGAGAGGATCTCGGTGGGGGCCACGCCGCCCAGCATGATCGCCAGGCTTAGCACGGGGACTGAGCCGATGACCAGCACCAGCCCCAGGCCGACTCCACTCCCCAGCTTGCCGGTGCAGATCTGGAAGGGGCTCTGCCGCGTGAGGAGCAGCAACTCCAGCATCTCCCGCTCACGCTCCAGCGTGATGGCACCGCTGGTGAAGGCGGGGACCATGAGCGGCAGGAGGAACGCCTGGATCAGGCATCCCCAGGTCCAGATGGCACGGCCGGTTGTCGCCGCCTTCTCATTGAGGGACTGCACCGGCCCGCCCTGGTTGAGCAGCGCCCAGTAGGTGATGAGCACGCCGATTGCAACCACCAGGGTGAACACGCCCTGGATGAGGTAGGTGCGGCCACCACGCATCCGTGCGCGGAACTCGCGACCCAGGACCGGATTCTCCATCTGGTCCCACGCCCGCCGCACGGGCTGTCCGAGACGGAGGAACAAGTCGGTCATCGCTTTCGTTCCTGCCGGGAAGCGACCGTCGTGGCGACAGTCAGGCGCTCTGCTTCGATTGCGCGGCGGAGTTGCGGAAGCGCTGCTCGGTGGCCTCCAGCCGCTGCTGGAGGTGGCGGCCCTGTTGATGCACCCGCGCCAGCGCCAGCCCGAAGCCAAACGCGGCGAGGGCCAGGTAAAGGACCGAAGTGACCACCCATGTCGGCACCACGTTCTGGAACATGAGCGCCGGCTGGTTGATCCAGAGCGTCTTCGACCCCAGGTGGGTCATGCCGAGCCAGGGACTCAGGTAGAGGAGCTGATAGAGGGGCTGCGGAGTTCGAATCGCCGCTCCAGCGCCTTCGAAGAACATCAGCGTGGAGTAGGGCAGGACCATCATCACCACCCCCGCCAGATAGGTGAGGATGCACGCGGCCCACCGGCTGGGGAGCAGTACGGAGAGCAGGTGGCCGATGCCGGCGAGGCCGAGCACGACGCAGATGGCGACCACCGCTCCCGGCACATAGACAGTTAGCGGATTGAACAGGGCCGCTCGAGTGGCTATCGAACCCGAAAGGGGAATGATGGCCAGCCAGAGGAGCGCCCAGAGCAGGGCGAGCGGCACGCCGGAGGGAAGGTCGCTGCGGAAGAGGCGGTGGGGGAGCAGGCCGGAGAGGTAGCGGCCCGTGGCGCTCTCGCCGCGGCGGACGATGAGGTCGCCCGTGTTCAGGATCGGGACGGCGACGGCGATCACGGTGATCATCGCGATCATCAGGTTCGCCACGTTCTCGTTGACCAGTTGGGCGTTGCTCACTGTCCGGCCCATGTTGCCCAGGATCGGCCCGAAGAGGAAGAGGCCGAAGGCAGCCCAGAGCGCCGTCGCCAGGCCGCGCACCCAGATGGGGCGGGGCGGGTCGAAGTGCTCCAGTCGGCACATAGCGCAGACTGACACGAGAAACGCAGCGAGCAGGTTCAGGACGACGCCCGCCACCCACGCCGGCACCTGCCCCGCGAAGAAATACTCAAACTGGACCGCGCGGAGGGTCGCGCCGATGGGGTTGATAGCCTGGAACGGCATCCACTGCGCCGCCCCGGCACCTCCGCTGGACGCGGCCTGCGCCGTCAGCCCCGGACTCATGGTCACCAGGAATAGGGAGAGCACCGTCAGGTAGGTGACCACCGTGGCGATGGCCGTGGTCCGGAGCGTGGCCGACCAGAAGATGCCGATGGCGCCGTAGAGGAAGGCGCTGAGCGCCACCAGCAGGAAGCTCCAGAGGATCTCACCGGGTGACACGCCGCCCACCAGGAACGAGATGCTGACCAGCGGCAGCGACGAAGTGAGCAGCAGGACCACGAACGAAACCGCCGCCGCGAGCTTCCCGCGGATGATGTCGACCGGCAGCAAGGGCGTGGTGACGAGGAGCTCGTAGCTCCGCTGCTCCCGTTCTATGGTGACGGTGCCGGAGGTGATGGCGGGCGTGATGAGCGCCACCATGACGCTCTGCAGGATGAAGACGATGTAGTAGACCCAGCGACCCAGGTCCTGCGCGGCTCGGCCGGAAACATTGGAGAGATCGCCGCCGTTCGAGGCCTCGAAGTTGAAGTAGATCAGCGAGAGGACCCCCGACAGCAAAAGCGTGTAGCCGAGAAGGATCCAGTAGGCGCGGGTGCCTCGCATCCGGGTGCGGAACTCCTTCACCAGCACCGGGTTGTCCCACAGCCCATAGCCGACCGTGCGCCAGAAAGCCTGCGCCCGGTCGCCGGTGCTTTGGGGCTTGCTGCCGACCGTGCAGCCTGGATCGCGGGTGAGGTGCGCGCCCACTCGATCGGCTTCAGGTGCGGCTTCGGGAGCAGATGAAGGTGTAGCGGAAGTGATCGATTCCGGCTGCGCCACGGCGGTCCTCCGGTTCCTTCGGTGGTCAATGGGAGGACGAAGGCTAGCTGACCACGCCGCGCGTGACCTTCATGAAGATGTCTTCGAGGTCCGTCTGCTCTTCCGTGAAGGAGCGGACGCGGATGCCGCCGGTGACGAGTGCCGTGAGTACTGCGTGTGTCTCGGTGGCGTCGCCGGTGTAGTCGACCTTCAGGTTCTCATCCACCAGCCGCGTGCCGCGCACGGAGGGGC
>JANPLG010000187.1:0-1931 GCA_031426395.1 Actinomycetes bacterium
GGCGGGATAGAAGACATCCTCCTCGATCTTGGCGTGAAGCACGCAGAACGGGTCGCTCTCCTCTCCGAAAACCGACCGGAGTGGGCCGTGGTCGATCTGGCGGTGCTGTCCATCGGCGCGGTCAATGTGCCGCTCTACTCCACGCTCCCCGCACCCCAGGCGGAGTACATCGTCGACAACTCGGAAGCGCGGATCCTGATCGTCTCCAACAGCAAGCAGTTGGAGAAGGCGGTCGTCATCAAGGAGCACCTGGCGCGCGTCGAGCAGGTCATCGTGATGGACGCGTCGGACGCCCTCCCCGAAGGGTTCCTCACGCTCGACGAAGTGATGCGCCGTGGCGCTGTCCGTTCGAACGGCGCTGCCGAACTGAAAGAACGCTCCGACGCCGTCCAGCCGGACGACCTCGCCAGCATCATCTACACCTCCGGAACCACCGGCGCTCCCAAGGGTGCCATGCTCACGCACGACAACTTCATGTCGAACGCGCAGAGCGCCGCACCCCTCTTCAGGATTTCTGCGAACGACATCTTCCTTTCGTTCCTCCCGCTCTCCCACGTCTTTGAGCGGCTTGCCGGGCACTACTTCCCGCTGCTGGTGGGCGCGACCATCGCCTACGCGGAAAGCGTCTTCACCGTGCAGGGCAACATGGTCGAGATCAAGCCGACCGTGATGGCGAGCGTCCCCCGCCTCTACGAAGCGATCCACTCCAAGATGCTGGATGGCATCAACAAGCAGCCAGAGAAGACGAAGAAGGCGGCGCTCTGGGCCATCAGCATCGGCAAGCGCCACAGCGCCGACCGGATCAGCGGCAAGCAGCCCGACCTCCTTTCACGCCTGCTCTACCCCATCGCGGATGCCCTGGTGCTAAGGAAACTGCGCGAGCGGGTGACCGGTGGCAACCTCCGATTCTTTATCTCGGGTGGAGCGCCGCTGCCGGTGGAGACGGCCCGGTTCCTGACCTCCATCGGGCTTGACCTCATTGAGGGCTATGGCCTCACCGAAACCTCTCCCGTGATTTGCGCCAACCTGCCGGAGAAAATCCGGATCGGAACCGTCGGCCCTCCCATTCCTGGCGTCCAGATCCGCATCGCGGACGACGGCGAGATCCTCTCGCGTGGCCCGCACATCATGAAGGGCTACTTCGCCAGCCCGGAAGCGACGGCGCAAGCAATCAACGCTGACGGCTGGTTCCACACCGGCGACATCGGGATCATTGACGCGGACGGGTTTCTGAAGATCACCGACCGCAAGAAGGACATCATCATCCTGGGCAACGGCAAGAACGTCGCGCCCCAGCCGATTGAGAGCAAGCTCAAGGCGAGTCCCTACATCGCTAGTGTGGTCCTCTTCGGCGACCGACAGCCGCAGGTCGTCGCGCTCATCGTTCCCGACTTCGAGCACCTGAAGCGATGGGCGCGCGAGCAGGGCTTTGAGACGAAGGATATGGAAGGCCTCCTGAAGCGCCCCGAGGTGATCAAGTTCTACAAGTCCGAGCTGGAGCGCAATAGCGGCGACCTCGCGGACTTCGAGCGGATCAAGCGCTTCGTGCTGGTACCGCGTGACTTCAGCCAGGAGCACGGCGAGGTGACGCCTACCTTGAAGATCAAGCGCAAGGTTGTCGCGGAGAACTTCTCCAAGGAGATTGCCTCCCTCTACGGCGGCAGCAGAAGCGAAGGCTAGATCACGCCTTGTATGAGCCGGTGCGTTCGAGGCGGCATGACTGAGCCACGCGAGTGGGGGCAGCCCACTCTCGCTGAACCATGAAATTCCTCCGCCTCTCCCTCTTGCTCCTGGGTGTCGGTTTCGCGGCGCACCTGGCGTGGCGGCAGGGCCCGGAATTGGCGAGCACCCTTGGGCGCGTTGGCTGGGTTTTCCTGCCCCTGCTGCAGCCCAGGGTGCCGGTGCCCGTGGCGGCGCCCCGCTGGGTCGGC
>JANPLG010000188.1:0-11480 GCA_031426395.1 Actinomycetes bacterium
GACTGATCGAGCAGGTGGGTAGCTTCAAGAAGTACACGACGACGCAGGTGTGGTGGAAGCAGGGTGGGACCGGTCCGCTATGGCAACGCAGTAGCTACGACCGCCTGCTATGGCGGCCCGAATCTGTGGACGACGCTTGCCACTACGTGTTGAATAATCCGGTGCGCAAGGGGCTGGTAGAGGAGTTGGATCGGTATCCCTATTCAGGTATTGTCGATGATTGGCGTGCTTACGAGTAGGGGCCGGACGCCGCTCCGGCCCGACCTCAACGAAGGCGGCGACCGTTTGGCAAAGAACTCAACGGTTTGGCGATTGCGGCGGCACGCTGCAGCGAGCGTGCCCTACCGGGTAGGACGGTTAAACGCTTGGGCCTCGTGGCGGCACGATACGGCGAGGTGCCCTACAGGGGTGCGGCGGATAACCCGAGCGGGCGGGTAGGGGTCGGACGCCGTTCCGGCCCGTCCTCAAGGAAGGCGGCGTCCGCTTCGCGAAGAACGTGACGGTTGGCGGGGACTGCGGCACGCTGCGGACCTACAGAATGCGACGTGAGTGGCGTTAGCGCTGCAGTGGGAACCTATCGGTTGAGTGGGCGGGAGATTCCTGATGAGCATGACCACGATCCCCATACAGCCAGCGCCACTGCAAGAAGGGGACGTCTTCTACCCGGATTGCGATGGTGAGCCAATGTCAGACAACACGCTCCAGTGGGATTGGATGGTCACGATCAAGGAGAACCTTGAGATCGTGTTCCGGCAGGACCCGCTCGTGTTTGTGGGTGGCGATCTGCTGTGGTATCCGGTCGAAGGCTCGAACACGACCCGGATGGCACCGGACGTGATGGTCGCGTTGGGCCGTCCCAAGGGACGGCGCGGCTCCTACCGCCAATGGGCGGAAGGGGGCATCCCGCCGCAGGTAGTCTTCGAGATTGTCTCGCCCGGAAACCGATTCGGTGAGATGGTGAAGAAGCTGGCCTTCTACGAGCGGTACGGCGTGGAGGAATACTACGTCTACAACCCGGATTCCCATGAGCTCGTCGGGATGCAGCGATCAGGGGAGAGGCTGCTGCTCAATGAGGCGATGGCGGACCATACCAGCCCGCGGCTCGGCATTCGGTTCCTCTATGGCCCGGACGACCTCAAGCTGTTTCGTCCCGACGGAACGCCCTTCCTGACCGTGGTGGAACTCGCCACCCAGGCGGAAGCCGTCAGCGCAGAGCTGGCGGCAGAGCGTGAGCGCACCCAGCGGCTGGTGGATAAGCTCCGGTCCCTTGGGGTTGATCCCGACGCGTGAGAGAAATGATGAGGGCCGGAGTTTGCTTCACTCCGACCCTCGTTTCCGGTCTCATTCGGTAAACCAGCTTGTTATCGAAATGAATGGGTGAGAGGGGGAATGGGAGAGGGCGCTGCAGATGGCAGCCATCATTCACCTACTCTCCCATTCACCCACTCCCCCTTTCGCCCCGACCGAAGCACTTCTCCATCGACGGAGCGTTAGCCCTTCAGTTCCTCGCGCACCCGCTCCAGCAGCCGCTTGGTCGCTTTGATGCCTTCCGACTCGGGCAGCTTGGAGCCTTCGTACTCGATGCCGAAGTAGCTGTTGTAGCCGGCGTCCAGCACGATCTTTGCCATCCGGCGGTAGTCGGTGTGGATCTCGTTGCCCTGCTCATCGAAGTCGTGCGACTTGGCGCTGACCGCCTTGGCGAACGGCATCAGCTCCGCCACGCCCTGGTAACGGTCGTACATCTCGGTGGCGGAGACGCGGAAGTTGCCGAAGTCCGGCAGGGTGCCGCAGTTCTTGTGGTCGACCTTCCGCATCACCTCGGCGAGCCACTTGCCGTTGGAGGAGAGGCCGCCGTGGTTCTCCACGATCACGGCAATCTTGTGCTGCGCGCCGAACTCGCTGAGCTTGCGTAGGCCTTCCGCAGCGCGGTCCCGCTGCTCGTCCCAGGTGCCGGAGCTTGCGGCGTTGACGCGGATGCAGAAGCAGCCGAGGGTCTTCGCGGCCTCGACCCACCGGTAGTGGTTCTCCACCGCCTGCTGGCGCTTGGCCGGGTCCGCATCGCCCAGCGCGCCTTCGCCGTCGATCATGATCAGGCGGCTGGCGACCCCATTGTCCTTCGCCCGCTTCTTCATCTCGGCGAGGTAGGAAGCATCCTTCGCCTTGTCCTTGAAGAACTGGTTGACGTACTCCACGGCGGAGATGCCGTACTCCTGCTTCGCAACGCGGGCGAAGTCGAGGTTGTCCAGTTGCTTGGCGAATATGGCCTTGTGGAGCGACCACTGTGCCAGGGAAATCTTGAAATCAGTCTTCTTTGCGGCCAGCACCGGAACGGCGGGCGCCGCAGCCAGGCCCATGCCAAGGGCGGCGCCGCCCCGGAGAAAGTCTCTACGATCCATGTGAAAAAATGCTCCTCTGCGAGGACGGTGCCCGGCAACGGCTGCCGGTCCCTCAGTAGTATCGTGGTTCCTGGGTCCAGTTTCTGGTTTCTGGTTGAGCCTGCATGGAAGGTGCCCGCGCAGCCAATGCGCTGCCCTCCCACCAGGGGAAGACCCCGGCCAAGCGGATGCGCTCCCACTTCCTGTTCCTAGCCACACCGATTGCCAGCAGCCTCGCCGGCTAACCGTTCTTCGGCTGAACGCCCGGCAAGAACTACAACTGCTGCTTCGCTTTGAGCCGCAGGTACTGGTTCACCACGTTCACGGAAAGCTCATGCGGAGCGGAGTCCAGCACCAGCGCGCCAAGGCGGTGGAGCGAATCGAGGACGCGTTTCCGCTCCCCCAGGAGGTCGAGGGCCACGGTGCGCTCATACATCTGCTCCACGGTCTCGCTGGGCCGACGGGACGCGCCCACCAGCGGCGTGTCCTGGAGGGTGACGCAGAGCGGCAGGTGCGTGGGGCGGAGCAGCCGCATGTAGGTGACCAGCTCCGCGGAGGTGTCCTCGTCCACCAGGTCGGTGAAGAAGACGACCAGCGACCGCCGCTTCAACCGCGTGGCGATCTGCTCCAGAGCGCCTCGGTAATCGACGTGGCCCAGCTTCGCCTCGACGCCATAGAGAAGCTCCAGGCACTGCTTGAATTGCGCGTGCCCCTTGCCGAGCGGGAGGTAGGCGTCCACATCATCCGAGACCACCAGCAGGCCGACACGGTCCCCGCTCTCCAGCGCGACGTGGGCCAGCATGAGGGCCGCGTTCACGGCGTAGTCCAGCTTCGCGAGCTTCCCGACGCGGCCAGCCATCATCCGGCCGGCGTCCAGCACCAGGAAGATGTTCTGGCTCCGCTCCACCTCATAGACACGCGTCATGGGGCGGTGGCGGCGGGCGGTGGCTTTCCAGTCGATCTGGCGGTATTCGTCGTCCGGCGTGTAGTCGCGAATGCGCTCGAACTCTGTGCCGCGGCCGGTCATCCGTGAGCGGTGGATGCCGAACTCCTCCAGCCGACTCCGTCGGGCCAGGAGCTGGTAGCGGGAGACTTCACGCAGGTCCGGGTAGACGCGCACCTCTTCCCCGAGCGGCGCCTCGAACTGGCGGGCAACTACCCCAGGGGCGTGCTCCATCCGCACATACGCTCCGCCGAACGCGTAGCGGCCACGTGCGGAGGGCGTGACATGGTAGGTGACCACCCGCTCCTCGCCCGGCTTGAGGCGAAGGGAGAACGGCAGCCCCTCGATCTCCCAACTGGTCGGCGGGGTATCGGTCAGTTCCATCTGCAGCGGGTAGCGGCTGAAGTTGCGGACCACCAGCTCCACCGGCTCCCGCTCGCCCAGGTTGAGGCGGGGAGCCACCCGGCGCACCACCTCCACCTGCTCCGGCCGGGCACCCCACTGGTAGCTGCCGACCATCAGCCCGACGCAGCCGACCAGCCAGAACAGCGCCACCAGGAACAGCCCCGGCGCATAGGCGGCGAGGATGGCGGGGGCCAGGCCCAGCGCGGCAAGGAAGAGGAGTTTGCGGGTGGGAACCACGGCGTCAGGTTGCCCGGAACTCGGCCGCATCCCTGCGTGGAGAGGGGTGCGGAAATGAACCGCCAAGACGCCAAGAGCGCCAAGAGGGGAGGGGACGAGGGTGATTTGCGTAGATACGCGAGTGTCGGTCAGTACGGCGGCGTCCTCCAACCGAAGAAGGCAGTTACGGAAGGTCGAACGATGGCCTCTTCCCGCCGTCCGTCTCCGGGATTGATCCGTCCGTAAGGTCTCCATCGGCTACGGGTTCCGGCTCCTCATCCATGGCGGTCAGGGTGCCCGCGCCTGTGAGGCAGAGCGCGAGGAAGAGGAGAGCCGTGAAACGGAAGATGGTCCAGACATACCAGCGCAGCGTCCACCACGGTTCCGCCTGCCCTGCGGAATACATCGCGCCGAAGAGGGCCACCGGCACCATCACCCGTAGCATCATCTGGAAGACGTAGCGGCTCTCCTCCGTCACCCGGGCCACGCGGGCGCCGGTGACCGGATGCGGATGCCACGCTTGCAACTCCCGGCGCGTGCCGATGCGCCAGAGGATGACGAGGGCCACGCCTACCAGCGCCACCGAACCGGCGTACTGGACCACCGTGTAGCCCGGAAGGACCTGCGACCCAACGATGTAGTACTGCTGCATCGCGGGCACCTGCTGCACCACCCAACCGTGGGCGTTGGTGAAGCTGTCCAATCCCAGGTGGGAGAACGACCCGAGAAGCGCGCTGAGCACCACCTTCACCCAGTGCCGCCATCCAACGGGCTGATCCGCGATGAGCGCGTAATCCCGAAGGTGGAAGCCACCGAAGTCGGGCAGGTGGAGGGCCAACGGCCGCGCGAGGAGGCGGGTGACCAGCCAGTAGAGCAGAAGCGTCAGCGGCAGGCAGAAGAGGAACTGCCCCGGTAGCGTGTGCCCGAACTTGTCCCGCGAGTAGACCCCTTCGATGGCGTGCTCCAGGTCCGGCGCCATGCTCCCCAGGGCCATCGCCGTGCCGTTGAACCACGCCGGTCGCCAGCGCTTGACGAGCAGCGCGGGCACCTGGTGGGAGAAGAAGGTGAGGGGCATGGGAGGGAGACAGGGAGCGACGCTCGCTCTAGCTTTGGTTGAAGGGGCGGTGCCAGATGTTGCGGAAGCGGACCAGGTCGCCGTGATCCTGGAGCTTGAGGGGGCCGGTGGGTTCATGGGGTTCCCACTCAGGCAAGGTCTTGTGGCGGGTGCTACCCAGCAGCTCCGTTCGGTAGTGCAGGACCACTCCGTTGAGCAGCACCGTTGCCACGGGCGGCTTGACCAGGCGGTCGCCCTCCCAGCGGGGTCCTTCCCAGAGGATGTCGTAGGTGGACCACTCGCCGGGTTTGCGGCAGGCGTTGACATGGGGCGGGTGCTGCCCGTAGAACGCGCCAGTGGTCCCGTCCGCGTAGGTGGGATTCTCCCAGCAGTCGAGGACCTGAAGCTCGTAGCGGCCCATCAGGAAGATGCCGCTGTTGCCGCGACCCTGGCTCTTTCCCTTGACCTCCCAAGGGGAGCAGAACTCCACGTGGAAGTGGCCGTCGCCGAAGGGGTCCGGGAAGACCACGTCTCCGGTGCCGGGCCGGACCTGGACGTGGCCGTCGAAGACGTCCCACTCGGAGGGGCGGCCGTCCAGGTAGGTCCAGCGGGAGAAGTCCGCTCCATTGAAGAGCACGTGCGCGTCTGAAGGCGGCTCTCCAGCGTGCTCCGGGGTGCCAGGAGCGCCAGGCCAGACCACAGGCGGGGCGGGGCGGTCGCCGTCATGGACCCGGAAGGGGACGTGCGCCAGAACGGGAGTATCGTCGTAGCCTGGGTTCTTCATCGCTGGGGTCCTGGACGGTAGCGGAAGGAACGAGCGGAGGGGCTAGAGCAAGGCTGAGGAGGGTTGCAGCCTGCAATCCATTTTAGCAGTGTGTCTTCATGGAAAGGCTTCCGCCCGTCGCGTGACCTCCCGCTGCGACCCTTGCACTCTGCATTGGCACCAAAGGCGTACCCGCTTCACAATGCGGGCATTCCCCGACTAAGATGTCCTAGCATGGGGATCACCGGCGGCAATTGCGGCGGGAGAATGGCGGATGTTGAAGGGGATGATGTGGTCCGAGCAGGCACAGGAAGCGTTGACCTGCCTGCCCGAGTCGGCCCAGGAGCAGGTGCGGCAGCGCGTGGAATACCTCCACGACATGCCACGGCTCTACCAGCTCAGCGACGACGAGCGCTTCCCCGGCTGCCGGACCTTCTGGGTTCCCCCATGCTACCGCGCCTTCTACATGGTCGCGGCCGGCGGCGATGACGTCTACATGGTTGCCATTGTGCAGGAAGAGATCGACGAGCCCAGCAACTCCCTGGACTACTGACATCTCACCCCCGCAGCGCCACCCATTAGCCCGTTGCGTGCGCCAGGCACCAGTCCATCAGCGTGCTGATCTCCACCACCTGCAGTTCCTGAAGCGCTTCCAGCGCCGGTCCTGACAACCGCCCGGCCTCCGCCTCCGCGAACCAGTCGATCACGAGACCGGCATCCCAGGAACCGTGGGCGCGCAGCCGGCTCGCCGCCTCGGCCGCCCACCCCGTTCCGGCACTGTCGAGTAGCTCCAGTGCGGCGCGGTAAACCGCCGGATAGGCGGGGTGCGCACCCGTACGCCGGATCCAGTACCGGGCGTTCCCCAGGTTGGCCGCCAGCCCCTCTCCCTGGTGCCCCTCCCGCCGGTGGCAGAGCGCGTGAAGGTAGCTGCCGGTGGCCGTGCGGATCCCCTGGCACAGGTTGTGGGAGGCCGAGAAGTCGTCATTCCAGAGATGCAGCCCCGCCACCGCGCACGCGGTCATCCCCGCATCGCGAATCTCTGCGCTCGCAAAGAATGTCTGAGGATCCGATTCCTGGAGCGCAGCCCGCACAGCAGGGTCCCACACCATGCCGACGAACAGAGGAACACTCTGCCGCGTTCGCAGCCGAGCCACGGTTTCTTCAAGCGTCATCGTTAACTCCCGGATCAACCCGCCTACACGGTTATCAACCAACACCCAAAGCATCCTCCTCCGTTTCAACCGACAGCATAATTGAGTCAGTTGATGCGGAACCGAGCAACGACCCCGCATCCTTCGGTGCCACGCTGCCCGGAATCTACCTGGGATTCCCTCAGACACGAGAAGTTGGCTGCCTAGCAGGCGAGTCCTGTCCGGGGAATGACACGTGACTTACGAGGTTGGACCTTTCCTACGCAAACACGGCTAGCTCCTGCTAAAGCACGCTGCGCCCACCCCAGGTTCACCAAGAACTCCCACCTACGAAGCCTTGCATTTTGAATTCTGAACTCTGAATTACTATGCCTCTCTCCCGCCGCCATTTCCTCGCCGCCGCTCCCTCGCTCCTGGTTGCCGCGCCCGCCCGCGCCGCCGACTACCGCGAGGATGCGCGGACGGCCCGCTCGGTCTCGCTGGCGTCGCCCCGGGCGGCCCTGGGCCGGTGCGTTGGCCTGCTGGGAGAAACGGTAGGCGTGCCGCTGCGGGTCGCGCCTACGCTCGCTCATGAGCCCTTGACCGGCTACGTGCCCACGCGGCCCCTCCGGGAGACGCTCGACGCCTTGGCGGAGCTTTATGACGGCGTGTGGGTCTCGTTCACGGAGGGAACAGTCTCCGGCTACCGGCTCGATCCCGACCCCGCCCGGTCGCGTGCCTTCATCGCCGCCCGCAAGGCGCTGCTGCGGCGGTATGCCCAGGCCATCGATGCCCAAGCGGTTCAGGCTTCCGCGCCCGCTCCACCCAACACCCGCTCCCTTGCGGCGGAGCAGCTCCTCTGCCTCGCCGCGTGGCAAGGACTTTCACGGGCAGAGCAAGAGCGGTTGCTTACGGGCGAGGTGGTGGTCGCCCTGCTGCGGGAGCGAGCGGCGGCGCGGGTCCTGGCCGCCATGCCGCAGGGCAAGAAGACCGCGCCGATACCCCCTTCCGCCACCGTGGCTGTCTCCCTGGAGTTCGATGACCGCACCGACTCCGCCACTCCTTCACTCCGGGCCTGCGTGGCCGCCATCGGAAAAGTGGACCCCGCCGTTAGTCGGACAGTCGCCTCCGGTACCGGACGCCTCGACATCCTCTCGCTGGTGCCGCCGGACCCCGCCTCGCCGCCTCCAGTCCCCACGGAAGACGAGGCGCGCTTCGGAGAAAAGGCGGCTGACAACGGCTTCCTCTCCGGCACTCGCGACGACGTGATGCTGCGCCTCGCCGTGGAAGGCAAGGTGCCCGTCCTCTCCCGGCACCGACCCATTGGCGGCAGCTTCGGCCTACCCCTCGCCGGCAAGCCGATCTCGCAGGCGATCCACGAGCTGGCGAGTTCCTGCGCCGCCAGCGCACGCGCCACCAACCGGGGCTACTGGCTGCTGCGCAGCCGCACCGAGCTGCTTGATCCTTCCGCGTCGTATCCAGCGGAGGTCGTCCAGGGCCTTGCGGGACACGCCCCGGACAAAGGTCCCATTCCCTTCGCCAGCCTGGCTCCTCTCGCGGGGCTTTCCGCGCTCCAACTCTCCGCCCTGGAGCGAAGCAACCTCTGCTCCACCGCCGCGAACCACGCCCGCGAGTATCCAGCGCTCCTCCGCTTCTACCGCTCCCTTCGCCCGGAGCAGCAGAAGAGCCTGTTCGGAACTGGAGGCCTGCCGGCCGCCGGCCTCCAGCCCGCACAAATCGTCACCCTCGCCGACGAGCGCTACCGTCGCGGCGATTGGGACCTGGGCAGCGCCTTCCAGAACTGGTCCGAGGTCACGCTCCGCTTCCGCGAGATCCGCAGCGTCACGGAAGGAAGCGTCGAGATGGAAGCCCTCCGCTCCGGCGAGATTCTCACCCGAGCAACCATCGCCCTCCCCGTCCCGGAACCCGAGGACCAGCCCCAGGCCCGCCGCTGAGCGATCAAGCCAGCACCTCTCCTCCGCAGCGGATCAGCCCCAACGGGGCGCAATACGACAGCTCAGGGCACCGCCCTGGGACCGGGAACCCCTCCGCCCAGCCCTGAAAGGGCGCAATACGCCGCCCCAAGGCACCGCCCAGAGGAACTCCCCTCACGGAGCGGTCCGCCGCCTGCTCCACGAGGGTGGAAGGCGAATGGAAGAATCACGGCACCATAACGTATTCCGGCCCCGGCGGTCCTGGAGCATCCACAAACCCGGGGTTGGCGCCATCGTGGACAGCGCCGGTCTTCTCCACGCGCAAGGTGAAGCCACCCTTGCGGCGCATCAGGCCATAGGTGATGCGGAACCCGGAAGACGGGACGGTCTCACCTACCAACGTGCCGTCTGATCTGGTCGAACCTCCGGCTCCGCAACGCTTGCAGTGGAAGATGAACTTCTGCATCGCCGTTTGCCCGCCTGCATTCCCGTTGTTGAGGAGCGCTGCCTGGGTGATAGCCGAGAGTTCAAACGGCCCAATCTTGATTGCATGGCGATCCCCGGCGGGTGAACCATCTGGACCGGTCCGGCGCGTGGCCGGGGCAGGAGCTGTCTGGACGTTGCGGCCTGCCGCCGGAATCGTGTCGAACCAGCCCGTTGGGGAGATGGAGACCTTCTCCATGAGCTCCACCGCATCCAGGTCATGGAAGTTTCCGCTGTCACTGCGGGCCTCTGATCCAGGCGCCTGGTTGCGAGTGAAGAGAGCACCATACCAGGGTCCCAGTCCGGCAATGGGTCCGTCGCCCGGATGATTGCGCCATGGCTCGCGGTAGTGGAAGCGGATCTCCTCGGGATGGGCGCAAACGGTGAACCCTTCGGATTGCGCGCATTCCTGACGACCGACGTAAGCGTGGACCTTGAGCTGCCCTGTAAAGCCTTCCTTGGTCATGGTCTCGCCACGAACCTTGACCATTGTGGTTGCCTTTAGCTCCCTCGGCTCTAGGGACGCGAGCCCGGCCTCGGCTTGGTCTCCGGATGCCTCAAGAAGGACGCGGTGTGAACTTCCGGCCAGGCTCGGTTCCACCTTGACCCTCAGCTCCCTGATACGGGCCGGGTCATCGCGGTTCTCGCCGGCTGGTGGCAGGCTCTTCGGAAGATTGCCGTTTGGGCGTCGATTGATCGAACCGGAGATGGTTACGCGGACAATGTAGATCGTGACCTTGAGCGGCGTCTGCCCCCCGCCCAGATCGGCGGTCACCTTGTAAGCCGCGGGCTTCATTGAGCTCAGTTCCGCGTGATCACCTTTGGTTCCGGTCGCTTTGATCTGGGCCGTTCGTGGCGTGACGTTCCACTTTACCGGACGCCGGCCGGCGGGCACCGTGATGCGCAGTTTGACGGTCACCTTATCTTGAGGCTCGCCTTCCGGCCGGAGGTGTGCCGGGTTCCGATCCGCCCAGATGACCTTCACCCCGCCTGATCCTCTGGGACTTGCGGAGATGTGGTGGGTCACGGTGCCCCCTGGCACGGGCGCGGGGACGGTAACGGGTACGGCGTTCGCCGCCATGCTGAAGGGCGGAGGCTGCCCTGGCTGGCTTAGCCCCCACAACACCGGAAGCCGTGTCTGCGACATCTGTGAGGGATGAACCGCAAAACGGTCGGAAATGGGGGAGACCCAGTCCGCGCCGTTCTGACGGAAATGGCGCAGCTTCTTCACCAGGATGGAGTAGTTGGCACGGGCCGACCAGCCTCTTCCCGGCTCGTTGAAAATGTGGAACTCCAACCTCTCCACACCCACCAGGGTCGTGCTCCAGTCGCCACGAAGATCACCTCCCCCAGTGCCGTAACTGATGCTTCCGCCCCCGCGATCAATCCGTGCCGTTCCAGAGGTCATCCGGTAGACCCCCTGAAGCCCGCTTGGATCGTTCTCCGGAGTCTCGAGCAGCTCCAGCGTGCCGGACCACAGCAGCTTCATGTGGTCCGTATACTCAGGATTTCCGCCGGTGCTGTAGGTCTGGATGGTTCCGTCACCACGTAGCTTACTGGGCAGAATGAGCAGGCTTGGCACCGCCTCGGCCTCCGTCTGCACCGCAATGCGCGCCTCGGCGCCTCGCCAGGGTAGCACGGACAAGCAGAGGAGGAGCGCGCCAAGGATGGCGGTTTGGCGGAACGGAGACGGGACCGGGAAAGGGCGAACAGACAACACTTCAAACCCCTTTAAGGGCTACAGCATTCAAAGCCCAATGTAAACTTCGGCAACCTCCGATCTCGAATCCTGTTCCGCAGGTCATTCGCTCCACAATGAGAGACGCATCCACCCAAGGCAGCCGAGGGCACGCCACCGCCTCGCCGTAAGGTCTGCCGGCTCCAAGCCCCAAATTGGCGGACCCTGGCAGCCAGGACACCGCCACCGCCGCGAGGATAGGCCTGTCGCCTCCCCAGCCCCAACGGGGCGTACCAAGCTAGCCCAGGGCACCGCCCTGGGACGCTATGTCCCATCACCTCAGCCCTGAAGGGGCGTACTAGTGTTCTGTCACCCGTCTAATGATGGGTAGAGACGCGCCAACTTGATTCGTGCGGTGTCGGTGGTGAACCGCCAGTTCATCTCACTATCGATGCCGTTGCGCTTGTTCGCCCAAGCCTGCACTTCGGTGTTGAGTTCG
>JANPLG010000189.1:0-2342 GCA_031426395.1 Actinomycetes bacterium
CACCCACTCACCCACTCACCCACTCACCCACTCACCCACTCACCCACTCACCCACTCACCACTCACCCACTCACTGGGCCTTCAGCAGACCGGTGCTCCGCATCCAATCGACGCAGCGATCCGGCCAGGTGGCCGCCACGCCGGCGCGCGGTCGCATCCCAAAGCCGTGCCCGCCACTGGCGTAGACGTGCAGCTCAGCGGGAACGCCGGCGCGCTTGAGCTCCAGGTAGTATCGGGCGCTACACTCCGCGCAGTGCGCATCGTTGCCGGCGACCGCCAGGAAGGTCGGCGGGGTATCCTTCGTAACCTTCACTTCGGGCGCAAGGCGCGTGGGGTCGGTCTTGTCCAGCAGGCTGCCGGGGTAGAGCAGGACGCAGAAGTTGGGCCGGAAACTCACCAGGTCGACCGCGTCCGCAGCCGGATAAGCGCGCTGCGGCGGCGACTCCAAGCTGCGCGAGATGGCATTCACCGCCAGATGTCCGCCCGCTGAGATGCCGAGGAACCCGATGCGCTGTGGGTCGATGTTCCACTCCGCGGCGCGGGAGCGGACCAGGCTCACGGCCCGCTGCGCATCCATCAGGGGTAGCTTGAAGTCGGGGTCGGTCTCGCGCTTCGGGACCCGGTACTTCAGGACGAATGCGGTCACGCCATCCCGGTTGAAGCGCTCCGCCAGTTCCGTCCCCTCATGGGTCCAGGAGAGGAACTGATACGCCCCGCCCGGCGCGATGATGATCGAGGCGCCGGTCGCCTTCTCCTTCGGAGCCGGGAAGACGGCCAGCACCGGCTCACTGACGTTCGTGAGCCGACGAATGTCGCTCTTGGTGCCGGGAGCGTCCGGGATGTCCCCCTCCGCCTTGGCAAGCGGAGCTGCCTCACCGGGCGCCTGTCCCGGCCAGAGCCGAAGGGTGGCCGGTTCAGCGGCGGACGCGCCAGAGAGGGGCATCAGGCTCAGCCCGATACCTGCGAGAACGAGACGGAGGGCGATACGGCGGCTGGTGGAGAGCATGGTGGTGGTTGAAAGCGGAGAAAGAGTCATCGGCCAAGTCGATTGTTGGCTTCCAGTTTCCCGTCCGGGCGCTCGCTCCCTCTGCCCGAAAGGTCCCATTCCCGCAACGGCTCGTCGTCGATCACACCCCTTTCGTTTGGTCCTTGCCCAGTTCCGGGTACGAGGCAATACGACGGCAATAAGTGCCGTGAGATTCAGAGCTTCCGGGGGAGTTGGGTTATGAACAAGCTGCGGTACACGGCGGGAGCACTCGCCAGCCTTTCACTCTTCTCGCTGGCTGGCTGCGGCGGCGGTGCACCGGTGCAGGGCCAGTCTTCCAACGGCCAGCGTGCTCCGTATGGTGCCCCGATGGGCAACGGCGGCCAGAACAATGGCGGGATCAGCAACCGCAACAAGGTGCTGCTGGTGGCGGGCGCGGCGGCCCTCTACTACATGTACCAGAAGAACAAGAACCGCCAGGGGAATGGTGCGCAGGGCCAGTACTACCGCAGTAAGAACGGCCGGGTTTACTACCGCGACCAGAACGGGCAGCCGGTGTGGGTGAACGCGCCCAGCCAGCCGATCCAGGTGCCGGCCGGCGAGTATGAGCAGATCTTCGGACGCAGCGCGGCCCAGAACGACGGCGGCGTGATCCGACAGGCGCCCGCCGGCTGGTGATGCGCTAAACCTCGGGATCTAACGGGACTCGTCACCCCATCGGGGCGGGTCCCTTCGACCCGGGATCAAACGGAACAGGAGTTAGGAACATGGCTATACAGGATTTGATTGGCAATGTGATCGATGCCCTCACCGGCAAGGAGCACCAGAATCGCGGTCAGGGAGATGTGCTTCCCGCATCCCAAGACCCGTACGGCGATCCGGCGGATCAGGGCTATGGCAATGTGCTGCCCGCTTCTCAGGATCCGCGTGGCGATCCTGCCGACCAGGGCTTCGGCTATCAGCAGGGCGGCTTTGGCAACGTCCTCCCCGCATCCCAGGACCCTCATGGCGACCCGGCGGATCAGGGCTTCGGCAACGTGCTACCCGCCTCCCAGGACCCCTACGGGGATCCCGCCGATGAGGAACAGCAACCCGCACGTCGCGGCGGCTGGCCCTTCTAGGCAGGGTTCAGGGTTCAGGGTTCAGTCTGAGGAGATTGGCTACGACATCAGTGCGAGGGCAAACGGAAACGCAGACCCCGGACATCGAATTCAGTCCAGATTCACGGCTGAGACCGAACCCTGAATTCTTGAACCCCTGAACCAGACATCGAGTTCAAGCCAAGCTCTAGCCAGAGACTGAACCCTGAACCCTGAACCCTGAACCCTGAACCCTGAACCCTGAACCCTGAACCCTA
>JANPLG010000190.1:0-4587 GCA_031426395.1 Actinomycetes bacterium
GGTGAAGGAACGCAACGGTTCGGATTGTGGGCGAGCCATAATGACCTCGGAAGGCACAGCCAGCGTGCTCTCTGGCCTCTTCATACCCACCCGGTGCCAAAAAATGGCAAATCCGAACACTCGTGACAAGTGACCCACTAGGGCGGCAATCCATGAGGCACCCAAGGCGATGGCGTCACTGAAGCCTGTGTCCACAAGCGCCTCGACATCCAGGATGAGACCCTGCTGTCCCATCAGCCGCAAGCTGAGTCGAGCTTCGAGTCCCTCTGTCACAACTCCTTGAGTCATCGCTCCACTCGACTCCAGGAACCGCCGATCTTCGCGAACGCGGGATAGCCCACCCGGACAGAGTAGAGGACCGCGTCCGGCCGTCGCCCAAGCGCCTCACGCGTAGCCGAAACGTGGTCATCGGATACAACATACTCGCCCGTCTCAATGTCTACGACGAGGACTTGGCCCCTGAGTTCGTCACCCAACTCCGGAAGGATTTGCTCCTCGTAGAGTCGTTTCCCCCGTCGGACAATCTCTTCGTTTTCCCAAGTGGTCGCTGGCATTGGTCCCCCCGGTTGGCAGCTTCAATTTGATAGAGCCGTGCATCCTCATGATAGCGTTTCAAATCGTGCCTCATCGCTCCTTCTGAGTCAGCGGGGCGGTCCAACCCGCACGGCGCCTTGATGCTGTGGGGACACCGCGAACGAGAGGACCAGTGCATCCGCACGATCGGGAGAGGGGAGCCCCTGTTCCCGCATCTCGCCCTTGCTCCCGACCGTCTGCTGCCCGCGCGGGGTGATCCGGTAGGTCAGCGAGGCAAGCTGCTCCGCCAGCACCGCATCGTTCGGGAGGCAGAGGTCACCAGCTCGAAGGCGGTCGCGGAGTCCGAAGAAGAGCTCGTCGCGGAGCATGCAGAAGCGCTCTGAGTTGCGCGGGGCGCGGCCCACGTTCACCTCCTGCAATCCGGGCGCGCCGAGTTCGCGGAGGCGGTCGACCACGCCGCCGCCCAATCCAACCCCGTCCACCAGCACCTGCCGCGCACCCCACTCCTGCGCCATGCCGGCAATGCGCCGCGCGGTCTCCATCAGGTCCGCGCCGCGCCAGCACCGGAGCGCCAGCACCCGCGCCCCCTGTCGCACGCACACGGCGGACTCGCAGTCGCCAAAACGGGCTATGTCTGCGCCGAGGACGACGGGACCCGCGCCCGAGACCTCTTCCAGCGACCGTGCCATCGCGTCCCGGATCCAGGAAAGGGGGATCAGGGCATCGGTGGCGAAGTCGGGGAACTCGCCCAGCACCCGCGTCTGGTACATCGGCGAGTCCGCGCCCCAATCCTGATAGCGATCCCAGACCCAGCGCCGCGTGACCAGTCCCGGAACGGAGGCGCGGACCTCGCGAATGGCGGGGTCTGCCAGCATCTCGATCGTGCTTCCGCATAGGTTCGGGGTGTCGAAGGCGGAAATGCAGAACCCCTGCCAGGTCGAGCTGCGATGGCTCTCATAGAAGGTCCCCCGAGCGTGGAGCGGATTACCGATCAGGAGCAGCCGCGCCTCTTCCCCGGTCAGCACGCCCTGGATCGCCTGGAAGATCTCCTCGTTGACGCCTGACGCCTCGTCCACTACCACCAGGACGTGCGGGGAGTGGAAGCCCTGAAATCGGTCCGCCTCATCTGTGGTCAGTCCCAGCGCAAAGCGGTCGTCGGCCAGGCGCAGGGCCGTCTCCCGCAGTTCCCCCCTCCAAGCGGGTGAGAAGGCGGGTGGGAAGCCGTGCTGTGTGCCGCTGCCTTGCGAGGCGCCTTTCGGGTCCGGCCACATCCGCCGGTGCTGGCGTCGGATCTCCCGCCAGAGAACCTCCTTCACCTGGCGGTGGGTTGGGGCGGTGGTCAGCACCACGGCAGGCTCCCGAGTATAGAGAAACCAGAGGACGGAACACGCTGCTAGCCACGTCTTCCCCACGCCGTGGCAGGAGCGTACCGTCACCCGTTGGTGATCAGCCAGCGCCTGGAGAACTGCCTCCTGCGTCGGCCACGGCTTTCCCCCCAGAACCTCCCTCACGAAAGCCGCCGGATCGTTCCGGTAGACATCCGTCCCTGCCTGCTGGCCATCTCCGTCCATCACAGCCTCCCTTCAACCCTGAAGGCGGTACGCCTGAAGGAATGAGCCTGTCCGACGAGGTTTCGCAGTCGCTCTTGAGGCGAGCGAGCTTCACTGAAGATCGGGCGAACCATTGCGATCTTGTGGCGTCCAAAGGGGTGACAACCGGCTAACGCCCGGTTCCCCGCCTGACGGGGGCCGGAGTTGTCAAGGCCGGAACAAAGGAGCTTTGCGATGATCAGTAGCAACGAATCGGTCCGGCGAATGGTCGGGGCGGCGCTGGGAGCGCTGGCTCTCGGCGGCATCACGATGTCGATCACGATGAACGCGATGGCGCAGAACCAGCGCCCGCAGCGGGAGCAGCCGCGCCGCCCCGGAACGCCGGAGCAGCCGGGTGGAGTTCCTAGCCCGGAAGCTGGCTTCCAGGGACAGGGCGGTTTTGGTGGGGGCCAGGGGGGCGGTGGATTTGGCGGCCCTGGAGGCCCTGGTGGTCCGGGCGGCTTCCCAGGCGGCTTCCCCGGTGGCGGCATGGGTCCGATGGGTGGAGGCGGCGGCGCGATCTCCGCTGCCGGCACGACGGTCTTCGTGCTCCGTGGAAACACCGTGTTCGCGCTGGATAGCCGCACGCTCAACGTGGTGAACCAGAAGGAGCTACCGGCTCCCCAGATGCGACCGGGCGGCGGCGGGGGCCGTGAGGGTGGCCCGGGTGGCGGTGGTGGCCGCGAGGGCGGGTTTGGCGGCGGCTTCTAGAGGACGCCCTAGTAGTTCGTCAAGACAGAATTGCGCTTTGCCGGCGGAATGGGAGAATGGGAGAGAGGGTGAATGGGAGTGGCTCCGGCCGTGATGTCCCCCATTCGCCCATTTCCCCACTCTCCCTTTCAGAACATCCTTGACACGCTACCAGGCCAAGCACCATGAAGAAGGGGAGGGATGACGCGCATCCCTCCCCTTCTTCATGGTCAGGCCCGCAAGGGATCAGCGCAGCGGGCGGCCCATCAGCGGCACGCCGTTCGTATCCAGGATCTGGACGTGGTGAATGCCGCCGGGACTGTCGTCCTTGTAGCTCCAGACGATCTTCTTTTCCGGTGTCACTTCGGTAAGGCGCACCTCGCCCGGCTTGGCGCGGTAGCTGGTGATCACCGTGTTGCCGTTGGGAAGTCGCTGCACGCCACAGCAGTCATTGAGCGGCTTGGTGGGGAGATCGTCGTTGGTGAGCTGCCAGACCGTCTTCCCCTGGGCGTCCACCTCAATGACCAGGTTGCCCCAGGTGCAGCCGATGAGCGTGTTACCGTTGCGAAGCCGGATGGCGGTGAACGGCATGTGAGGCGTCTTTACCTCGAGCACTACCTTGCCGTCGGGGGAGTACTCGCGCACCACGCGGTCCCAGAGGTGGGGGACCAGCGTATTGCCGCCGCGGATCCGCCGGGACATCCGCTGCTGCATGTGGGTGTTCTCCCGCTGCGACGAAAGGGGAAGCTCGTTGACGACCTTCCCCTCCTTGTCAACCTCCAGCAGCCTGGGGTTCTTCCCCGCCTCGCTCACCAGCGTGTTGCCGTTGGGAAGCCGCTGAGCGGTATCCATTTCGTCCTGCGTGCCCTTGTATTCCCAGACCACCTTCTGGTCACGGGTGACCTCCACCACACCGCCCGGCTTTCCGGCCAGCGTGAGGAGGATGTTGCCGGTGGGCAGGACCCAGCCATCGCGGGTCGACTTGGGATACGTCCAGGTCACCTTGCCGGTGCCATCGATGATGCGGGTCTCCGGGCCGGTGGCCAGGAATGAATGGGTGATGGCCGGCGCGTCCTGCGCCTGCGCGACGGAACCATCGCCGCCGGCAACGCTGCCGATGGTGGCCAAGCCCAGCGCGGCGAGGCAGAAGGTACGACGATCCGTGAGGAGTGAGTGCTTATGCATGATGGAGCCAAAGAGGTGGACAGCCTTGTCAGTCAAACAGAGGTTGTGCTTACCCAGGAGGTTGCCCTTCCTCTTATACCGGGGCCACCTCGCCCTGAGTCCGCGATGAGAGCATTCGCGCGCTCGCGAAGTTCAGCGGGCGATGCACACGCCGAAAACTCAGTCTTAACGTTTTCTTGGTGTTTGAGGAAACGAGCGCGCGCACCGACAACGTGATAGAGAACTACCAAGCTACCCTTCGGTGGATAGCCGTAAACGAAAGCAGTATGCATTCCTCCGCCCACGATGCCCCAGTCCGCACGAGCACCTCGGATGCGTACCGCTTCTCTGGTGCAGCTCGCGATTTCTGGACTCGCGCCTCCTTGGCAATCGCTGGTTTGATTGTGCTGACCATCCTCTCTGCCATCCTTCCATCTCAGAGATCAGCCGACGGGGGCCGCCGCACTGCCATCAAGCGGGCATCTCGCTGAAGCACTTGAGTATCGGATGAATGACTTGAAAAGACTTGCCGTGCTAGGAACGCGCGAATTGCGTGCAGTACGACCCGAAGTGGTCCGCACGCTCCGCACCCTCGTGGAATCCGTCGCGG
>JANPLG010000191.1:0-21141 GCA_031426395.1 Actinomycetes bacterium
CTCCTCTTGTCGGTTTCGTGGCCGGACGCGCCGCCAGCGATCCGCTCATGCAGGCTCGCCTCGCCAAAGAGATCGCCGAGGCGCAGGCCGGTACCCTTGAAGGCCCAATGGCTCGGCTCAATCACGCGGTAGGGCGCGGCGGTCATGATTCCGGACTCGGAGAAGACCACGCCCAGGAGGTTCGCCTCGGACTCGACGGTGCGGTCAAAGCGGCTCTCGTACTGGATCTCCGGGTTGAGGGCGTCCCGTGGACCCTTACCGCCACCCTCGTTCAAGAGCTGGGTGCGACAGCGCATGGTGGCGGGATCCGGCAACTCCACCTCGCAGTTGAGGCCGTTGCCGCCCAGGTACATCAGCTTGCCGCCGCGCTCGTAGACCCACGCCTTCACCCGCTCGTACATCCGTGACGACCAGTATTCCGGATGCGTGCTCAAGACGAGGACGCGATAGGCGTCGAGATCGAGCGTCCCGTCGTGGAGCTGATACTCGGAGTAGAGGTCGTGCGCGAACCCCTCGCGCTCCATCCAACCGAGGAGCCGCCATTCCGCAGGTGCCAGGTGGCATTCCTGACGGCCGCGGATCGGGTCGGTGACCTCCTCATCGCGCCGGACCGAGTTGTTGGGTTCGGGACGCTCAAAGGAGAGCGGGGCGTACTCGTCATCCGGCGCGCGCCATTCCGGGTAGGCGCCCGGCGTCTGGTAGCGCGGGAGATCGAGCCGGGCGTTGACGGTGGGCAAGGGGGGCAGCCCCGGCGCGTGGATGTAGTTGCTGCGGCCGCCGAAGTTGTTGTACGCGTTCCAGTTGTTGGTGGACGCGAGCACAGCCACGGGCGCGGTGGGTTGAGCGGGAGCGACCACCCATGGGAAGGCGAAGAAGGCGCCGGACTCCGTCTCCGCGTGGAACCAATAGAGCCCGCTCCGCTCCGGCGCAGTTGCGAACTGGGTGTGGTGCGGGCTGCCGTGACCGCGCCGATTCCATTCCGCACCCGTGGCGCTGTGGTCGCCGTCCGGGGTGACCTGCAAGGTTGCGAGCGGACCGTGCTCGTCGAACCAGCCGAGCAGTTGGATTAGCTCCCGCTTCAGGCCGTAACGCCAGAGCGAAAGCCGGTACGGCTCCACGGAGTGAACCCGGAACTCGCCCCTCTCACCGGAGCGTGACCATTTGGGCCAAACATAGCCGAGGAGCCGGTTGGAGAGCAGCCGGAACGCGTAAGGAGGTCCGCCGACGGCGACGACCACGCTCTTCGGACCGAAGCCATCCTTGGCGAGCGTGACCCGATACGCGCCGGGGGGGAGGTCGGCGTGGACGGTGCCGCGGGGGGAGGAGCGGACTACGGCTACACTCCGGCCGTCCCGCTCGAATTCCAGCACGACATCACAGAGCGCTACGTACCGTTCGTCGCTGACATGTCCGATGAGCATCTTCTTTGGAGGTCAAGAATGAGGGCGGAACTCAAAATTCAGAATGCAGAATGCAAGGTTTCGCAACAGTTTGTTGATTATGGAACAAGTTGGTTGAGCGTGCATAGGATGGCACCGGCAGACTCGGAGTGCAGATTGGCGCGACCGGGAATTCTAGCGGGGGATGGGGACGTCCTGGCCGGCCTGGACGGTGAGGGTGGCGGCTCGCTCGGGAATCGCTATGCGTTTGGCGGGCGTCTTTTCGGTGGCGCGCTGCCAGTATTGGAGGCGGACGCGGTAGTTGCCGGCGGCGAGGTAGGGGAGACGGGCCGCTTCGTCTCCGGCCTCCGTGCCGACGTCCACGGTGACCCATCGGCTGCCGCTCCAGCTTCCATCAGATAGCTGGCGACTCAGCGCGAGGAGGGCCTGCACCGGCGTGTCCGGCTCCGCGACCGCTCCCGGCGAGGGAACGAGGACGGTGCCGCCGGAGCTATCATACAGCAGGCCGGGGATGCCGCGACCGCCGGGCCTGCGGGTGAAGCGCTGGTCGCGAGCCTTCATGGCGAGCGGCTGGAGCCTCGGCGTGAACGGTTTGCCGAAGGGGAGGGTAAGGTTCTCCAGCGTGAACGCAACCTTCCGGCCGTTGGCGGTGCGGCTGGGGACCAGGATCTCCAATGCTATCGGCAGCTTTTCGTGGGAGGCGTTGAGGTCGAACTTCGCGGTCCGCTGTCCCGCCTCTTCCGCTTGCTGAATGGAGGAATAGACGCGCTCCGTCCGTCCCGTTTCGAATTTCAGCAGAACGCGCACGGCGGAGCTACCATAGACCGCGACTTCCGTGTCCTTGGGCCAGCTCAGCTTGAAGCTGGCACGGGTCTGGCGGCCCTCCTGTCGGATTTGGGTCACCTCAGCGCGGACCGGCCCAGACTGGGATGCGGGTGGCAGCCCCGCGCCAAGGGGGTAGCTGAAGCGGTGCTCCTGTACCTGGTTGAACAGGGTCAGCTCGCCCTCCAGCCGGAGCAGGCGCTTGGGAAGCTCGCCTTGCCACGGAAGAGAGACGGAGCGTGACCGCTCGTCCGGCAGGCCGTAACCGCCGTCGTTGACGTTGCCGCTTGGCAGGTCGACCGTCTTACCGGCCACGTCCGTGATTTGGAGGCGGGTGAGGGGGCCGATGACATCGCCATCACCGTTCTCCGCTCGGCAGACCAAGCGCATGGAGAGGTTCCGCTGAATGCGCGGCTTCGGCTGGCCGGGGATGATCTGTCGCGTCTCCGACTGGGTGACGCTGGAGACGGAGAAGGCGATGCCGTCCTTCAGAACCTCGTTTCGCTTGGCCACGAGGCCGGGTTGGAACCAGAACCCGCTATCACCCATGGCGGAGGCGGTGAGGCCGTATGCGCCGCAGACATCGCGGATCACCACCCCCAGCGGCGTCCCCTTCCACTCGAAGCGCGCCTTGCGGGCACCGATCGGCTCTTTGAACTCCTCGTCGCCCGCGCCGTCCTGGCTGCGGAACTGCATCCCGGTCTGGCGCTGCAACTCCTTGAGGGTGCCGTGAAGCGTGCTGCCCTCCAGCTTGAGCGTCACCCTGGGCGCGGCCAGGGCAGGCGCTGGAACGATGCAGCCCACCATTGCGGCGCACGCGAGACTGCCGATCCATGCGGCACGGCTTGCCCTCACGAGTTGCGTCCTCGCGCTGGAATGGGAGCGGCCGTCTTTCGCGGAGCAGGGCTTGCGCTGGGGATGGCAGGTGGCTGCGCGGCACCTTTGCTGAGTGGTTTCGGCTTTAGCACCGGAGCTGGGGTCTTGGGTGCGGGACTTTCGTCGAGGATGGCGGGGTAATTGTCCAGGCGGAAATGGTAGCGCCGCATCTGCTCGGATTTGGTGACCACGCTCCAGATGAGCTTGACCGGCTTCGACTTGAGGTTCTGCGCATTGACCGAGGCATAACCGCTGGTCCAGCCGTCCTGCGCGTTCCAGTAGTTGATGGAGGCGGTGGCGGGCACGGTGGTGCCGTCTTCAAGGAGCAGGCGAACCGCCGAGGAACCGTTGGAGGCCTGCAGATCGAGCGTAGGTGGCTGGACCACCTGGAGCGAGAGCTGGAAGTTCGAGAGGTTGTTGTTCACCTGCACGAACTGGATCTGCGCATCGCCGGCCTGGATGATGGTCAGCTCGCTGGGCGGGGGAATGACCATCTCCAGTTGGCCGCGCTTGATGGAGCGAGCCACGATCAGGTCCCCCTCGATCCGCTTGAGGCGGCGCGGTGCAGGGTAGGGCCAGTCGAAGGAGAAGCTTTGGGAGCGCTCGTCCGGGAAAGCGGTCGGCTGCGTCCGTCCGCCGGCTCCGCCCGCGGCCACCTGGGTCTGCACGTCCAGCACGTCGCGGCTGTCCTGGTCCAGCACCCGCACATTTTCCAGTCCGAGGAGGGTTGCGGGGTCGACACCTTCCGCGCGGATTTGCAGTTGAAGCCCGAGGCTGCGCCGGGGGGCGGGGTCCGCCACCTCATCACCGGACGTGCGGTAGTCCGAGAAAGTGATCCGGCCAACCCCAAGGGCGAACCCCGGTACTTTGGCCACCGGACCTACAGGAGAGGGGAACGGACTGACGCCGAGGCCGCCCCGGTAGTCACGCGTGAGCGAGCAAGCGAAGGCCCGGCAGTAGTCACGGAGTGCATCCGAGACGGGGGTGTCCTTCCAGTTGAAGCTGGCCTTCCGTGCCTCATCGAATGCGAGCAGACCCGCGTCGGTGACGGTGATGACGCCACCTGGCGATGAGATGGCGGGCGGGACGGTGAGCGTCAGGCCGGTGGCCTTTGCGAGGGCCGCAGCGGCCTCCCGAAGGGTGACGTCCTTCAGTTCCAGGGTGAGGGTGGGCGCAACGGGGCCGGGGGTCGGCTGAATGACGGAGATGGGGCCGTCGTTCACCACCTGAACTTGTGGCTGGACGAGGCGCAAGCCCTGTGGGTGGACGAGGCGCAGGCCCTGCAGGTTGAGGCGGAGCGGCTTTCGGACCTGCTCAAGCAGCGGCTTGACCTGCTGGCCCTGCGGCTGCTGATCCAGCGCCTGCTCATCGGCCAAGGCGCTCCCTGCTGCCGTAGTGCACGCCCACGCGAAGGGGAGAAGCACCAAGAATGCTGGGCCGAGGCCCTGTCTGATCCGCACCGTCACCCCCTGCCGTTTCCTGAAGTCCCGCTCTGTCTTTAGAGGCGCGTCACCGGGGCGGCGTTACGCCCAATGCGCCGAAGGCCATCACGGAATCCATACGCACAACGGGGGGCCGGGTGACCTCCGAATTGATTAGGCTCCAGGTGTTTCCGCTTCACGGCGGACCGTTACGACACCACTCTGCCTAGCGCGAATGCGGGCCGCGGTAAGTGCGATCTGGCTTGAGGCCTTCCTGCACCTTGGCAGGCGGGTACTTCTCCGGCACGCCCGGCCCTGAAGGACGCGGACTGTCCTTGGGGAAGGACCATAAATGGCCCTGTTGGGCAATTGCTCCGCACGATCTGCGGCATTGCGCCAGTGTGCGCGTGCGGTCCGGTCCAAATGGATGGTGAGAGCGTCTCGGGTGAATCTCGCGCAACAGGGCGACCTCTTGCCTGGATGGGATGGTGGGCGGAGGATGGCCCCCCGGCCCCCAATTCTGGGGGAGATTCTTGTCGGCACGAGTTGAACCACTCGGCCAGTCATGATCCGGCGGCCGTGAATCTCCGGGCGAAAAGCGGGCTTCGGGTCAAGCACGGACTTTTCAGGGTCGTTCCCACTGTCCAGACAGGTCGTCCTCAATTGGAAGGCGCTTCAGTCGGGGGTGAAGTCGGCGAAGACGTCATCCTCTTCCGCAGGCGCTGGGCCGGTTACCAGCGCGGCGTCGATCGCTTCACGCACCGTCCTTGCCTCATGGATCTCCAGGCCGCGGAGATCGTCGCCGGCGCGCGGGCGGGGGCCGGGAACGAGGGCCCGCTTGAAGCCCATGCGGAGCGCCTCGCGGAGGCGGCGGTCGGTCTGGTGCACGCTGCGCGTCTCGCCGGCCAGGCCGACCTCGCCGGTCACCACCAGCCGCTGGTCCACGGGCCGCTCCCGGTAGCTGCTGGCCAGGGCGACCGCGATCCCGAGATCGACCGCCGGCTCCACCACCTTCAGCCCGCCGGCCACGTTCACGAAGACATCCTTGTCCGCCATCCGCAGGCCGCATCGCTTCTCCAGGACCGCCAGGATCATCGCCGCTCGGTTGAAGTCGATGCCGGTGGTGGTCCGCCGCGGTGAGCTCAGGAATGAGCGGGTGACCAGCGCCTGAACCTCCACCAGCAGCGGCCGCGTCCCCTCAATGATCGCGACGACCGCACTGCCCGCGCCATGCTCTGGCCGTTGGGAAAGGAAGAGCTCGCTGGCGCCGACGACCTCACGGAGGCCAGTGTCGCCCATTTCGAACAGCCCGATCTCATCCGTGGAGCCGAAGCGGTTCTTCACGGCGCGCAGGATCCGGTAGGACTGGAAGCGGTCGCCCTCAAAGTAGAGGACCGTGTCCACCATGTGCTCCAGCACGCGCGGGCCGGCCAGCGTGCCTTCCTTGGTGACGTGGCCGACTAGGAATACCGTTACCTGCGTGGTCTTCGCGAGCCGCATCAGCCGGGCGCAGCAGGCGCGGACCTGGCTGACGGTTCCGGGTGCCGAGGTGCCGGAGGGGTCATGGACCGTCTGGATGGAGTCGATGATCAGGTAGCGCGGCTTCAGCTTCTGGGCATGCGCCTCGATGATGTCGATGTCGGTCTCGGCGCCGAGGTAGAGGTCGGGCACCACGGCGTCGAGGCGGTCCGCGCGCATCCGCACCTGCTGCGCCGATTCCTCACCCGTGACGTAGAGCGTCCGGCCCGTCCGCGCGAGGTTGGCGCACGCCTGCATGAGGAGGGTCGACTTCCCGATGCCGGGATCGCCGCCGATGAGGACGAGGGAGCCGGGCACCACGCCGCCTCCCAGGACGCGGTCGAACTCCGCGATGCCGGAGGGGGTGCGGGACCACGTCTCCATGGAGACGTCCTCAATGGGCTGGGGCGCACCCTGCGGCATGGAAGGTCCGGTGGTGGTGCGGGGTGGGGGAGCCATCTCCTCCACCATGCTGTTCCACTCGGCGCAATCAGGGCAGCGGCCCAGCCAGCGCGCCGCCTCGGAACCGCACTTCTGGCAGACAAATCGGGTGCGGGTTCTCGCCACTTCGCCTTCTTACTGAAATGCTGAAAGTCGTACGCTAGTGCGGAGGGTGAGTGTCGACCAACTGCCCCGCTCCCGGCTTAGCCGATGCGCCCTGTTGCGCGGCGAGACGGCGCTCATAGCTGCGGAGAAGCGCCTCGCCTTCCTTCAGGTTGGGCTGCATGTAGAGAGCCACCTGGCACTGGTTGATGGCTCGGGCCAAATCACCGGACTCAGCGAACGCCCTGGCCATCCGCAGGCGGAGGGACGGGTTCTTCGAGTCCTGCTTTACGCGCTCCGTGAGGCTGGCAACTTCCGTCTGGATGCGATCTTCGCGATCGAACCTGGCAAGCAGCGCTTGGGCACGGGCTTCCTTCCCAGCACGGCGGCTGGCGGTGCCCAGCTTGTAGAGCGTGGCCAGGTTCTTTGGATTGAGCTGGTAAGCCTGCTCCAGTAACCTGACCGCTTCGGGGACCCGGCTCGTCTGAAGCAGGATGTCCGCGAGGTCGGTCTGAGTCACGCAGATACTCACGGGATTGATCGGCTCCGCACCCCACAAGTGCTTCAGGCAATCCCGGTACAGAGTCTCCGCGCGGGGGAGATCTTCCTTACCCCTGGGACTCACATGGATTGACTTCGCCAGGTAGTAGAGGTTCTGGGCGTCCTCGGGCGAAGCTGCTACCGCCTTCTCAAGGGCAGCGCGAGCAGGCTCGAAACGGTTCACGTCAATCAGGTTTCTGCCCAATTCGCGCTGATAGAGGGCATTTCCAGGATCCAACGCCACGGCCCGCTCCATTGCCGGGATGGCATCCGCCGTCTGCTGCAGCGCCGATTCTGACATCCCGAGCCAGTACCACGCCTCCGCCCGCTTGGGGTCGAGGCGGACGGCCTTCTGGAACTCCAGGCGTGCAGCTTTCGGCGACTGGTAGTACAAGGTAAGTGCAACCAGGAACTGGGCGTCGGACGACTTTGGTTCCAACGCCAGGGCCCGTTGGGCGGCCTCGTGTGCTCCGCGCATATCGCCGCCCTCTTTCCTCACCGCCGCAACCCCAATGTGCGCCTGTGCGTAACGGGGGTTCAGCGCGCAGGCCCGTTCAAAGGCGGTCAGCGCGCCGGGTGCATCACCCGAGTTGAAAAGCTGGGTCCCGAGATAGTAGTGGACCTGCGGATCGTTCGGACTCTTCGCGGCCCATGTCTCCAGCACCGGCAGGCTGGCCCGCTTGAGCTGTCCCTCACGCGCCCATGGAGAGAAGCGGACACCCATGGCGACAGCAACCAACAGTACTCCCACGATCAGGAGGAGAGGGAGCTTCCCTAACCTGCGACGGCCAGTTGCCTCTTCCTTCCGAGGCAACGTCGTCGATGACACGTAAGCACCACTCATGAGTTCTACTGCTGCCTCAAGAGGAGTTTCGGGGGAATACCGCCCGAAATCGCCCGCCAATGAAAATGGGGCGCGCCGGTAAGGCGCGCCCCGGTTCATCCGGTACTACGTAGTCAGTTAGCCTACGGTGCCCGGCGAAGGTCTCAACCTATTCGAAGGCACCCCAGGTTCCGCCACTCTGGTCCGGGCTCATGTGGCGGCGGAACGGCATTCGCGACTCCATCTTTTGGCGGGACTGGAGTCCGGTATTAGCCTCAATCGAGGTGGTGGTCTTGACGTGGCCGTCCGTGAACAGGATGTTCGCCCCATTCTGGTGTCGCGGCAGGCCCCAATTGCGGCCACCGCCCCACGCACCGCCCGTCGTCCAACTCGAGATGTTACCGAAAGTAGTGTATTCGGCACACCAGATGCTCTTCGGCTGTATGACGTTCCCGGTGAAGGGGGTGGTGCAGGGATGGTCCCTGCCCCAGTCGTTGTGTCCCTCTATGAGCTGGATGCAATCAGCCGGCGCGGAGACGACCGACTCATTCACGCCCAACCGGTTGGCCGCCAGGTTGTTGTTGTACAGGTAGTCCGTGGCTGAGTATCGCCAGTGATCACCGGGCCACGGCCGCGGGTCCTTCATGTCGTCGGTGCTGCTCGGGCACTTGTAGACGCCCGCGTTCTTCACATACGGGTAGACCGCCTGGTGCCACTCATTCGTGGTGTCAACACTCGGGTTGCCGCCGTTTGCACCAAACCAGCCCCCAAACGGGAACCGGCCGTCATAGTCCGAGCGGTACATGGCGAAGGCGTTGCCGAACTGCTTGAGGTTGCTGCGACAGCTGGTGGCCCGCGCCGCTTCTCGCGCCTGTGCGAAAACCGGGAACAGGATCGCTGCCAAGATAGCGATGATGGCGATGACTACCAGCAGTTCAATCAACGTAAAGCCCAGAAGCTTTCCGGTTCTCTTCCGGATTGTTCTTGACATTCCGTTCTCTCCTTAGAGTGAGAGCCACCACCATGGTGGCAGAGGGCGGGGCACGAACTGTTTCGAGACCTACCCTCTTGGATGAATATCGACCACCGGGATGGGTGGTTCCTGCCTTAGATAAATTTTGCTATAGCTAAGGTGCTAAAGATTTGCTTAAGGTTGCCGAAGCGTCAGATCCGCCCCTCCCTGCACGGCTCCGTGGCGGCTGATGGAGCCATCCGGCCACCGCACCCGAAGGTCCTCAAGTGCGGGCGACGTGCCAAGTCCAAGGTGAAGCGCGGCATCGCTTGCGGAAAGGACGCCTTTGCCTGCGGAACGATGCAGGACAACCGTTCTCCCCCCGGTTCGCGCCGTTGCCGTGGCACCTACGGCGTCCCGGTTGCTTCTCGTCCCGATGAGCCGCAGCGCGACTGAGGCACCTACCGCCACCTGGTTCTGCAGGAGCCGCACCGGCCCGTCGAGGTCCACGACCAGGATGTCGATGTCACCGTCCCGGTCATAATCCCCGAACGCCGTTCCGCGCCCCACCAGCAGTTCGCGGAAGGGACTGCCGGATTCGGACGAGACGTCCCGGAAGGTACCGTCGCGGTTGTTTGCCAAGAGTTGCATTGGCTGGCGAAACTGCTGGGCACGGTCGAAGCCCTGGATGTTGTCGCGCACATGGCCGTTGGCGATGAACAGGTCCAGCCAACCGTCGTGGTCGAAGTCCACCAGCCCGCATCCGAATCCCACGTACGGGCGTGTGGGCAGGCCAATCCCTGCCTGTTCGCTGCTCTCCTCGAACTGACCGCCCCCAAGATTCCGGTACAGCGCCTTTGCCTGCTGGACATAGGTCGTGACGAGGAGATCCTGCCGACCGTCGCCATCGGTGTCGCCCCAGTCGACTCCCATTCCGCCTTGCACGTTGCCGCTGGCGTCATAGGCGGTGCCACTGGCAAGCCCGACTTCCGCAAAGCGCTTACCCTTGACGTTGCGATAGAGGTTGGCCGGTTCCATATCGTTCGCCAGGTAGAGGTCCATCCAGCCGTCCGCATCGTAGTCCGCGAAGGTGACGCCCCACGTCTTGCCAGCCGCATTCCGAAGTCCCCACGCAGAGGTGGCGTCCCGGAAACCTCCGGGATGCTGCAAGTAGAGCAGTCCCCTTTCGGCGGAGTAATGCTCTGGCCCGCAGGCGGATCGGATCGGCCCCACGCGACAGAGGTCGTCTGTGCCCCGACGGTAGGCCAGATAGGCTCCGATGTAGAGGTCCAGGAGTCCGTCACCGTTCACATCCGCAAAAGCGGCGCTCGTGGTCCACAGATCGGTCTGGAAACCGGCTTTACGGGTAATCTCGGTGAAGCGGCCGCCGTCGTTGCGGAAGAAGGCGAGGCAGCGGTACCCGGTCAGCAGCAGGTCGGGATCGCCGTCGTTGTCGTAGTCGGCTACGGCGCAGCCCATCCACCGGCCCTCACGGCTGAGCCCGGACGTTCGGGTGACATCGCGAAACCTGCCCCTGCCGTCGTTGCGGTAGAGGTGACACCCAGGCTGACCCACTACCAGCGCGTCAAGGTGGTCATCGCTGTCGAAGTCAAGGAAGGCGCATCCACCGTTGGCGGTCTCAAGGATGGTGTGCGGCGAGCTACCCATGGGCCGCAGCCTCGCCATAATGCCGACCTCTTGAGCAACGTCCTGGAACTGTGCCTGCCAGGCCGGAGCGGTTGATGGCGGTACTTGAGGGGCCGTGCTGCCTCCCCCGCGGGGAGGCTGATCGCAGGCGGCAAGCAAGGATGCGCCGACGGCCATTGCGACCACCCCTTTAAGCCACACCAGTATCCAGCGCCTAGGGAGTGGTGCCACCAGCGGTTCCCGCAGGAGAAGAAACCTGGCTTGTCCCGTTCGTCACGGCCTCAAGCTGCGCGAGTTTCTGACGGGCGGCGATGTTGCTCGGGGCGTACTGCAGCGCGATGCGAACGGACTGGAGGGCGCGGTCAGCGTATCCGTTCCGGTGATGCACCTCCGCTATGCGCAGCCGCAGATCGACGCTCTCCGGGTGAGCGCCGAGCCGCGCCCCAAGATCCTGCAGTTGCGCCTTGTAGGTACGCAGTCGCTCGAACGTGGCGGAAGCATGACGTGCCTGCTGCTCCTGGCGCAGGTTCCGGTAAGCACCGGCAAGCAGGAAGTAGGCCTCCTGGTTCTCTTGTTCCAGGCTCACCACTTTCTGCAATACCGTAACGGCCTCCGGATACCGTCGAAGCTTTGACGCAGCCTTCCCCGTCTCCAGAAGGACCGCGGCGTCATCAGGAGCCTCCTTGGAAAGCGCGGCCAGCAAGGTCAGGGCTTGCTCTCGACTGCCGACGTCCCCCAGCCACAGGAGGCGGGCCCGTTCCAGCCGGCCCCGGATATCCTTTGGCGCGAGCTCTAGCGCCTTGCCGATGAACGTCTCCGCTTCGGTGTTGTTGCCGCGGAGCCGAAGCACCCTCCCCAGCGCGATCAGAATCTGGGGGTCTGCGGGGTTGGCCGCAAGCGCCTGTCGAAGCACCTGCTCCGCCTCGGAGAGCTGCTGTGCCGAGGCATGGGCCGCAGCCAGCTCATAGGCTGCCCGCGCGTTGCCCGACTGGACCGCCATCCCCTCTTTGAGCACGGCGATGCTCCGGTGATGGGCACCCTGGGATCGGTAGAGCTGGGCGAGGGCGATGCGGGGCTCGAGACTGCCAGGGTCTCGGCCAACCGCCGACTTGAGCAGCGGAAACGCCTGGTCCACCCGGCCCTGTGCCAGGTAGAGCTTCCCTAACTCCGTGACGGCGGGGATATAGTCCGGCTGCGCCGCGTTCAGCTCCAGGAGCGCCCGCTCAGCCGAGCGGACATCGCCGCCATCCAGGCTGCGCCGCGCGTACCAGTAGGCGATTTCAGGAGGTCCGGAGGGCTGCTGGGCAAGCCTCTCCGCAAGTTGCTCGCGCGTGGCGCGCTCTGGAGGGACCGGGCGGGTGAGGCTCCAGATTGCCGCGCCGGCCACGCACGCCGCTACCGCAGCCGCTGCTAATGGCAGGATCCTCCCGCGCACGTTACTTGCCCTCCGTCACGCGGGTCACTGCATCGATGGGGACCGACCTCAGGATCTGCTTGGTCCCCGAGGGCCAGGTTATCTCGACTTCGTCAATGCGATCCGCTGCACCAAGGCCGAAGTAGACCCTGGGATCACAGATGGCCGCGTAGCTGCGCGTGATCTGGAGCTCTGCGGTCTGGACCACGCCCCCGGCTTTGACGCGCACCCGTGCTCCGATAGCATCCCGGTTGCTCTTCGTGCCGGTCAGCGAGAAGGCGGCCCAATGACCCGTCGATTCATTCCGCAGGAGGCGCGCCCCCTTCTCCATTTCAAGGATCAGCAGGTCCAGATCGCCATCGTTATCGAAGTCTCCGCACGCGGCGCCGCGCGCGGATTGCGGGACCGCAAGGGTGGCGCTGGTCACGGGCTTAAAAGCCCCCTTGCCATCCCCGCTGAAGAGTTGGGTTGGCTGCAGGTACCGGGACGTTGCGCGGATCGCGGCGACGTTGTCCATCACATGACCGTTGACCCAGATGACGTCCAGTGCACCATCGCGGTTGTAGTCGAAGAGCAGCGAACCCCACACCACCGAGTCGAGGGTGGGACCGAGCATGCCGCTGGCGGGTGTGGCCCACTCGAAGCTGCCACCTTCCAAGTTTCGGAACAGGCTCTTGGTCTCGCTCTCGTAGGTGCCGACGATGAGGTCGAGCCAGCCATCGCGGTCGTAGTCGCCCCAATCCACGCCCATCCCGCCCGGGATGGTGCCATCTCCGCAATAGGCGACACCCAAGCTCACTGCCCGGTCCTCGAACCGCTTCCCGCCTTGATTTACAAACAACTCCGAGGGCACCTCGTCGTTGGCTAGGAAGAGGTCCGGCCAGCGATCGTTGTTGAAGTCAGCGACCAGCACGCCCAGGTTCTTTCCCTGCGCTTTGTCCAGGCCCCACCTCTTCGTGACATCCTCAAAGGTCGCATCGCCGCGGTTCCGATAGCACCGGCCCAGTTCGGGGTCGTAGTCAAAGGGGCGACACGAGGTTTGCGCTCCGTTTTCGTGCAGCGTGCAGTACTGCAGGTGCTTGGGTCCGAACTTGATGTAGCGACCCACCCAGAGGTCCACGTGGCCGTCCCGGTCCAGGTCCGCGAACGCCGCCGTGCTGTTCCAACCGTCACTCTTGATGCCCGCCGCTTTAGACACGTCCGTGAAGGCGCCCTTACCGTCATTGCGGTAGAGCGCGGCACGCTCATAACCCACTAGCATCAGGTCAAGATCGCCATCGCGGTCGTAGTCGGCGGCCGCGCAGTTGATCCATGTGCCTTGGGCGGTGAGCCCGGCCTCCCGAGTCACGTCCTGGAACTTGCCATCACCCAGGTTCCGGTAGATCGCGCACTGGGGTCTGCCCACCAGGATGACGTCGAGATTCCCATCTCCGTCCGCGTCTAGAAAGCCGCATCCTGAACCCACCGACTCGAGAATACGGAAGGGGCGCTTCTCCGGCTCGGAGCGGTAGTTGATCCCGGACGCAGCGGTGACGTCACGGAAGGGATCGGCGGATGCGGCCACGGCTGGTGATTGCGGCGAGGGGGAGTTCCCGCCGGACTTGAGGCATCCGGCCGTGTGCGCCAGAAATGGCAGTGCCAGAAGGGGCAGGAGCAGCCGGGCAGGCCGTAGCGCAGATGCGTTCAAGTGTGATGGGTCCGGCGTAAAGGGGTCGCCTTCGGTGACGATGAGACGTACGCGGATACTACGTAGCTCGGCCGCCTCCCGGTGCCCCCAGGAATGCGCCGACCGCGCGGATGCCGGGATTTGCGGCTCCGCGCGGTTGCGCTCATCAAAGTATCGATGCGTCCGACGCCCTGCCGGGGATTATCGGACACCCGGGGCATTTGCGCCGGGACCGGACTGGCTTGGGCGACCTCCGCCGCCGGGGCCATTGCTGCCACCGCTGTAATTCTGCGGTGACATTCCCGCCGGTGCGTTGGTGGTGGTGCTCTGGGGGTTGCCGCCACAGCCCGTGGTCAACATCCCTACGGTCGCGAGGGACAGTACCGCACCGAAAATCTTGAGTCTGGTCAAGGGATTCTCTCCTCGTTAAGTGATTGCGTGATGCGGCTCCGCACCATCAGCAACTAGGTTGAACACCGTGCGGATGCATCCTGCCCCGGGTCTGGAAACCCCGCAAGTCCGTCGGCGACAGGTAACCTTCGCATCCGAGATGCTCAGTTTCCTCTGCGCGTCTCTGACACCGCAATGCCAAGTGGCTCGCCGCTTCCTTCGATGCATCGAAGCGTCTTGTTCACCGCCGTGGGCCGCCACCGTTCCCGCCGTCCGGTCGGCCACGTGATCTCCACCGCGTCCACCTGGCGCGCAGTTCCTATTCCGAAGAGCACCCGCGGATCATGGCACGCCAGGTAGCTGCCGCCTGAGCCGACCTCCCGCACCTGGCTCACGCCTCCCGCTGTCAGGCGGACTCTGGCGCCCGTGCCGTCAGGGGGCGACCGGCGACCGCGCACTTCAACCGAAATCCAATGATTTGCCGTGCGAGTGTCGTTTCGGAAGAGGCGGGGCCTGCCGATGAGGTTGCTCACCAGGAAGTCGATGTCCCCGTCACGGTCATAGTCCGCCGCGGCCACGGCCCTCCCAACGATTGGGTCGCGCAGAACTCCCGTCCCCTTGCTGTCTGCCTCGACAAACGTCTCCCCGTTCGATTGGAAGAGCTGGCACGGCTGCTGGAAACTGACGCTTGCATCGATCTTCTGCACCACGTCCTGGACGTGACCGTTGGCGATGAAGAGGTCCAGCCTTCCATCCAGGTCGACATCCGCGAAGCGAATTCCGAACCCAAGCGTGTTGACGGTGGCATCGCCGATTCCCAGGCGCTGCGCATCCTCGCGGAAGTGAGTGGACCCTTGATTCAGATAGAGACTCGTGGGATCGGACTGAAAAGTTGTGACCACCAGGTCCAGCCGGCCGTCGCCGTCCACGTCTCCCCAATCCGTGCCCATTCCGGCCTGCTCCAGGCCACTGCGGTCAAGCGCGACGCCTGCCTCAAGCCCCCGCTCCACAAACTTCCCCTTCTGGTTCATGAAGAGGTCACAGGGCATTCCGTCATTGGCGAGGTAGAGGTCGGGCCAGCCATTCGCGTCGACATCGGAGACGGCCACGCCAAGGGTTTTCCCGTGAGAGCGCGAGAGTCCCATAGCCTCCGTGGTGTCCACGAATCGCCGACCGCCGATGTTCCGAAGCAACCTGCCACGCTGCGCGTCGTAATGGGTGGGCGGACAACTCGCGCTCACCCCGACTGCGGATGTAGGGCAGAGGCGCGGCGACTTCCCGCCGATCGCTACGTAGGCTCCCAGATACAGATCGAGCCAGCCGTCACGGTCGTAGTCGAGAAATGCCGCGCTGGTGGACCAGAGTCCGGGCGGGAGTTCGATCTGTAAGCGCTCGAAGTGCCCCCCAGTATTGCGGAACAAGGCTGCCGCTCGGTAGCCGGTGAGCAGCAAGTCCGGACGGCCGTCCCGGTCGAAATCTCCGGAAGCGCAGCCCATCCAGTGGCCTGTCAGGAGAAGTCCGGCAGCCCTGGTTACGTCCTCGAAAGTCCCGTCGCCCAGGTTCCGGTAGAGACGGCAGTGCGGGCGACCCATCAAGAGGATGTCCGGGTAGCCGTCGCTGTCATAATCCACGAAGCCGGCACCGTACCCAGTGACTTCAAGGATGTTCATGGGCGTGCCGAAATCGCCGTCCGGAATGAAGTCGATGCCGGATTCGACCCCACGTTCGCTGAACTGCAGCGGTGTGACCCCCGTGGCGGCTCGCGGTGTGGCAGTTCCTTGGGGGCGACGGCTGGCCCGCCCGTCGCATCCTCCGGCAGTCCCGAGCATCGCGAGGATCAAAAGCAGCGCGGCTGAGCGTATTGAGTGGGTGTCTAGGGTCATGGCGCCTCGGTCGCCGTTTGTTTATGCTTTGCGGCGAAACATACCTCCGAGCCGCGATGAGTTTCGGGGTGAGGGTATCGATTGGCGATGAATTCCTTCTCGCTGACTTCCGTCATGCGCGGGATGCACACTGCGGCGCTTGCCCTGGGCGTGGTCTCGGCGACCGGTTGCAACCATCCAGTGCCGCCCTTGCCGCCCGTGACCGACCCAGCCGCGCTTCGCCGCGAGGCAACGGCACCCGGAGCCGACGACAAGAGACTGCTGCTAGTCGGTGAGCGTCTGCGTCGGGCCGGCGAGTACGGTCCAGCGGCCGAGGTGATTTCGCGAGTTGCCCAGCTTACCGGTGGGTCGGAGCTTACGCGCGCGGCACTGATTGACGTCACCGTCCAATTGGGTCGGCCCGAGGAAGCAATGACGCTCGCCGAGGAGGCGCTGCGGACCTTTCCGACTTCCGCCGAGGTCAAAGCCGCCCAATGTCTCGCGATGGTCGACCTCAAGCAGTTTCGGGCGGCAGTTGAACTGGGACGCCTTGCCTCCGAAAGCGCGCCAGAGTCGCCCCGAGCCTGGAGAGCGTACGCCCGTGCCCTGGCAGCAGGCTCCCGGACGAGCGACGCAATCACCGCTTTCGAGCGGGCCGCAAGCTTCGCCCCCGACGATGGAGGACTGCTGGCGGACTACGGGGCGATGCTCTCGCTGGGCGGCCAGGCGGAAAAGGCCACGCGGACGCTGGAAGAGGCCGTTCGCCTTCAGCCCCGCAACGCCAGCGCTCATCGCCTCCTTGGCCGCCATTTGTGCGAACGTGCATCCTCTCCCGCTGAGACCGAGAGTGGCCTTGGACATCTGCGCTCCGCCGTCACCCTCGCACCGGAGAGTAGCATGGCTCACGCGTCGCTGGGGGAAGGCTTGCTTCGGGCGGGCAAAGCTCTGGAAGCAGAAGGCGAGCTTCGGTCGGCTCTCGCACTCGATCCCGCCCGGAAGGACGTGCTCCTGCCCTTGGCGCAGTGCCAGCAAGCACTCGGCCAGAAGGAGGCGGCTCGAAGCACCTTTGCGAAGCACCGGCGATTCGTCGATCTAAGGCGTGACATCGGCCATCTGGAAACTCGCCTGGCGGTGACACCGGCGTCAAGCGACCTTCTCCTTCGCCTTGCGCAGTTTTATGAAGAGAATGATGAACCGGGTCGCGCGGCGTTGATCTACAAGCGCGCGTTCAGCCTCAAGCCGCTTCCGGAGATCCGGCGGAAGCTGCTCCTCGCGACCCGGAAAGCCACCGAATCCGCAAAGCGAACGCCCTGAGGCGGATGCGCAACGATGGCGCATCCCAAGCTTGGAGATGAGTTGGCGGATGGTGAGGCGGCGCGGGTGACCGCACTCTGCGGCGCGTCGGAGCTTATGCGTTTGTTCCTTGCCATGCTAGACTTACGCTTGATGATTCCCACTTTGACCGAACCCAACTCCGCTCATTCCCATCATTCCCACGGCCACCCTCTCGGTGTGCCGCGGCGTTGGGGTGCCCGCCTCTAGACGAGGGTCTGGCGGGAGCGAGGACCCAGTTTAAACCGCGGTGCCCCAGGGGTAGCCGCGGTTTTTTGTTTGCCCGTGCCTCACCTTCCAATACTCTTGCCTCTTGCTTCTAGCCCCGGAGATACCCATGCCTTTTCAGGCCCCCAGAGGAACAAAGGACGTGCTGCCGGCCGATGTGCCGCGCTGGCGCTACGTTGAAGGCGTCTTCCGCCGCACCTGCGCGCTCTTCGGCTACGGGGAGATCCGCACTCCCATGTTCGAGGAGACCAGCCTCTTCATTCGCTCCGTCGGAGAGCACACAGACATCGTCTCCAAGGAGATGTACGCCGTTACTCCCACCCGCCGCCGGGAGGACGACGGCGAGCCGGAGCCGCTCACGCTGCGGCCGGAGGGCACGGCACCCACCCTTCGCGCGTACGTGGAGCACCACCTGGGGAAGGAGAGTCCGCTGGTCAAGCTCTTCTACATCGCTCCGAACTTCCGGCACGAGTCGGTGCAGGCGGGCCGGCTCCGGCAGCACCACCAGACGGGCGTGGAGGCGCTGGGCAGCGAGGACCCCGCGCTCGACGCGGAGATCATCGCCCTCGGCCTTTCCTACCTGCGGGAGGTTGGCATCACCGGGGAGCGGACCGAAGTCAACAGCGTCGGCTGCCCCGCGTGCCGTCCTGCCTATCGGGAGGCGCTGAAGGCCGCCCTCTCCGATCGGATCAAGACGATGTGCGAGAACTGCCAGCGCCGGTACGACACCAATCCGCTACGCATCCTCGACTGCAAGCTGGAGGACTGGTCGAAGCTGGAGGGCGAGGTGCCGGACATCGCCGACCACCTCTGCGAGAGCTGCGCCACGCACTTCACCGGCGTGCGCGAGACGCTCGATGCGCTGGGAGTGGAGTATGTCCGCAACAAGCGGCTGGTGCGGGGACTGGACTACTACGTCAAGACCAGCTTCGAGATCATCCACGACACCGCCCTCGGGGCGCAGGCAACGCTCCTGGGCGGCGGGCGCTACGACGGTCTGGTCGAACAGATCGGCGGCGATCCGACTCCTGGCATCGGTTTCGGCTGCGGCATTGAGCGCGTCCTCCTCGCCTGCGAGAATCTCGGCGTCGCCTTCCCGCACGAGGCGGCGCGCCCCGTGTTCGTGGTGACTCTCGGCCCCGGCGCGCGGGTTCCTGGGCTCAAGCTGCTCAACGAACTGCGTCAGGCTGGGATTCCCGCCCAGGTGGATTACCTCGGTCGAAGCATGAAGGCGCAAATGCGTGCGGCCAACAAAGCGAACGCCCGCCTCGCCGTAATCCTGGGTGAGGACGAGGTGGCGCAGGGAGTGGTCGGTCTCAAGGATCTGGACGCCAGCACGCAGACCACGGTGCCGCTCGGAGAGCTTGTCACACATCTTAAGGATCAGTGAGGGTCACGGACCTCCCTCTCGTTGGTTACAAGGCAAGCGGGGCCTTCCATTGCGATGCCTCGCTTGCCCCTTGAGGAGGTCATCGTGCGTCCTGCACTGCTGCTCGCTCTTGCCGTTGCCTCGGTGCTCGCTTCCAATGGGTCAGCCGGAGGAAGGGGTCAAGCCCCAGCCAGGGTCCCCGCTGCGGAGAACCACCGGTACCCTGCCGATTCCGGCGTGGTGGACGTGACGCGGCCCCCGTATTCCGCACCCTCGGACGGGGTGACCGATGCCACGGATGCCCTGCAGCGTGCCCTCAATGAGCTGGCCGGCACCCGTCGCGCCCTCTACTTCCCACAGGGGACCTACCTGGTCGCTCGAACGCTGAAGGTCCCGCTCCGCAATCCTCAGGGCAATCACCTCTACGGGCACACGCACTTCCTGGGGCAGGGACGGAGTCGTTCCGTGATTCGGCTCAAGGATGGGGCGTTCCCTAACCCAGCCTCGCCCGCCGCAATGGTGGACCATGGTCCGCACGGCTCTGCCGACTGGTTTGCCAACACCTTCCAGGACCTCACCCTCGATACCGGGCGGGACAATCCCGGCGCGATAGGGCTCCGCTTCTTCTCCAATAACACGGGCGCGGTCCGTAGGGTGACCATCCGCTCCGGAGACGGCAAGGGAGTGTGCGGACTCGATCTCGCCTACAACGACATGAACGGGCCACTCCTGGTGGACGACGTTGAGGTCGAAGGCTTCCGCGTCGGAGTGCGGTGCGGCGCGTCGGTCAATAGCCAGACCTTCCGCAACCTCAGACTGAGGGACCAGGGCGAGTGCGGCCTTCTGAACGAAGGACAGTGCGTCAGCATTGAAGGCCTCAACAGTGCAGGATCGGTACCGGTGGTGCGGAACCGGGCCGGGCAGATGGTCCTGCTTTCGGCGAACCTGCCTGGCACCGGTGACGCGCGCGGCCTGCCTGCGATCGAAAACGGCGCGGATCTCTTCGCAAGCGACGTGAAGACCCTCGGCTTCCTACGGGCGATTGGCGGAATGGGGTCCGCACGATCTCACGCAGGGGCCACGGTGAAGGAGTTTGCCTCCTTCCAGACACCACCACTCTTCCCGGCAGGCCAGCGAGTGGCCCTCCCATCCGCGAGTCTTCCGGCGACCCCCTGGGACGACCCCGCCACGTGGAAAAGTCCGTTCCAGTTCGGCGCGGAACGCAAGGAAGGCGCGGACATCACCGATGGCCTGCAGCGCGCCATCGATTCCGGTGCCACCACGGTCTACATCCCCACGGGTGCATGGCGAATCAGCCGGACCGTCCACTTACGCGGCAAGCTCCGCCGGTTGACCGGGATGTTCTCCTACCTCATTCCAGAAGAGCCGGTGAACAGCCAAAACGCTCCCTATTTCCACTTCGACTCCACGCTTTCCGGGCCGGTCACCCTCGACTCCGTGAGTAGCGGCTTCGGATGGAAGAAGGTCTACGGCGTTCAGAACGACTCTCCGCACCCGGTGATCCTGCGGGACTGCGAACTGTACGAATACCGCAATCGCCTGGGAGCAGGGCCGCTCTTCATTGAGAATGTGGTTGCACAGCCGTTCACCTTCACACGTCAGAAGGTCCACGCGTGGCAGCTCAATCAGGAGACGGAGGGCACGCACATCACCAACGACGGCGGCTCGGTGCGGATCGTCGGCCTGAAGACCGAGAGGGGCGGAACGCTCGTCCATACCTCTTCCGGCGGTCGGACGGAGATTCTGGGCGGCCTCTGCTACACGACCACCGCAGGAAAGCTGGCACCCATGTTCACGGCGGTGGACAGCGAAATGACGCTTTCCATCGGCGAACGGTGCTACAGCGGTGACCCCTACCGGACCATTATTCGTGAGACCCGAAAAGGGGTGACGCGAGAGATGGCGCATTCGGACGCCGCGTATGGTGGGCGCCTGGTCCACTACGTCGGCGTTCGGCCCAAGCCGAAAGGCGGTGAACGCTGATCAGCATAACCCGCTCTCGCTGACCGCGCCTTCCGTGGGCCCGCATTCCTCCATCGGCAATCGACCATCCGCGAACCGCCTTCCGCAAGGGGCACGCCATACAGAGAGCCACTGATTGCCTGCAGCATAAGACGGAAAGCGCCTATACTATAGGTGGACAAGGATTTGACTCCTTTCCAAGCTCTGAACTGGCCCCATGCTCCGCATGGGGTCTTTTTTCATCTGGAGCAGCGCAGCATGGATTCGCTCACGGGAGTGCGGCAAGCGCTGCGGCTCCCACCACGCCGGCGTCGTTCCCAAGTAGCGCCCTACCGAGCGTGAGCCGCTCCGCGAG
>JANPLG010000192.1:0-14279 GCA_031426395.1 Actinomycetes bacterium
TCGTCCTTGCACAACCCGAGTCTGGCGTACTTGCTGCGCACGTCCTGGGGTAGCGCGGGGTCGGTCGTCAGGAATTCATAGAACTCAAGGGTGTACTGCTTGTGGGCCTCCCAGATGGCCTTTCGTCCCGCTGCGTCTGCCCGGTGCCAGTCATTGCCCCCGCCGATGAGTCCAAGGGAGAATTGCCCGCCAATGGAGTTGTTGCCGTCGAGCTTCTCGCCCGGCAGCGGGTACAGATCAAAGCCGACTTGCTTCACGTTGCCGCCAGCCTTCAGATAACGCCTGATCAACTCGAAGCGGGCCGGATCGTACCTGTTCGGTTTGGGCATTGGTACCCGATTCTTCGGGTCCGCAGTCAGGCAAAGTCGGAAGCTGTAGGTCATGACGTTGCTGTCGCCGGCCTCCGCAGCCCCGCCGTCAACGGTGGTGACCAGGGGTAACGGTTTGCCCTCATCGTCCAACCCGTTGATCGCCATCCGCTGCTTCGGATACCGCTTCCCCGCCAGTGGCTCACCGTACTCCGCTCGGCCTTCCCGGCCGATGGTCCAGTCGACTCCGGCTTCCGCCATCAGATCGCCTTCGTAGGTGCCGTCTACGAAGACCTTTGCCTTGAAGGTATGCGCCGCCGTGACCAGAGCCGTGATGCGGCGCCCGTCCTTCTTCAGGGAATTGAGACGCTCGTTCACGAGGACCCTGACCCCGGCTTCTTCGAGCATTCTCTTCGTGACCCGCATCGCCACATGCGGCTCGAAGACCCAACGCGCCTGATCCTTCACGGTGGGGTTGTACGGGGCGCCAAGGCCACGGTCGGTGTAGTCCTTCACGATGCGGGTGTGCCACTCGTCGAAGAGTCCCATCAGGGTGCCACGGACCATCTGGTTGGAATCGCAGTGGCTCAGCCCGCCCGTGGACATGGCGCCCACGTGGCCGGTCGGTTCAAGGAGCACCACGGACGCTCCCTCACGGGCGGCGGCGATGGCGGCGCAGAAGCCGCCCGGAGTCGCGCCGTAAACCACGACGTCCGCCGTGGTTGCGCCGTCAGCCAACGGCGCGGTCGACAGCAACAACGCGAAGACCCATCCCAAGAGCCGCACCATGGGCGAATGTCCCCCGAATCGTCTTGCCTGTGTTTGGGCGTGTGCCAAGCGCGGAGCCACGCCTTGCCGGAAGGGCGGATGGCCGGCTTCAACAATGGCTGGGCAGCCGGCTTCGTCCCGCCGAGCCGAGCCATGATAGCAGGGAAGGCGGCCCCGGGACCTCCATCCGAACCACCTCGATCGCGGTGCAGGTACCCAATTGGGCAGGGCGGCCGGCACTCTGGATGCAAAGAGGCTGCCCCGGCAACAAAGCTTCACCGGATCTGCGGAAGCACCATCAACCGGCGCGTTTGCTTCGGCGGCAAATGGCGTATGTATTCTCGCTTGCCCATCGCTCCTAGGTGCCGACCGGACCAGCGGCATTTGCCGCCCGCACCACATCCACCGGGCTGTGCGGCCAGCTACCATCCCGCGCGCAGCTCGCTGATCTGGTCCACCCGGCACTTCAGCCGGTCCGCCAGTTCGAGGAACAGCCGCCCACCGCGCTCCGGGAACCATGCCTTGCAGTGCACCGGTGACCAGAGGCAACTCATCCAGGATGAGGAAGCCGCACGCCCCGATCACCAGTTGGAGCGAAGAAGAGCCCGCCTGGCAGGATTCGGGAACCATTCGCCGAAAGCTTGCTGAGGGACCTTCCGAAGACGTTCGACCTGAAGGCCGAGCCCAAGAACTAGCTAGGAGATACAAGTGCTCACCCGCCGTGGACTGCTGCTGAGTGCGACGACTGCCCTGGCGAGCAACCGCACGGTTTCGGCCGCTCCGGACGTCGAAGCAGTACGGCGCCAGGGGCGCTCCGTCGGCGACCGATGCCGCGCCGCCGACGCGAAGCCGGTTGTCGCCAGATTCGATCCGAGGATGGCGGCGGACGTACCGGAGGCCAGCCTAAAAACCCTCCTCGATCAGTTCAAGAAAGATGGCCCGATCGGCGAGCGAAAGCGCGAGGAGATCATCCCGTCGCCTTCCGGGGCGGTATACAAGGCGCTCCACGCGCTCGGCAGCGGCGACCTTGAGATCACCGTTTCGTTCGATGCCGCGATGCGGATCGACGGCCTTTCCCTGAAGCCCGTCCCGCGAGCGGATGGCCCGGGACCGGATCCGCGGGCGGGATACCGGCTGCGCGCTTCCCTGCGGCTCCCCATGGACGGGGAGTGGTGGGTGTTCTGGGGCGGCGCCACCGTTGCCGAGAACTACCACGTCGCCCATCGTGAGCAGCGCCACGCCTATGACCTGGTGGTTCGCCGCAACCTCTCGACCCACCGGGGGGCCGGACGGCAGAACTCGGACTACCACGCCTTCGGGCAAAAGATCCTGGCGCCGGCGGCCGGCAAGGTGATCACCGCCCTCGACGGAATCGTGGACAACAACCCTGGGAACATGAACACCGCGCAGATCTACGGAAACCACGTCGTAATCGACCTGGGCCACAGCGAGTTTGCGGTCCTGTGTCATCTGAAGCAAGGCTCGGTGGCCGTCAAGCCCGGCGCGGCGGTCCGCCACGGACAACTCCTGGGACTGTGCGGCAACAGTGGGAACAGCTCCGAGGCCCATCTCCACTTCCATGTCCAGGACGTGCCGAAACTTGGTGCAGGGGCCACCGGGCTGCCGGCGCCCTTCGCCGCGCTGCTGGTCAACGGCAAGCGGGTGGCCAATGTCGAGCCCAGCCGCGGTCAGACGATCCGGCATCCCTAGCAAGCCTCCGCTCAGACCGACGAGATGCCCCCCGATTTCCCTACGCGCAAGCGCCGGCGGCGTGGCCAAGGGCACTCGGTGTGGGTGTGCGGACAAGGATCGAAGCCAATCGTCGCGTCACCGGTCGCTTTTGGACGGCTTAAGGCCCCCGGCTTGTCCGCACCTTCGCCGCCCGCACCACATCCACCGGGCTGTGCCGCCAGCTCCCATCCCGCGCGCAGCTCGCTGATCTGATCGCTCCGACACAACAGCCGGTCCGCCAGCTCCCGGAACAGCCGCCCGCCCTCCATCGGCGGGATGATCCCGAGCGGGTAGCGCCGGCGCACCTCATCGCGCACCGCCGCCGCAATCTCCCGCTGCCTCCGGTTGAGCGGATGCACCGTCTCTCCAACCGTGGCCGGCCCCGTCCCCGGCCCTTCGCTACGCCCCGCTCCCCACCGCCTGGCGCGCCCTCCGCTTCCCCCGCCGGTGCTCCTCGAATCCCGCGCTCACCGTCACCGGTGCCAGTTCCGCCGCCGCATGCGGTTCGCCCCCCGCCACCACTGCCAGCGGGTTCAAGGGCCGGTCCGGCTCCGACCCCAGGTCGAAAAACCCCCCGTCCCTCGCCGTCTCCGGTGCCTCACTCGCCATCCGCACCGCGTGCCCCGCATCGCGCCCCCACACTCCAGGCCAGCCTCAAGGTCCGCCAGTTTCCGCCAGTGACCACACTCCGCCTGCACCATCCCCGGCGTCAGGTCCTCGGTCCCGCCCTCCACCATCAGCGCCGACCCCTCCAGCTCCCCGCAGATCCGGCACCGTTCCACGAAGCGCACGTCGTACTCGTGACCCACCGTGCACTGCCTCCGGAACAGCGCTGGGATCACGCCATCCAGGGCTAGCTCACCAACCCCGGCAGGTTTCCTTCGGCTGGCTTGGCGAACGCATGCCACGGGAGACTGAACGCCCCGTGCCCGCCGCGAGACCAGCGTCCATGAATTCACCGTTAATCGCTCCGGCCTGTTTCGTCGTGCTGTTTGGGCTCACGGCCGTGGCCGCCGCCGCCCCGCCGGACCGGTCGATACCCGGCCCGATCCGGGACTACGGCCTGCGGGATTACGTGCGCCTCTCCAAGCGTCTCCCTCACGCCGAGGAGAAAACTTGGAAGCTCGTCTGCACTCTGCCCCACAACAGTCACTTCCAGCCGTGGATCCAGCTGGAAGCGCCGCCGGGGCGCGTGGTCAAGTTCAACTCCAGCAACCCCCTGGTGCTCTACCTGACGCCGACGGAGAGCTGCGCCACCGTGGCCGGGCAGCGGACGTACGAGGCGAAGAACTGGGTCAGCGGTGAGGGCGCCGTCTATACCATCCCGCCGGGGGTGACCGTGAAAGCGGTGAAGTACCGCGAGACCGGATACGACACCAAGTTCGCCGGCTCGTTCGAGTGCAACGACGAGGATTTCAACATCCTCTGGCGCAAGGCGGCGAGGACCGCCTACATCTGCATGCGCGAGCACTTCTACGACTGTCCCGATCGGGAGCGGGTGGGCTTCTGGGGCGACGGCACGCCGGAACTGAACCAGTGCTTCTACGTCTTCGACTCCGCCTCACACCGCCTGGCTAGGGACCTGGTGCTGCGCAAGCTGCAACCCAGGTTCTACCCGGGCCAGCATCTGGAATTCCTGGGCGAGTACGGTCTCTGGTTCTACTACCTGCACACCGGGGATCTGGCCTCGATTGCGGCGGTCTATGACCAGACCCGGACTTTCCTGCTGGAAACCTACCAGCGCGGCAATCGAAACACCTGGTTTGACTGGGGAAAGGAGAGCAAGGACACCAGCGTCATCGAGACCTGCTTCCTCTACCAGGACCTCGGCACGCTTCGGAAGATGGCGCTGGCCACCGGTCACGAGGCGGATCTTCCCATCATCGATGCCCGTCGCCGGGCGATCAAAACCGAATTCGATGCCCGCTTCTGGAAGGGTAGCTACTACCAGTCGGGGGATGTGACGGCCCCGGATGACCGCGCCAATGCCATGGCCGTCAACGCGGGTCTGGCCGATCCAGCCAAGTGGGATGCGATCTACACCCATGTGCTCTCTCGAACCGAAAACTCGAGCTGCTTCTTCGACCGCTGGGTGTTCGAAGCCCTCTGCACTATGGGGCGTCAGGATCAGGCGCTGATCCGGATGTCCACCCGCTATCGGACGATGATCCAGGCCAGCTTCACCACCCTCTGGGAGCACTACGACCGGTGGTGGGCCTCGCGGATCAACGCTTTTGACGACGCCTCGTCGCTCAACCACGGCTGGAACCCGCCAGCCCTGGTTCTCTCGCAGGACATCGCCGGCGTCCGCCCCACTGAGCCGGGCTGGGCGGCCTTCGAGGTGCTCCCAAAGGAAGCCTTCCTGACCTCCGTGAAGGTGGTCGTCCCTTCCATCAAGGGACCCGTGAAGGTAAAGATCCGGAAGACTGCGGCGGAGTATGCACTTGAGGTTACGGTCCCCCCAAACACCCGGGCAGTCGTCGGGATGCCCCGCGCATCCTTCTCGAAGCTGGAGACCATTCGGGTCAATGGCAGACCGGTGTGGAAGGACGCCTTCCTCACCGGCGCGGAGGACGTCACTTGGGAGGGCGACGAAGGGGGCTACTTGCGCTTCGGTGTCGGTGCGGGTACCTGGCGCTTCGTGGGCCAGGGCGCCCTCCGCCTCGAGTCCCCCAAGGTCCCGCTCGTCCCGGAGCGGCGGGGGGTGGCGCTCGAAAAGCGCGATTGGACTGCCACGGCCTCGGTTCCCGACGGGACCTTTCTCTTCAGCGGCGCCAAGATCCCGATTGAGGTGCCGGCCGCAGACGCGCTGGACGGAGATCACTGGACCGGCTGGCGAGACATGACGCGAACCCAGTATCCGGGTCAGTGGTTCCAGGTCGACATGAAACGGCGCCAATCGTTCGACAGGATCGTGCTGGACAACACCTGGGCGCAGTGGGACTCCCCGCAAGCCTACGAGGTGACCCTTTCGGATGACGGGCTCAACTGGAGCACCCCCATTGCGTCTGGTCGCGGGCAGCTGGGCATCACCACCATCGCCTTTCCTCGGAAGACTGCCCGGTGGATCCGGATCACGCAAACGGGCGTCAACCCGACGTACCATTGGTCCATCTACGAGTTGACGGTCTACCGCAGCTAACGGTCCGTCAGGCTTCGATCTCGCGCGGGGAGCTGGCGGTGTGGCGCCGTTACGTACTGCGGGTGTGGCGCGGTGCTCCGCGAGGATTCACTCCGCTTTGAGGAGGCCCGCCATGGCCCAGCCGAGCTGCAGTCCGGTTTCCAGAAACGTCTCTGCATTGCGATTGTAGTGATACCCCTGGTTCTTGGGCGACAGGCCGGCGTCTCGCCACAGGTCGCGGGTGTCCACGGCTTCCACGTTCCCCTTGAATCTCCCGTACTTCCTGGGGTCGCCGATCGCAAGTTGGGCTTCGGCGATTTGCTTCCCCGAACCTTCCGTCGCGGGATTTCCACAGCCGGTGGCTAGCACGAACCTCGCCTTCGGGGCATCGTAGTCTCTTCGCAGGCTCACGATCAGCCGCTCCAGGTTCTCTTCGTACTTCGCAGCGTGGGCCTTGTTACCCGTGTCCTTGTGGCCCTGCCACCAGACGAACCCGGCAATTTCGTACCCCTGGTCCTTGTAGCCGGGAAACCACCCCGCAATGTCCTTGAGTGCTGCCTTGGCGTTGGACATATCGTCGTCGTACTGCTTTCCGGCGTACCAGTTCACTTCCCGCTTCGGCTGCCCTTCCACCCACCAGTCCGGCGTCTCCTTGTACCCGGGGTAGGTCCTGCCCTCGAACACGTACTGCTTGCTCCCCGGGGGAAGCAGGTCCCACCCAAGGCTGCGATTGCCGATGCACGACTTGAGCACCAGAACCGGCTCATCCAGCACGTGGCCCATCACGAACCCAAACCCGAGTTCCGGGCCGATGCTACGGCCGTTGTTGGCGGTCGGGCTGAGCGGTGCCCCCTTCCTGACACGGGCGTCGTAGTAGTAGACGTCCTTCCGCTCGGTCCACTTTTCGCCGTCCACGAGAAATGGAAACCTCCTCTCGGTCCCCGTCAGGTAGGTGAGCGTGCCCTTGGTCGTGTCTGGACCGAGGTCACCCATTCCGACCATGTTTGACTGCCCCATCAAGATGAACACCTTGATGGGCTTCCTGGGAGCACCCGGCTTGTCGTCCGGCTGGGGCAGGACGTTCGGACTCTCCTGAGCTCGCGCGGAGCCAAGTGTCACGAGGGCCGCAAGGAGGACGATCCAAGTTCGACTATTCACGGCGTATCCTCATCGAGGCGTGTTTTGGACCCGATGTTCTTGAAAGCCAGCCCCCTTCGGGGGCGTGACCAGCACCGCCGGGTCTAGATGGGCGGGTTTTCCGATCTTCGGGGGTGGCGGATACTCGCGGTCCCGGGTCCAATGCTTGTGCAATCATTTTACGCACTTCTGGCGGAGAATCCGGGTTCTGGCTCACGGAGCGCGAGGGCTACAGCAACAGTTCCGGCCCGCGCGCCTTAGAAGCGCTGCCCCCGCTGCACTGGCTCCCCCGCGACCTATGAGGCCCTCAGCGCGTCAGACGCTGAACCTAAACGACGTCTTTTCATGCGTCGCCCGACGGGTCACGCGACAAACGTTTGTCAAAACAGGGCGATTCGTTTGCGGCCGAGAAGTGTCGCAACGGGTATCCGGGCGGTAGTTTCTGCTGGCAGCGGGTATGATCGAGAGATGAGTATTCCTGTGGCGGGGCACCCAGGTCGATGAGAATGAGGCGCGGGTATCGAAGAACAGCATGGTCCCGGTACCGGAGCAGGAACCGCAGGCTGGCAAGACGTAACTGATGGAAATCCGCCAGTCCTTCTAGAGCATCAGTAGCTCCTCTGGAGATCGAGTGAACGACGCACCCACTCTTCGACCACGTCGCAGGCGAATGCGCACGTCTCCATTCTGGACATCGATGTCGCTCGTGCTGGTAGTCAGTGGTCTGGTCGGGGCGTCCGGCGTAAGTGGAGGAACTCGCCTTCCAAGCCGGCCCACCGCCCTCCGCAAGAACCCTGGCGACCCGCAGGCACGGCCCGTGGCGCTTGCGCAGTTCACTGCGGAGTACTGTGTCGGCTGCCACAGCAGCAAGGACAGGACCTCGGGGCTGGCGCTCGACGTGTTCAGCAAGCAGCCCATCGAACGGCAAGCGGTGGTGTGGGAGAAGGTGGTCCGGAAGCTTCGCGCTCGGCAGATGCCCCCCGTCGATTCCAGGCGGCCGGACGAGCGCACCTATGAGGCCGTGACCTCCTGGCTGGAGATGAGGCTGGACCGTGCCGCCGCCGCGCATCCCGATCCGGGCCGCACCGAGACTTTCCGGCGGCTGAACGCCACCGAGTACAAGAACGCCATCCGGGATCTGCTGGCGCTGGAAATCGACACGGCGACCCTTCTGCCGGGCGATCCCTCCAGCAACCGGTTCGATAACGTGACCGTCAGCGATCTTTCGCCGACGCTGATGGATCGCTACGTTTCCGCGGCGCAGAAGATCAGCCGCCTGGGGGTGGGCACGGCTGGGCGATCTCCCGGCGGGGACACCATCCGACTTCCGGCCGACCGCACCCAAGAAGAGCACGTGCCCGGGCTGCCGCTCGGCACGCGCGGCGGAGCGCTCATCCCGTACACGTTTCCACTGTCTGGAGAGTACGAGATCGCCGTCCACCTGACCCGCGACCGGAATGAAGAAGTCGAAGGGCTGCGGGAGCCGCACGAGTTGGAAATGCTTCTGGACCGCGAGCGGGTGGGGCTGTTTACCGTTCGCCCGCCGCGCGGCGACGAGGGGCACGCGCGGGTCGACCACCATCTGAAGCAGCGGGTCAAGGTGACCTCCGGGCCGCATCGGCTCGGCGTGACGTTCTTGAAGAAGCCATCGGGGCTGGTCGAAACGAAGCGCCAGCCCTATCAGGCGCGCTTCAATTTGCACCGCCATCCGCGCCTTTCGCCGGCCGTCTACCAGATCTCGATTACCGGCCCGTTCGGCGAGCAGGCGGCGGGTGACACGCCCAGCCGCCGCCGGATCTTTTCGGGGGTCGGGTCCCCCGGTACGGCTAAGGGTCAGGGGGCGGGTGTCGGGCCCGGAAAGGCCACCGATGAGGAAGCGCGGGCGCGTCTGATCCTGTCCCGGCTGATACGGCGGGCCTACCGCCGGCCCGTCACCGCGGAGGATTTACGGACCCCAATGCGCTTCTACCGCCAGGCACGCGCCGAAGGCACGTTCGATGGCGGGATTGAGTCGGCGCTAAGTGCGGTCCTAGTGTCGCCGAACTTCCTGTTCCACATCGAGCGCGACCCGGCGGGAGTCGGGCCAAACTCAGCCTATGCCGTCAGCGACGTGGAGCTGGCCTCGCGGTTGTCGTTCTTCCTGTGGAGCAGCATACCGGACGACGCTTTGCTGGCCCTGGCAGAGCGGAAGCAGCTCGGCCGGCCAGAGGTGCTAAGTGCGCAGGTGCGGCGCATGCTGGCAGATTCCCGGGCGAGTGCCCTGGTGACCAACTTCGCCGCGCAGTGGCTGCACCTTCGCAACCTGGATTCGGCCAGCCCGGACCAGCGCGCCTTCCCGGACTTCGACGACAACCTGCGGCAGGCGTTCCGCACAGAGACGGAGCTCTTTTTCGAAAGCGTCCTGCGCGAGGACCGCAGCGTGCTGGACCTGCTGACTGCCGATTACACCTTTCTCAACGAGCGGCTTGCGAAGCATTACGGCATTCCGCACGTTTACGGTAGTCGCTTCCGCCGCGTCCCGATGGCAGGAGACAACAGGCGCGGCGGGCTGCTGCGGCAGGGTAGCATCCTAACGGTGACGTCCTACGCCACGCGCACCTCGCCGGTGCTCCGGGGCAAGTGGGTCCTCGAAAACCTGCTGGGGATGCCGCCGCCGCCCCCCCCGGCGGATGTGCCGACGCTGAAAGACAACACCGTGGCGGTGAACCTGACCGGGCGCGAGCGGCTCGCCGCGCATCGAGACAACCCGGCCTGCCGGGGATGCCACAACGTGATCGATCCGATCGGCTTCTCGTTGGAGCGGTTCGACGCCATTGGACGCTGGCGTGAGGTCGAGGGGGGCCGTCCGATCGATGCGAGCGGCGGACTCCCGGACGGCAGCCGGTTCGATGGGGTGACCGGTTTGGAGCAGGCGCTGCGGAAACGGCCGGAACTCTTCGTCCGCGCGCTAACAGAGAACCTGCTGATGTTCGGACTGGGCCGCGTCATCGACGAGCGGGACGCGCCCGCAATCCGGAGTATCGTTCGCCACGCGAAGGCGGACGGTTACCGTGTCTCGTCGCTGGTTGAGGCAATCGCGATTAGCGCACCTTTCCGCCTAAGGAAAACACAATGATCATTACGAAGCGGTCTTTGCCACGCCGAACATTGCTGCGCGGCGCCGGGGCGGCGCTGATGCTGCCGCTGCTCGACGCGATGGTTCCTGCGGCGACGGCGCTGGCGGACACGCCGGCTGCTCCCGCACGCCTCCGTCGGCTGGGGTTCGTCTTCATGCCGATGGGCTCGGACATCGGGCGGTGGACCCCGCCGGGCGGATCACAGCTGGATCAGCTCTCGCCCAGTCTTGCACCGCTGGAGGCGGTCAAGCAGCACGTCACCGTTCTCAGCAACCTGGAACTGCTGAACGCGTATCCGGGCACGCACTCCTCCTCCAACTCCGCCTTCCTGAGCGCCGCGAAGGCCAAGCGCACGGAGAGCAGCGACTACTTCAACGGCACGACCGTCGACCAGATCGCCGCTCGGCACCTGGGCAAGGAAACCCCGCTGCCGTCGCTGGAGCTAGCGATCGACCTGCTCTCAACAGTCGGCCAGTGCGACAACGGCTTCGCCTGCGTGTACCAGAACTGCCTCTCCTGGTCCTCTCCCACCACGCCTCTCCCCGCAGAAGCCCATCCGCGCATTGTCTTCGAGCGCCTGTTCGGTGAAGGCGGGGGCCCCGCCGAGCGGCAAGCCGCGCTGAAGAAGCGGGCCAGTCTTCTCGATGCGGTGAGCAGTGAGTTCTCCCGTCTGAAGCGGGAGCTCGGGCCGGCCGACCGCTCCCGGGTGAGCGGCTACCTGGAGAGCATCCGCGAGGTCGAGCGGCGTATCCAGAAAGCCGAGGCCAGCGCGAAGCAGGACACGCTGCCGGACCTGGACCGGCCCGTGGGCGTACCCGCCACGTACGCGGACCACGTCCGGCTGATGTTCGACTTGCAGGTGCTGGCGATGCAGGGGGACATCACCCGGGTGATCACCTTCCAGATGGCGAGGGAGACGAGCAACCGCACATACCCCGAGATCGGCGTTCCTGACCCGCACCATCCGCTGACGCACCATGGCAACGACCCGCACAAGATCGCCCGGATGGCGAGGATCAACCAGCACCACGTCTCGCTTTTCGCCTACTTCCTCGACCGCCTGAAGGCGACGCGCGAAGGGAATGGCTCGCTGCTAGACCATTCGCTCCTCCTCTATGGCAGTGGGATGGGGAACCCGAACGTCCACGACCACACGAATCTGCCAATCATCGTCGCCGGCGGCGGCGCGGGCCGGATGAAGGGCGGGCGGCACATCCGGTACGATCAGCCCACTCCGCTGGCAAACCTGCACCTGACTCTGCTGGACCGGGTGGGCGTCCGCCTCGACCAGTTCGGAGACAGCAACGGTAAGATGGACGAGCTGTTCGAGGCCCTTCCGATCTAGGTCCCGGGATTGGTACATGAACCGCTGTTGTCTTCTGCTAGCGCTCCTAATCCTGTCTTCGCCGGCGTCCGCCGGCCAGCGAGCGGCCCCGGTCGCCGATGCGATGGAGCGGCAAGACCGTTTGCGCGTCCAGTCCCTTCTCAGGCAGGGCGCCGACGTGAACGCGACGCAGGCCGATGGGATGACCGCACTGCTCTGGGCAGCTCACCATGAGGACCTGAAGACTGCAAGGCAGTTGATCGCGGCGCGGGCTGACGTGAATGCGGCGAACCGGTACGGGGTGAAGCCGCTCTCACTCGCCTGCACCGCCGGCAACACCCATCTGGTGGAACTGCTGCTGCAAGCCGGGGCGGACCCCAACACTCAGCTGCCGGGTGGGGAAACCGCGCTGATGACTGCCGCGCGCACCGGCCGGGTGGGATCGGTCCGGGCGCTGCTCGCCTGCAAAGCGGACGTGAATGCCAAGGAGCGCAACGGGCAAACCGCGCTGCTCTGGGCTGCCGCCGAGGGACATGCCGACGTCTTGCAGCTGCTGATACAGGGAGGGGCGGAGTTCCGCACCACCCTGAATTCTGGCTTTACGCCGCTCCACTTCGCCGCGCGGGAGGGTCGCCGGGAAGTCGTGCAGGTTCTCCTGAAAGCCGGCGCTGATGTCGGCGAAGCCATGCAGCCGCAGCGGACCGGTGGCAAGAACCCGCGCAAGGGGATGAGTCCGCTGCTTTTGGCAGTGGAGAACGCGCACTTCGAGTTGGCAGGGGACCTGCTGAAAGCCGGGGCAGACCCGAACGACCAGCGATCCGGCTTCACGCCCCTCCACGCACTCACCTGGGTCAGGATGCCCGAGAGCGGCGACGGCCCCGAGGGCGACCCCTCACCCATCGGCTCCGGCTCTATGAGCAGCCTGCAGTTCGTCCGGGAACTGGTCGCCCGCGGCGCGAAAGTGAACGCGCGGCTGGAACGTGGGGCGTCCGGCCGCGGGAGGCTGAACGAGAAGGGCACCACGCCGTTTCTGTTCGCTGCCCGCACGGCCGATCTGCCCCTGATGCGCCTGCTGGTGGAGCTGGGTGCCGACCCGAAGATCCCCAACGCCGACCATTGCCCTCCGCTGCTGGCCGCCGCCGGCATCGGCATCCTGGCGCCGGGTGAGGAAGCCGCCACCCCGGATGAGGTGGTCGAGGCCGTGAAGTACCTGCTGGAGCTGGGCGCAGACGTGAACGCGGTGGACGACAACGGCGAAACGGCCATGCACGGCGCCGCCTACCGGAGCGCCCCCAGGGTCGCCGCCCTCCTGGCGAGCCGCGGTGCGGACATCAAGCTCTGGAACCGATCGAACAAATTCGGCTGGACGCCGCTGCTAATCGCGGAGGGCTACCGCCCCGGCAACTTCAAGCCCGCCCCAGAGACGCTCGCGGAGATCCGGCGGACCATGATCGCGAACGGGGTGACGCCGCCGAAGAGCGAAGGCAAACAATGAACAGTATTTGTCCGACGACCTGGCTCTCGCGGGCAATCCCGGCCCCGTCTGTTTGACCATCCCTTCGAAAAGCGAATCAAGTGTGGCTGGCGAAGCCTCAGCGCGTCGGCTGGCGAACGCAGCGCAGAAGTGGCTTCACCTTTCAATTGGTCTGGTATCTTGCGGCCAACCATTCCAGCAGTTCCGGGTGAGAAGGCCTGCCACCGGAAAGACCCAAATATCCGACGCTTCCACCAACCCTTCGCCGAAGAGATGGATCCACATGCGGTTCACACGCACCCGCGCCACCAGGGCGGCGGCGCGTGAGCCCGGCGCCGCAAGCTGACGTGCCAATCCCAGGCGGCGTCCACTGGTTACGCCACTGGGAGTGGCTCCCGTGGCAGCGGCGCGCCGGTAAGCCCGGTCGCACTTCATCGCCAGGCGATTCGCGGTTGCCACGACGCAGCAGGTAAGTGTCCCGAAGTCATAGACGGCATCAATCCGTCCCCACGCGCGCTTGCGAGCTTTGGCAGCGGCCCCCTCGCCTTCCAGTTTTGCAATCGCTGCGATCTCGTCAGCTGTGAGCGCGGACTGAATTGCTATGGGGGTCAACTTGAAGTCTGCCTCGTAGCGGTTCGCCAAGGCCTTGGCTGTCTCTGAGCGTTGAGAAGCTGGAGTTACCAGAGCCTCCCGAAGTTGGGGGCGGATGTCACCGGGAAGTTTATGAGGCGGGCCTCTCGCCGACGGGCCTCGGCTGCCTGGCGTAAAGCGGACTGGCGTGCCTGCAACTCCTTCACTAGTCCGTCAAGATCACTGTTCCACTTCTCCGCTTCGGCTCGCTCACGGGGCGAGATGTCCGCCAGTTCTCTCGCCTCAGGCCGCACCCAGCGAGAAGGAATGAAGGCGGGACTGAAGACCGCCTGAAGTTGGTAGTACTCCCGCTGCGAGATCGGCTCGTACTTGTGGTCGTGGCACTTGGCGCAGTTCGTTGTCAGCACCAGCAGATTTCCGGTCGCCTGCAAACTGCTCGGTCAGGAAGAGGTCGAACGGACGATCCTCGTTCATCGCCCGGATTACGTAGTCGCGGTAGCGCCACTGTAGTGGCTCGACCGTTCCGGGAACGCGGTGACGCCGAGAAAAGGATCGGCGCAGTAGACCTCGGAGTAACCGGCCTCATCCAACCAGCATGGCGATTCAGTTGTCCGCCATGCCCAGGTATCCGAGCAGGAGTTGAGGCTGGTTCTGTAGCTTCCGGGCCTCCCTGGCTCGCTCCTTCGTCCCTCCGAGAAGCCAGGCATTC
>JANPLG010000193.1:0-2390 GCA_031426395.1 Actinomycetes bacterium
GCACCGCGGTGCCGCCGTGGGTCTCGCTGATGCCGCTGATCCCCTCATCAATCACCAGCTCAACGATGGTCCGGAGCGCGTACGGAGCGTGCAGCCCGAAGGCGGAGCGTAGAGGCGGGTCGATCAGGGCGATGGGCGTCACCCGCATCTCGGTAATCTTCATCGGTTTCTCCAAAGGGTCGGACCCGCACCGAGCCCAGGCCCACCGTTCGGGGCCATTCCTGGGTCCGGACTTTCCCTTCGCCAGCGAGGGATGCGAAGCCTGCCCGGTCAACGGGAGTTCGCGTCCAATTCGCCTACTTTCCATCAGATCCGACCCATGAAGAAGCCGCTTCTGCTCCTACTCCTCGCCGGGTGTTTGCCGCTGATGGCGGCCAGGCCCGCTCCGGGTGCCGCGCGGGCCAAGCCATCCCGCCCCAACGTCCTCTTCATCCTCTGCGACGACCTCCGCTGGGGCGCGATGGGCAATGCCGGACACCGTGCCCTCAAGACTCCCAACATCGACCGCTTGGCACGGGAGGGAGTGCGGTTCAGCAACGCCTTCTGCACCACGTCGCTCTGCTCCCCGAGTCGCGCGTCGCTGCTTACCGGCCTCTACGCGCACCGACATGGCGTGCGGGACAACTTCACCGAACTGCCCGCCACCCTGACGCACTGGCCGGGACAACTGCGGGACAGCGGTTACAAGACCGCCTACATCGGCAAGTGGCATATGGGCGAGGAGAACGACGCGCCCCGGCCGGGTTTCGACTACTTCGCCACGCACAAGGGCCAGGGGAAGTACTGGGACACCGAGTGGAACCAGAACGGTGCTGGCACCAAGATGGTCAAGGGCTACTACACCACCGTGGTGACCGACATGGCCCTGGATTGGCTGAAGCGAGACCACGGAGGCAAACCGTGGGCGCTCAGCATTGGCCACAAAGCGCCCCACAGTTTCTACACGCCGGAGGAGAAGTACGCCCGTGCCTTCGAAGGGGTAAGGGTCCGCTACCCGGACACGGCCTTCAAACTGGAGGGGAAGCCGGAGTGGGTGAAGCAGCGTCTCCACACCTGGCACGGCATCTACGGCCCGCTCTTCGACTGGCGCAAGAAGTTCCCCGATGACCGCCCCGAGGCCGTGGCTGACTTCGAACGGATGGTTCACGGCTACTGGGGGACCATCCTCAGTGTGGATGACAGCTTGGGCCGCGTGCTCTCCCACCTGGAGACCACGGGGCAACTGGAGAACACCGTGGTGGTCTTCGCCGGGGATAACGGGCTGCTGGAAGGGGAGCACGGCATGGTGGACAAGCGCACCGCCCATGAGCCGAGCATCCGGGTGCCGTTGCTGGTCCGCTACCCGCGGCTTGGCAAGGGGAAGGTGGTCACCAAGCAGGTCCTAACCACCGACCTTGCGCCCAGCCTCCTCGACCTGTGCGACGCGAAGCCGCTGAAGGAGAGCCACGGTCGCTCCTGGGCGCGGCTGGTCCGCAACGGCGACCCCTCCTGGCGCACGGCGTGGTTCTACGAATACAACTACGAGAAGCAGTTTCCGTACACGCCCAACGTTCGGGCGGTGCGGACGGATAACTGGAAGTACATCCGCTACCCCCACGGAGACGGATCCCCGGACCACCACCTACCGGAGCTGTACTACCTCAAGAGCGACCCCGAAGAGCGGGTCAACCTCGCTGCTGATTCTGCGCACCGGAAGACGATCACGCTTCTACAGAGGGAGCTGGAGCGTTCGATGAAGGTCACCGGCCTGGACCCGAAGCGCGACCCGATGCCCCTGGATGCGGGGATCAAGTCCGAGTTGCCGGACCAGAAGATCCGGTAGGGCACCTATCGGTTCAACTGCACCGGAATGAAGATGCCGCCGTTTCTGGCGGTTAACGTCAGGGTTGTTGGCGCGAAGGGGCATGCTGGTTTGAAGGTGACCGCTCGTGGCGGGCGAGTCTTGCCAGCGGGGATCACGATTGGGGTCAGGCTGAGGAAACTTGACACGGCTTCAATCGGTATTCGAGTGCGAAGGCGAAGCTCATAGCGAAATGGCCCGCCCCATCGTGGATGTGGCTTGAGGGGTAACGAGTGATGACCATCCCGAGGAGTTTTCCGGCTTGCCTTGGCGTTCTGACGGTGGTCATGCTCGGCCACTCTCCTGCACGAGCCGATGATCCGGCGGCCAACCTATCCGCCAAGCCCACGCCGGGCCGCTACAAGGTCGAGATTCAGTCGGGCGGGTTCGACCGCACGGCTTTGGTGGTCGTTCCCAAGGGGTATAGGGCGGGGGTCAAGCTGCCACTGGTGCTGGTGTTTCACGGCGCTGGCGGGGACGGCGCACACGTGCTCGACAAGGACGGCTGGGCGGCGAAGGCTGACAAGGAGGGCTTCGTTGTCGTAGCCCC
>JANPLG010000194.1:0-3193 GCA_031426395.1 Actinomycetes bacterium
GGCTGATGATGGTCGCCTTTGGCGCGATGTTCGGCTCCACGGTGATGGCGCGGATGTCGCTCTTCATCGGCCGGCTCGACTTCCTCTTCCGAGAGTGGATTCACCTGATCAAGTAACCGCCAACACGCCGAGGACGCCAAGAGGGAAAGCAATCGGTCTCCTTGGCTTTCTTTGCGTCTTGGCGGTTAGGGAACCATGACCTCTATCCGGTTAGCCACCGCAAAGCCGAGGCTCACCGCGAGCGGTAGCTGAGATTGGTTTCAGAGGAGCAGGTTGCACAACGCGCGATAGTAGTAGGCGCATCTCGGCAACCCCCGCAGGCGTGGCTGGCGCTATAATCTCGCACCGCGCTACCGCGCCACTCTACGCGCTCATTACCCTTCCTCGAATCCCACGTTATGCCTCCCTTTGAACGCATCCTTGTCGCCAACCGCAGTGAGATCGCCATCCGGATCTTCCGGGCCTGCACGGAGATGGATATCCGCACCATCGGAATCTACTCCAAGGAAGACCGGGGCGCGCTCCATCGCTACAAGGCGGACGAGACCTATGCGCTCCCGGAGAAGCGCGATCCGCTCAAGGCGTACCTGGACATCGAGACCATCATCGGTCTGGCGAAGAAGCAGCGGGTGGACGCCATCCACCCCGGCTACGGCTTCCTCTCGGAGAACGCTGATTTCGCCCGCGCCTGCCGCGATGCCGGCATCGTCTTCATCGGTCCCAGCCCCGAGCTGCTCGACCAGATGGGCGACAAGACCGCCGCACGCCGGGAAGCGCAGGCCCTCGGCATCCCCGTGGTCCCCGGCACCAATGAACCGCTGGCAACCGTCGACGCTGCGCGCGAGTGGGCGGCGAAGGTCGGCTATCCGGTCATCCTGAAAGCCTCGTTCGGTGGCGGCGGGCGCGGGATGCGGGTGGCGCGGGACGAAGCCGAGCTGGCCGATTTCTACGGGGCCGCAACGCGCGAGGCCGAAGCCGCCTTCGGTCGCGGCGAGGTCTTCCTCGAAAAGTACCTCGATCGCCCGAAGCATATCGAGGTCCAGATCCTCGGGGACCGGCACGGCAACGTGGTACACCTGTTCGAGCGTGATTGCTCCGTTCAGCGACGCCACCAGAAGGTGGTCGAGATTGCGCCCAGCCCCAGCATCACGCCTGAACTGCGCGCGGAGCTGTGCGGTGCTGCTGTCCGCCTCGCGTCCTCGATTGGCTACTACAATGCCGGCACCGTGGAGTTCCTGGTGGCCGACGGCGCGTGGTACTTCATCGAGATGAACCCGCGCATCCAGGTGGAGCACACCGTCACCGAGATGGTCACCGGGGTCGACATCGCCAAGGCGCAGATCCACGTGGCTGCCGGGCGTCCCCTCTCCGGGCCGGAGATCAACATCGCGAACCAGGATGCGGTCGAGGCGCGGGGCTACGCCATCCAGTGCCGGGTGACCACGGAAGACCCCACCAACAACTTCATCCCGGACTACGGTCGGATGACGCACTACCGGTCGGCCGCCGGCTTCGGGATCCGGCTGGATGGCGGCACCGCCTTCAGCGGCGCGATCATCACGCCCTTCTACGACTCCCTGCTGGTGAAGGTCTCCGCCTCCAGCCTCAGCTTCGCGGACGCCTGCGCCAAGCTCTCCCGCGGCCTCAGCGAGTTCCGGGTCCGAGGCGTCAAGACCAACATCCCGTTCCTTGAGAACGTGGTCCGCCACCCGGTCTTCCTGGCGGGAGAGTGCACCACCCGCTTTATCGAGGAGACGCCGGAGCTCTTCCAGTTCCACCACCGCGCCGACCGCGCCACCAAGCTGCTGGAGTTCGTGGGAGAGCTGGTGGTCAACGGCAACCCCACCGTTCCAAAGGGTGCCCGTCCGAAGCGCATGAGAGAGCCAGTGCTTCCGGTTGCTAAAGAGGCGAGCGGGGCTGCGGTGGAAGGGTCCCGCGACGTCCTGAAGCGTCTCGGGCCGGAGAAGTTCTCGGAGTGGGTGCGGGCGGAGAAGCGACTGCTCATCACGGACACCACCCTACGGGACGCGCATCAATCGCTGCTCGCCACCCGCATGCGGACCTACGACATGACCCGCGTCGCGGACGCCATCGCCGCAGATTTCCCCGGGCTCTTCAGCCTGGAGATGTGGGGCGGCGCCACCTTCGACGTCACAATGCGCTTCCTCCATGAGGACCCGTGGGAGCGCCTTGCGCGGCTCCGGGAACGCATCCCCGGCACGCTCTTCCAGATGCTGCTGCGGGGCGCCAACGCTGTCGGATACACCAACTACCCGGACAACGTGGTTAAGGAGTTCGTGCGGGTGGCGGCGCGGGAGGGCATCGACCTCTTCCGCATTTTCGATTCCCTGAACTACATCCCCGCGATGATCCCTGCCATCGAGGCGGTGCGGGAAGCGGGCGTGATCGCGGAAGCGGCCATCTGCTACACCGGCGACATCTTCGACCCCACCCGCAGCAAGTACCACCTCGACTACTACGTCCGGCTCGCGAAGCAGTTGGAGAAGGCCGGGGCAACGATGCTCGCCATCAAGGACATGGCGGGACTCTGCCGGCCCTACGCCGTCCGCAAGCTGGTGGAGACACTCCGGCAAGAGGTGGGGCTGCCGATCCACTTCCACACGCATGACACCAGTGGCGGGCAGTCCGCCACCCTCCTCTACGCCTCCGAGGCGGGGGTTGACGTGGTCGATGCCGCCCTCAGCTCCATGTCAGGCCTGACCAGCCAGCCCTGCCTTGAGGCCCTCGTGGCGGCCCTACAGCGGCAGGAGCGCGATACCGGCCTCGACTTCGACGCGCTGATTCGGCACGCGGATTACTGGGGCGCGGTCCGCGAGCATTACGCACCGTTCGAGAGCGACCTGAAGAGCAGCTCCGGCGATGTCTATGTCCACGAGATCCCCGGCGGGCAGTACAGCAATCTCCGGCCGCAGGCGGAAGCAATGGGGCTGGGCGACCGCCTCCCAGAACTGAAGCAGATGTACGCCACCGTTAATGAGATGCTGGGCGACATCGTGAAGGTGACCCCCTCCAGCAAAGTCGTCGGCGACCTAGCGTGCTACATGATGGCCCACAACCTCACGCCAGACGACGTGGTGAAACGGGGCCGCGAGATCCAGTGGCCGGAGTCGGTGGTTGGCCTCTTCGCCGGCGAGATTGGCTACCCGGAGGGTGGCTTCCCCAAGGACCTCCA
>JANPLG010000195.1:0-8446 GCA_031426395.1 Actinomycetes bacterium
GCGGGGTCAGCCAGCCTCCACCGTGATCGAACGCAGCGCAAGGCTGCTGGCTATGGTTCTGGGCAAGTGACCGGTCAATGGTGAGCCCTGTAGACCGTCCTTCTGGGCATCCCCACCCGTGCGAGCGTGGACTCACTGCCCTCCCAGAATCCACCCAGACCCGCACCGCTCGTCAGAGAAGCCGACTGCCGACCGGCCGCTCGGATGTGCCGAAACCCATCTGACTACGGCGAAGCTGTGGATACAACGGTTGCATCAGCGGGGCGCCGCTGATGCCCGCCACCCCGCCTGCAACTGCTCGGTGAGGCGCCTGACCGTGGCGGCGTGCTCCGGCTGGTTCGCCAGGTTCTGGTTCTCGTCCGGGTCTGTCAGCAGATCGTATAGCTCGTGCTGGCGGAAGTCCTTGCCGGGGACGCGCCACTCCACGAGGCGGTAGCGGTCGGTGCGGATGGCGTAGCCCATGCCGGCACCCTGTCCTGGGATGGCGCGCGGGTACTGGTGAAACGCCGCCCGTTTCCACAGAATTCCGGGATCGTCCATCAGCGGCTTGAAGCTTCCGCCCTCCACTCCATCCGGGCGGGGGAGGCCGCAGACGTCCGCCAGCGTTGGGTAGATGTCCACGAACTCCACCAGCCCCGCCGACTTCCGCCCCGCGCTCTTCAATCCGGGCACGCTCATCAGGAGCGGCGCGCGCGTGGCGACCTCGTAGTTGGTGTGCTTGCACCAGGTGCCATGCTCACCCAGGTGCCAGCCGTGGTCGCCCCACAGCACAATCACCGTCTTCTCCGTCAGCCCCTGCCGGTCCAGTTCATCCAGGATCCGGCCTAGCTGTGCGTCCATGTAGCTGATGGCGGCGTAGTAGCCGTGGATTAGCTTCCGGGCCATCTCCTTCGGCAGCGGGCCGTTGGAGGGAATGCCGGGGTACTGCCGCAGCTCGCCCGCGTTCTGCCACGCATAGGCGGGAGCGCCGCGCGAGGGATAGGGATTGGTAGCCAGGGGGATTTCCTCCGGCCGGTAGAGATCCCAGTACTTCTTCGGTGCCACAAAGGGGAGGTGCGGCTTGAGGAAGCCCACCGCCAGGAAGAAAGGCTCCTTCGCATCCTTACGCGCCTGTAGCGCCTCGATGGCGTCCGTGGCGATCGTGCCGTCGTTCAAGAACTCATCGGGAACCTCAGGCGCCTCCCACGCGGGGCCGTAGGCGCGGCTCTGCGGCTGGTTCAGGTTCCGCCCCGCAGCGAGCATCATGGCTCGACGATCCCGGAGGATTGTCTGCCCGTCCGGACCCCACGCGGCGCCGCGCTGGCGGGTGGGTGGGACGCTCCAGGAAGCCGGGTCGTCATAGCCGGGATGGTAGATCTTCCCGAACGACTGGCTGTGGTAGCCGTGGTTCTTGAAGTGCTGGGGGAGGGTGACCACATCTGGGATCGCGGTCCGGAAGTGGGTGACCAGGTCCCAGACTTTCGTCGTGTCGGGCCGGCGGCCGGTTAGCAGGCTGGAGCGGGAGGGGCTGCACACCGCCTGCTGGCAGTAGGCCCGGGTGAAGGTCACGCCCCTTCGCGCAATGCGGTCGAGGTTGGGCGACTTCACCACCGGATCGCCGTAGGCACCGAATTGCGGCCGGAGATCATCCACCGCGATGAAGAGGACGTTGTAACGGCCCGGAGTGACGCCTTGGGGTGCTGCGCTTTCTTGAGCAGGGAGCCGCGCGGAGCCGGTGAGCAGCGTCACCGCCGCCAGCAGTACGCCCAGGGGGAGTCGGAATGGGGGGAGCATGGCGCCGTTGCCTCTTGAATGGGTCGCGGAAAGCCTACGCTGTGAATCAAGGACGCCGTGACTGCGGAGTGCGGCCACGGCGTCCCTTGTTACGCGACAGGTTCATCCCGAGGCATTTCACCGCCCCAGGGTCCGGGCACCTTCCTAGCTGCGGCGGCCACCGATCAGGCGCAGCACGAACAGGAAGAGGTTGATCAGGTCGAGGTAGACCTCGATCGTCGCCTGGATGTAATCCTCGGCGCTGTAGTTGTGCCGGATGCGGGTGAAGTCGACGAAGATGAAGGCCGTGAAGAGCACCGCGCCCGCCACCGAGAAGATCCAGTTGGCCATCGCGCTGGTCACGAACCAGAGGATGATGCTGGCGATGATCAGCAGGAAGAGCGCGCCGGTGAGCCACGGCACCCAGTTGGCGTAGCTGCGGGCGCTGGTGTAGCCCAAGGTGCCCACCATCGCGAAGATCGCGACAGAGAGCATGGCGGCCTGCACCACGATCATCGGCCCGTTCAGCTTGGCGTACATCGAGACGATGGGCCCGATGAGCGCTCCCTCCATCAGCGCGAACACCGCCAGCGCCGCGATGTTGAGCGGGAATTTGTGTGCCACCGCCCGGCAGACGAAGAGCATCACCAGCGAGCCGACGAAACCGACCAGCCGCCAGAGCCCCGCGTCCACTGTCCAGGTCAGCGCTGCGCCGCCCGCCGTCAGAAGCACGGCGAAGATCGTCAAGAAACAGACCCGCGAGAGCAGCAGCGGCGCTTCCATCGCCGCGAGGCCGCCATAGCCACGCGAGTAGTCACGGTCCATCATCGACACAACCCTCCGCAAGTCAGAATGGCAATCACGATATCAACGTAAGGAGAGGCGCTGCGGATACTTCCCGATCCAATGCCGTGAGTCCAGCCAACCCCGTTCGCCATACGCACGCCGTCCATACGCACGCCCGTAGGGGCGAGGTCAGAAACCGGCTTGCCTCCACTCTGATCTTAACGCGAAGGACCGTAACGGTAATAGAGGGCGTTGGTGCTGGGGTCCGCAAAGAACGCGCCCCGGAACTGACCCTGCGGCCCCATGATGAGGGAGTTGTCAGCGGGGTTCCCCATCAATCCACCGCCCATGCCCCCTCCGAAGCCACCCCCGCCGAATCCGCCGCCAATGCCTCCGCCGCCCATCCGCATCCGCCAGACGTCCCATTCCGTCGGCAGCACAGGCGCTCCGAGGGCTGCTGCGATCACGCGGACATCCACGTACCGGACCGGCATACGCTCCCAGGTGGTGCCGCCGGACGTGATGCTCGCGGGCGGCACCTGGGTTCCACGTGGGTTGCGTCTGGGTGCCGCTGCGGCGTCACTGGTTGGGAGCAGCAGGGCAATCGTTGATAGGGCAAGCGTAGTTAAGGCGAACGTCGGTAAGGCGCGCAGAGACAGCATCGATCATCTCCCGAGTAAGGTTTCTGATCAGACTCATTCTCCGTGCGCTTTGTCGCAGAGTGGCGCTGTCGGGACAGAAGTCGTCGCTTTAGGGCACCTCTCCGGGCGAGACATCGACGAATGGCTCATCGGTCACCAGCAGCAGGTTCTCGACACTGGTGACGCCTGCGGTCCAGAGCACCACATCCTCCACGGCCTTCTTGGTGTGGTAGTCCGGTACCGTACCGTCCAGGCGTACATGGCCGTTCTGCGCGTACACCTCTATGCGGCCCTTCTCTACAAAGGCATCCCGGATCAGGGAATGGCGCACCGCTTCCGCCAGCTCGGCATCCGACCGTGGCACGAAGTTCTTCAGGGTCAGGTGGTCGACCACGTTCTCGACACCCGGCGTGGTCTGCGCCAGTTCCAGCGCGTGGCGTTTCTCGGCGGCTGAGTCGACGGCTCCTTCCAGAACCACCCGGTCCCCATCAAGGTGAACCCGGATCTCGTTGTGATCGACGCGGCTGGTAGCACGAAAGGTCGCCATCACCTGCTCCGCTAGGTCTCCGGCGGTGGCTGAAGTTGCGTTTGCGGAAGTTGTGTCCGGTGTGATCGTCTGCATTGGAATCCTCTTGGTTCGACCCTCGCCCGCCCGAATCACAAGCGTAACTGAGCGTAACTGGGTCGTGGCTACCTCCTTCATCGTGCCCGGTCTGCCACGGCGTGAAACGGCGGCGCATCCTGTAGTTCGTCAAGCGGGGTGCGTCTTGCCGACAGAGTGGGAGGATGGGGGAGAGGGTGAGTGGGAGAAGGCTCCGGCCACGATGCCTCCCCCTTTCTCTGCCCTCCCCCTTTCTCCGCCATCCCCTTCGGCCAGCCATCTATCCTTGACGCGCAACTACCTTCTGGAAGCAAGGGCGGCATGGGCCTCCGCTCCGAGGTTGCCGAAGAGGGTGATCTCGTTGCGGGTGACCGCCTGAACCGTGCGGTAGCCGGGATGGTAGCCGGTGTCCTCCAGGCCGAACGGGGCGAAGGCACCCGTGACGGCCGAGGCGCGCCGTGCGAGGTACGCCAGCAGGATCGGTTGGGCGTAGTCGTGGCGCGCGAGGAGCCGCAGAGCGGTGAAGAGCTGGGAGAGGCTGACGTTGAAGAAAGGCGGATCGCAGAGGATCAGGCCATACTCCTCGCCGGTCCACAGCGGGCGATAGACATCCCATTGCCGGAAGCCGGCCAGGGTGGCGAAGCGCTCGTCCGTGTCCAGCGTTCGGACCGTTACCCCGCGCCGCTCCAGCTCCGTGCCCAGCATTGGGGCGCAGAGGCAGCACGGGTTGGGATAGCGTGCGGTGAACTCCGCCAGGTGGCCGAGGGTCTCCTCTTCCCAGAAGTACTGCTCAAGCTCGTGGCGTTCCAGCATCAGAGCACCAGGACGAGGGAAAGGCTCGTCAGTCGCGACGAGCCGTTCGAACCTCGGGAACCTAGGCGAGCGACTACGCGCCGTCGCGCCGCCCGCGAGCAATGACTAATCCACCCACGGACTGCCCGCAGGTCAGTCCAGCGTTGTTGTCGATGGGGTAATGGATGCCGCCGTACAGCCGGGAGAGGGCCGCCTGCTCCGCTGCCTCAACAAAGGTGATCTGCTGACCCAGGGCATCCATCACCCTGCCGTTGGGGAAGAGGTGGTCAAGCACCGTGGCGCTGCATCCGCTGAACGACGAGTGCCCGCTGGTGAAGGCAGGGAAGTTGGGAGTGCCGATGAAAGAGCTCCACGTGGGATCGGTGAAGGCCTGGCCCTGGATGGTGCGGATGGCCGTGACTGGCCTCAGCAGCCAGTGGGTGAACTTGGTGTCCCAGCAGGCGATGGCGGCATCGGCCACGCCTACGCCCACCATTGCCATCGCGCGGGCGGCACGCACGGCGCTCCACGGGCGCGCGGCGGTCAATCCCGCAGCCAGCTCCGTCCAGTGACCCGGAGGGGTGAAGGAGACGCCCGGATTGTCCGCCCAGAAGTTGGCGATCTGCTTCTGAGGGTCGGTCAGGTTGGTTGCGGCATCCTTTACCGCCTGAACCTCGCGCAGGAAGCCCTCGGTGAAGGCACCGTTGACGTAGACCGCCGGGTCAGGAAGACGGAACTGGTTGCCCTGATCCATCACCCAGGAATTCCACTGGCCGGCGCGTGGCAACAGCGGTGCAGCGGCAGGGTTGGCCGTGGAGACCCAGAACTGCGGACCCACCGGCGCTGTCACGGGGTTGCTGTTGGCGGAGCCGTCCGTCTGACCACGCACCACCGCCTGGCGACCAATGACCTCTCCTATGGCGAAGCCCGCATCCAGGTCGCTGCGGAAGTTTGCGCCGGCGAGTAGGCGGGAGTAGGCCGCCTGGTTGGCGAGGCCGTCGAAGGTGAAGGTGCTCCGGTTGAGCACATAAGTCTGGCCTGGGTAGAGGTAGCTCAGCACCGTAGCGGCGGCGGCCGCGATGGCGGCATGCTCGGAGGCGTAGGTCGGAAGCTGGTCGTTCACACGAGAGATGGAGCGGATGCGCAGGTCGGTCCGCTCCGGGGAGCGTCGGCGGTAGCGGAACTTGGCGTTCCAGGAGGCAATCGCCGCATCCGCCATCGCGGTGTGGACCAGGGCGATGGCGCGGGAGGCGGCCACCGGATTTGTGGAAGTCGCCTTGATGGTGTCCAGCAGGATCTTGGTCCAGACGGTCACCCCGCCCAGGGCGTCCCAGGTGGCGACGACCTGCCGGGCCGCATCGCCGCGGTCGTTCTGGAGCCGCAGCAGTTCCTTGATCTCACGAACCGTCTTCGCGGAGTTCGAACCGGAGGGTGCCGGTGGCCGGGCAAACGCGCCGGAAGGGACGAGCCACGGACGCCAGCTTCCGCCATCCGCATCCAGCTTCGCGCTGGCTTGAAGAGACGCAGACTCGGCAACCTGGGCTTCCGCCTGGGGCGCGAGTGCGACGAAGAGTGGGCCGCTGGCCGCAACGCCCAGGAAGGTGCGTCGGCTGATAGGGCTCAGAGACGGATGGGAAAATGGCATAACATCCTCTAAAGCATCCAACCGGATGTCGAAGTAATGCGGGTTAAGCAGGAGCTTCCGTCTCCGGGATGCCGGCATCAAAAGCCGATCAGGACATTGAAAGTAGCTGCTTGGAAGCTTGGCAACGGCCTAGTTTCCAAGCATAGTCTCTCCGCAGTTCACCCACCGTTAAACTGCGTTAACCCTCGCTGGTGAGCAATGTTGAGATTAAAGAGTTCGCCCAGGAGGTATTCATCTCCTTGCCAAAGGCTTCGCAAGCGATCGTGATTGCCTCCACCGTGCGACGGGAATCGGCATCCGCATCCACCGTCGCCGAGCGGCCGACAGGTAGCACGCGGCGCGCATTTTTTTGTGTGCGGGGCAACTCCGGCCCTGTGGGCGAAGGGACAGTGCCGAACGGAGGGAAGGCCCAATTGGGCTACTGGCCCTGTGCCGCCCAATTGTTTCACCGGAGGCGCTAGTCAATCCGCAGAAGGTCGCGGGAGACGAAGCGGTAGAGGCGGGCGGGACGGTGCGCGCCGAAGCGGCGCTCGTGAGGGGTGGCTTCCACAAATCCCGTGGCGAAGATCCACTTGCGGAAGTTCCGCTTGTCGAGGGGGCGGCCGCGGATCACCTCGTAGACGGCTTGGAGCTCGGAGAGAGCGAACTCCGCCGGAAGCAGATTGACGGCGATGTTGGTGTAGGAGAGCTTCCGGCTCAGCCGCCGATGGGCGTAGCCCAGGATCTCCGCGTGGCCGGGAGCCATCCGGGGCAACTGGAGTAGAGAGGTCCAGGAGACGCTGCCCGCTCCGCTCCGTGGCTCCACACTGCTGACCGTTGTAGCGATGCAGGGGGCCAGATAGCTCACCTCGAGGACGCGGCGCTCCTCTGCGCTGCCCGGTCCAGGACGGCCTTCGGAAGCAATCTCGGTCCAGGTGTAGAGCTGCTCGTAGTAGCCGGCCGCTCCGCAGAGCCGGGCCAGTTCCCGGCCAGCCGCAAGGTCCAGGCTCTCGTCGAGGGCCGGGTAGCTTCTGGGGAGGGCGAAGACCCCGGGGTCGAGCGCGGAGTGGGGGGAGAGGAGCGCGCGCAGGTCGCCATTGAAGACCGCCAGCGCAGCGACCGAGACCATCACCAGCGGGGTATAGGTCGCCGCTGTGGGCGCCGTCACCCGCTCTCGCTCTTCCACCAGCAATTCCATTCGCTCAGCTCCGTGCCGCTCCGCCAGCAGCCGTCGCAGCGACCTACGCATCGACAGAATTAGTTAGTCCGGTGGCCGACGAATCTTAAAGCCAGAGGGCGATGGGCGAGCGTTGGAGGCACCCTTGACTCCGGGACAGCGCAGAAGTGATCGCCAAGCATTCAGCTCGCAATCACGGTGCCGTCGACAGGCGCACTGCAACGGAAGTGCCCCAGCGGATATACCCCAGCCGCGCCGCGAGGGCAGTGGAGGGAGTGTTGGCGTCCAGGGTCTGGTACTGAGGGATCAGCCCCTGGGCCAGGGCGAACTCCGTGGCACGACTGACAGCCGCGCGGCCAATGCCCGCTCCCCGGTGCTCCGGATGGGCGATGATGTAGATCTGCGCCAGCCCGTCCGGCAGTGGCTCCACTGCGGCGAGCGCCGCCAGTTGGCCATCACCGAGCACTACGCCGACCTGAACGCAGCCTACGGTGTCGCAGGCACCGTGCTCCCACTCCTCTACGGAGCATGACGCCCGCAGTGACCGAATGAGCGGTGCATCGTCCCGCGTCAGCTTGCGGGCCGGCACTGGCGCGTCGACACATGGCCGGAACGAGCCGCGATCCGCGTAGGCGAGCAGCGCCGGGCCGATGGTACGGAGCGGGCGGAGATGGCCCAACTCCTCTTCCGCGAAACACGGCACGAGGATGCGTTCCATGGTCCAGTCAGGAACGCGGACGCCCAGGTCGTCCAGCGCCCATTCCGGCGCGCTCACCAGCGGAGCGTCGGCGACCAGCAGGACATAGACGCCGCCGTAGCCGGAGAGCCCTGGGCCATGGGGAAGCAGCACCGGCGTCGCCAGCCGCAACTGCGATTCAGCGCAACCCAGCTTGGCGGCCCAGTGGGCGTCCACAATGGCCCGGGTCTCAGGGGATAGCGCGGGATTCATGGCTGCGGGCAATTGAGGCAGAAATGCACAACCGGCGGCCCTGGTGGGCCGCCGGTCTGTAGGTTCTTTGTCCAGGTTTCCGAAAGTAGACTAGATGGGCGGCGGGGGTGGCGGGGGGGACGGG
>JANPLG010000196.1:0-12154 GCA_031426395.1 Actinomycetes bacterium
GGGAGCCTCGCCCTCCCGGGAACGCCTCGTCCCCGAGGTTGCTTCTCTCGCGAAGAATGATTCCGCCCTCCAGGCGCTATCGGCGCGCCTGACGCGGCCCTTCACGAAGCAAGGTGTGGTCCATGGCCACCTCCGGTACCCGGCCAATACGCACATAGGAACCGGACCCATTGACTGGCTTGAGGAACTTCCCGTCCTCCACCACGCCGAGCCAGAGGTAGAGCGGACGGTTCCACGATCCCGGCGGGACGTGAAGCGTGAATCGCTCCTTCAAGCTCTTTCCCAGCGTTGGGTCCTGGGTTGGCAACCCCTGGCCGAGGGGGTGGAAGTTGTTGAAATCGATGGAGCCGTCGGGGAGGGTCGTGTAGTTCCCATCGGCATCCGCGAAGATGGCGCGAACCTCAAGCTGCCGCTTCGGGGCGGGCTGCTGGAGACGCCATTGGTACTCCACCGTGAGCCAGGGCAGTCCGGAGCGCATCCCTGGGACGGCTTTGCACCCCGTGAGCGCCACACTCGGAACCCCGTGGCTGTCGGCGTCAAAGGCGGCTAGAGCGGCTCCCGATGCCGGGGAGGGTTCCACGTCCAGGCTACCACGCGAGAGTTCGTAGGCGTTAACGTTGTTCTCGATCCGGCCACGGTAGGGCGCCAGCACCTCGCGCATCCACTCCTCTTCCCGCGCCATGCGGATCGGCTCGCCCAGCAGGTAGACGGGCCGCTGCCCGACATTCGCGGCGAGGACTTCCCGCAGCAGCGCGGGGGACGGAGCGCTGCCGGCCTTGACCGGATAGGTTGCTGGCACCTGAACGGAAACACCCGCGCGGGCCAGAGGCTCGGTGCGGCGAACCCGGTCCGGGAGGAGGAGGTCGTAGTAGGAGGCGAGGACCACGTCCGGCCGACGGCCTTCCACGTGCCGCGCATAGAGCACCGGGAACCACCAGCTATCCCCATCGCCGATCACCAGGGCATTCGGCTTGAGGCTGTCCAGCGCCGCGCGACCATAGACCAGGGTGGACCAGTGGTCGTGGCGGTCGCACGTCTCGACATTGCTGAGCAGCGTCCATCCCGGAAGCGCGAGGACCGAAAGGAGTGCCGTCAGACGATGGGCCGTTCGCAAGGAAGGCTTCAGCCGCGCACGACCCATGAGCCACCCCAGCAGCATTCGCAGTCCCGCTCCGGACCAGAGCGCCACCATCAGGTGCGGGACCAGGTAGTAGACCTCCACATCGGTGATGCTGTAGTTCACGGCCCAGAAGACGCCCGCGCCGTAGACCAGGAGGGTTGTTACCGCCGAGCGCCGTCGCCAGCGCCAGAGCGCCACCATACCGAGGAGCGCCAACGGGAGCACCAGCCAGGGATACTGAGACGGAAGGAAGTTCTCCGCAGTCAGGTAACGAGAGAACTGCGCCCACAGGCCGAACGGGCCGTTCTGGAACATCCGCCCGCTGTACTGCCGACCGGTCACGTGGAAGAGGAAGTTGTGCCAATTGCTTGGGTCGCCCCAGTTCGCCGGGGTGTTTCTGGCGGCCGCCCACGGTAAGTAGGCATACAGCGCGAGGGGAGCGAGGAAGAGCGGGAGGCAGAACACCAGCTCACGGAAGAGTTGTAAACGGTGCCGAGAGGTGAGCCCCAGATAGAGGAGCGCCGGTGCCAGGAGCACGCTGCTCAGATGGTGGGTAAAGCTCAGCCCGTAGAGCAGCGCCGCCATCCGGAGAAGGTGCCGGTTGCCCCGCACATCCCATGCGAGCACCAGCGAGAGCACGGCGACCACAAAGAGCAAGTGAAGGGTGTAGACCTCGGCGACGACTGCCTGGCTCCAGAAGGTCCGACTCAAGCCGAAGAGCAGAGCCGAAGTTAGGGCGGCGGGCCGGGAGTGCGTGATGCGCCGCGCCAACAGGTAGGTCAGGCCCACAGCAGATGCCGCGAATAGCGCGGAGAGCAGGTTCAAGCCGAACGCCGGGTTGCTCCACGGTGCTTGGAGCCACAGATGCCCCAGGATGGCGTAGAGCGGGTAGCCGGTCGGGTGCGGGACCCCGGCCAGGTAGACTGCCGTGACGACCTCGGCGCTGTCCCCTTCGACAATGGACGGAGCGAGGGTGAGCCAGTAGGCGATGAAGGCCAGGGCGCCCGCCGCGAGCGCGAGCAGGAGGTCGAGACGACCGCGCGACCCGGCCTCGGTCTGGGTAGCTGGCTCACGGGTTGTCGCTTCGCTGGATCGGGGCATGCGGCTCCTCACGTCGCGCCCCGACGGGACGCGATGCCGGAGTCGCCTCCGGCCTTCCAGTTATCGGCGGATTGTGGGAATTATCGAGGCGACCTGGTGCGGACGTTCCAGGTGCCGGGTTTCGGCTTTAGCTGAAGCGGCAACATCCATGCGCGGATAGAGACAGCAAACCTCGTGGCAAAAGGATGGTGGTGCATATGGACTTCTCACAGTTCCGGCAGACTCCCGGCAAGACGATCCGGCTGAGTGATCACGATCCCGCCGCCCATCCTGGGCTGAAAACGGAAGCCGCCGCGCAGAAGTCGATCCGTGAGTGCGCGGAACGCATGATCCGTCACCACGACATGCTGATGGCGCACGAGGAGCAGGGCCTGCTGGTCCTCTTCCAGGGCATGGACGCCGCCGGCAAGGACGAGGTGATCCGCGACGTGCTGCGGGCGCTCGATCCGCGCGGCTGCGAGTTCAAGCAGTTCAAGCGGATGAGCGACAAGGAAGCTCGCCACGACTTCCTCTGGAGGGCCGCGCAGGCTGTCCCGGCGGCCGGTCAGATTGGCATCTTCAATCGCTCCTACTATGAGCAGGTGATTGTGGAGCGCGTGCATCCGGAGTTGCTTGAGGCGCAGAAGCTGCCCCAGCAGGCGCAGGAAGGGATCTGGGGCAAGCGGTTCCGACAGATCAGCGCATTCGAGACCTACCTGGTCGAGAATGGCATCCACGTGCTCAAGTTCTTCCTGCACGTCTCACCCGAAGAGCAGCGGCTGCGCCTGCTGGAACGGCTGGAAAGTCCCGAAACCAGTTGGCAGTTCGCATCCCACGATGTTGAGGAGCGAGAGCACTGGGATGACTACATGCGGGCGTACGAGGAAGCGATCACCCACACGACCACAGAAGCAGCCCCGTGGTACGTGCTCCCCGGTGACCGCCGCTGGTACTCGCAGGCGGTGATTGCCGCCGTCATCGCTGACAAGCTCCAGGAGTTGCACGACGCCTACCCCGAACCCTCCGCCGAAGAGCGCAAAGAGCAGGACCAGGCGCGAAAGCAGCTTGAGCGCCAGGGCAAGTCGCTGAAGAAGGCGGCGTGAGACGGTAGGGTGAGTGGCTGTGCTTTCGGTAGAACAACGTGTGGCGACGATGGAGCGACGGAAGAGAATCAGGATGCTGAAATCTCCATCCGCACATGAGGTCGTCCGTGCCCGGTCCCACTCTCTCCGTTCTCTGCATGGCCTTCGATGAGGTCGAGGGCCTTCGTGCCGCACTCGCTTCTGCGCGGCCGATTGCTGACGAGTTGCTGGTGGTCAGCACCGGCGGAAGCGATGTTGTGGCACGGGTGGCAACAGAGTTTGATGCGAACCTGATCGACCATGCATGGGATGACGACTTTTCCGCCCCACTGAACGCAGGGCTCGACCGGGCCTCGTGCCGGTGGGTGCTCCGCCTCGATACGGACGAGACGCTGCTTCCGCTGCCCGGCCAGGAGTTGCACGGCCTACTGCAGCGTGAGGATGTCCTGCTTTACTCCGTCCGACGTGAGGAGTTCCACGGGCAGGACCTTCCACCGGTGGAGATGCTCGTCCACCGCATGTGGAGGGCCGACCTCGGCATCCGCTACCGGGGCCGCTACCACGAGCATTTTCATGAGCAGATTGCCCACCTCTCAGACGAGACCGGCCTGCGCGTTGCCGACAGTCCCATGCGTCTCGTCCACCGGGGCCACGATCGAGGCCGGCGTGAGTCGAAGCTCCAGCGCGGGACGCGCATCATGGAACTGGAGCTCAGGGAACGTCCGGGCCAACTCTACTACGAGATCGAACTCGGCCGAACCTGGACCGCCCTGGGCGACCCTCGCGGTCGGTCGCTTCTGGAGCAGGCGCTGACACGAACACTCCAGGCGGAGCATTCTCCGATCCCGCCTACGGTGGTGGCGGGTCCGCTGCTGGAGCACTGTTTGCGGTCGTGGGACCTTTCCGGGGAGGAGCGCGAGCGCCTGGAGCGATTGGCCCACCGCTGGTTCCCAAAGAGCCTCCCGCTGCTCGATCTCATCGCCACCCGCGCGTTTACCGGGGAAGAGTGGGAGCGTGCCGCAGCCCTCTTCGAGCGAATGGTCCGGCTAGCCGAGGTGCGGGAGTACGACGCATCGACGCCCTTCAGTCCGCGCCTACTGGGGGACGGTCCTCTGCTCCACGTCGCGGTCTGCCACCACCGACTGGCCAACTGGACGTCCGCCGAGCGGTGCTACCGGAAGCTCCTGGACCTCTACCCGGACCATCCCTCCGGCGTGGCCAACCTCAAGGTACTACTGGAGCAGAAGACCGCCACCGTTCAGCCCGCCCCTCCACGCTCCGCAAAACATAGACCGCACGGCCGGCGACGCTAGCGCACGTGTGAGCTAGTGTGCGGTCAAGTTAGGTCTGCGTCTTCCCAGAGCACATGATGTAGTTCGGAGCCGTTCCGGCTGGAAGGTGCGGTTTGGGTGTTCGTGAATGACCTGCCTTCAGCCCGCAGAGCGGGGTTCATAAGAGTAGGCATCGGGTTCAGCCGATGCCGGGGATGCCTTCAGCCACCCCATCGATCCTCGACGCTGCAGCGCTACTCGCCCTATCAAACAGGCCTAACTTGACCAACCACTAGCGGTCGGTCAATTCAAGGTAGTGTTCATCCGGGTCCTCCACGAAGTAGGAGACACGGCCGGAAGGGAACTTCACCGGCCCGCGCACTTCCACCCCCTGCTCCGTAAGCCGCTCCGCATACCCGTCCAGCGCCTGCGGATCGACCCGGAAGGCGGCGTGGTAGACGTGGCCTCGGGGTCCACCCGTGCGCGCAAGGTAATCCTCGGCCAGCGCCGTGCCCGGACTCTCCGGCACGAAGAGCACCAGGAGGAAGTCGCCGCTTCGCAGGAAGGCATTGCGGCCCGGATCGATGTCCTCGACCTCAAACCCGAGCCGGTCGCGGTAGAAGTCGAGGGCGCGGTCCAGGTCGGCCACCCAGAGCGCCAATTCCGAGATGCTGCGGATGGGGCAGGTTCGGTTCATGTCAGACATCGGATGATCCCTCCTTACAGCGAATCGTCCACGACGTTGAGGCGCGCCACGAGTTCGCGGCCTCGCGCTAGCATGTCGTCCTTGAGCGGGTGTAGTTGCGGCTGCGTTTTCAGGTACTCCTCCAGCGCCTCAATCGGTCCGAGCTGGGTGGTGAGGCCTTCGTTGCGCGCGCGATTCTCCAGCCGTGCCGACTCTCGGCGGATGCCGGCAACGTAGTGGGCCCCCTCCAGTGCCGCCCGCACGTCTCGCTCCGAGAGGTTGGGCGCTCCGGCGGGAAGGGAGTACTGCACCCGCACCACGGCATCCTTCGCGCGTTCCGCACGCTTTCGGATCGACTCCATCGCGGAACCGGTGGGATCCGCGGCGTCGATCTCACTATCGGGCACTCGGATAGTGACAAAGGGCCGGGCGTTGAGCGTCACGGGACGCCACTCCGTATGGCCGCGGGCTACTTCGGCCAGCACCACGACCTTGTCCTCGGCTTCCTCACCAAAGTCGACGCGCTCAATACTGCCTGCGTAGACGATGGGTGGCTGGAGGCCGTGGCTCTTCTTCGGCACTAGCTGGTGCTGGTGGATGTGCGAGAGCGCCACGTAGTCCCACGCCGGGTTCCGCACCGCTGGCACGGGCAGATCCACCTCCGGCGAAAGGGCTCCACCCCGGCCATAGCCGCCGAACTCGGCGCCCTGGACCGTGTAGTGCGCCATCAGGATTGCCGGCGTCGCGGGATCGATCTTTGACCGTTCAGTCTCGACATCCCCAGCAAGATTCTGCAGGATATTGACCAGTTTGTCCCGCATCAAACCGACGGTCTCCCCGATCGACTTCCCCTTCGCCTCCTCCAGCGTGAGGAGCCGGCTCCGGGGCGTGAACGGGAGCGGCGCGATCAGCACCGGTCCGCGCCGCGTCTCGACCCGCTTCACGCGCGCCTCACGCAGGACGAAGACGTTGTCCACTTGGAGCGCCGTGAAGATATCGATGCTGCTGGCGCGGCCGAATGCCTGCGGAAGATCGTGGTTGCCGGGGATCAGCACCACCGGTGCCTGCAACGCCGCCGCGCGAATCCGCGCACCAAACTCCCGCTGCAAGGTGGGCGTTGGATCGCAGTTCTTGTAGATGTCGCCGGGAAAGACCACCAGGTCCGCGTCCTTGGCCATCGCCAGCGCGGTGTCCAGCGCCTTGAGGAAGTCCTCCACGCGGGTGCCGTAGCCCTTGTCCGGCACGGGGCGGCCATAAAGCTCAACCCCCAGGTGGACATCGCCGATGTGGAGGACGCGGATCGGTTCAGGCATTCAGGTTTGGACCCCGGTGGTGCGACGGTCTATCGTGGACGAATGGGAGAGAGGGAGAATGGGTGAGTGGGAGGTAGCGCGGCTGAGGCATGCGCGGCTGAGGCATGCGCTCTGGCTCAGCCGTACAGCTCATCATGGTCGCGCTCACCTTTGGCGCGGCGGTCTTCCTCATTGAGGTGGCCCATCTCCTGCCAGAACTGCTGGTTGTAGGTGCGGGTCTTGACCACCACCGGCATCGGCAGCGCGTGGCCGAAGATGAGGGCCTGCTGGCGAGTATCGAGGCTGGCGAGGACGCTGCGTAGGCCCGCGCTGCCGCTCGCACCGGCAAGGACGGCATGCACGTCCTTCTCATCGTCCAGCAGGCAGCAGATCTTCGTGCCAAGCTGGGAGAGCACTTCCGGGTCAATCTGCGACGGCCGCTGATCGACGATGAGGAGCGTGACGTTGTACTTGCGCAGCTCCCGCGCGATGCGTCCGAAGATGGTCTGGTCGGCGATTCCCGGTTCCAGGAACTTGTGCGCTTCTTCAATGGTGATCACAAGGCGCCGCGGCTTGGGGTTCTTGTCCGGCTTTGCGAGGTGCTCTTCCGTACTTTGCCGCCAGTGCTCATCGATGCGGCGCGTGAGTAGGTTTGCCACCAGCAGGTAGTGCGTGAGCTGGTTGTAGCGTCCGAAATCGATGACGACGTGGATGCCCGCCTGAAGGTCCTGGATGATCTTGGGGATGGGATCGTCGATCTTATCGCCATCCGGGACCAGGAACGCCTCGCACGTCTGCTGCAGGCGCACCAGCCGCTGTCGGAAGGCGCGGAGCGATCCCTCGTGCGCCTGCTCCTTCTCGGCAATGTCCGCCGTGTCCATCTCCAGCGCACTGGCGAACCACTGCTTGCCGAACTGCCGCTGCAGGACATACGCGTTGTCGACCGCCGTCTCCCGCAGGTTGAGCACCTTCTGGAGACCCAGGACATCGCCCGGTGTGAGGAAGCTGTACGGGATGCGAATCTCGTGATCGCTCTGGGCGGATGGCCGTGGGTCGAGGGTGTAAACCTTCACGCGGTTCGGGCCGAAGAGCTGCCGCAGTCCCTTGGTCTTGCCGCCCTCCGCGCTCTCGTCGGTGCCCTGGTAGCCGTACTCGCTGTGCATGTCGAAGACGAGATTGACGGCGTTGGCCTCTTTGCAGGAGACGAGGCCGGAAAGGACCACGCGCGTCAGGAAGGTCTTGCCAGTGCCGCTCTTGCCGAAGATGCCGTTGCTCCGCTCCGCGAACCGGTTCAGGTCCACACAGACCGGGATCTCGTCCATCTCCAGCGGCGTGCCGATGCGGAAGTGCGCCCCACCCTCCGCGCCGAAGACGCGGTCCACGTCCTCGGAAGTGGCCTTTCGGACATGGGTGAAGTGGCCAGGGATGGTCTTCACCGGTAGCCGGCCTTCCTCCAGTGTTGTGGCGTGAGGGTCGACCATTAGGTGCGGGCGCAGCACTGCGCGGGCGTAGAGGCTGTCCCCGATGAGCACTTGGCCCAGCAGCGATTCCTTGTCCGGCGGCTCCGGCGTCTGGAGTGCCTCCTCCGTGGTGGCGGTGAGTTCCAGGTCGGTGATGAGGGAGACGAAGTGATACTTCTCGCCCTGCGCCACGGCGAACATCCCGGCCCGCAGCTCTTCCAGGCTTACCGTGGGATTGAGCTTCAGCTCCAGCCCCTTGGAGAGCGAGCCTCGGACGATCACACCAAGCGCCTGATCGCCCGCCATTACCAGTCCTCCGCGAACGGATCATGCGCGCCGGAGGAGGCTGTTCCGCGCGACGGACGGGCGGCATCCGGGCTGACCGGACCTCGGGCGCCATTGCCGTTGGAACTGCCATAGAACGGCATCGGCTGCTCAAATCGCGGGTGCTGTGCCGGGGCTGGCGTCGGCCGGGTCCGTGGCGCCCTGGGCGGTGCGGCCCCCATTAGCGGGGCGAGGCCGGCGAGCACCGTTTCCAGCGTCACGTAATCCCGGCCCAGCAGCCGGGCGAGGAACTTGCCCCACATCACAAGCCGAAGCGGGGCCTCGTCTCCCCACGTGGCGGCCGCATTGCGAATCGCGGCGACCAGCAGTTCCTCGAGTGGCAGGTCGGCGGTGCGAGTGAGCGGTCGCAGCCAGCCTTGCTGGGCGGTCACGCTCCGAATCTCGTCGGTGCCGGCGGGAGAGACGTAGCAGTGGAGCCGCGGAGGTAGGGGTGAGATTCCCGCCACCACCACCTCGCCCTCCCCGTAGCCAATAGGAAGCGCCTGAAAGGTGGTTCGCAGGAGGCTGGGAAGGTGCGGCTTCCGCTGCTCCAGCTCACCCGGTGGCATCCGGTGCGCCTGCACCACCCGATGACCGTCGAAGGGGCCGGTGGTGACGCGGGTGACCACGGCGTAGTGCCCGCGGTCGCTCTGCTCGCAGTCCGCCCGCACGAAGCTGCCGAAGGTCGGTGCGTTGTAAAGCTGGTGGCACTCGACTTCCAGAAGCTGGGAGTCTGAGCCGATCACCTCTCCGAAGTGCTGTGTCTCAGGCATGACGGGTTCCCACTCGGCGGCCGTCCGGGAAGCAAGCCCGGCCTACGTCAACTCTACCACCAAACCATCGTTCGCGTGCGTGGCTCTCCTGGATGGCCCGGCGAAGCGGCCCTATCGGTCGAAGCGTGCAACTGGGTGATGGGAGGGACGCCGCCCATGACCGTACGCGATAGATGGGATCGGCTTTGCGTGGACGGCATCAGTTGGCGGGTGCGGCGGCACGCTACGGCGAGCGTGCCCTACACGGGTGCCTGATGGAGTTCGACGTTGCGTGATCGAGCCGTGCATACTCGTCGGCGATAGTTGCATTGGGCTTAGCTTGCCTACGGTTAGCGACGGCTTACGCAATCAGCGCCAGCTCTCCGTGTTGGAAGGCTGGCGCTCAATGCGTTTGCGTTTCTTTGGTTGCTGGTCTGCTCTGGTGGAGCTTCGACCCCTAAACTGCCGTAATCAATAGGGCGTGCAGAAGTTGTTTCCCGCCTCATCGGGCGCAGCGGCCGACGAGAGGATTCTCTCTGCCCGGGAAGCGACGCGGAGTCACTTGGGTCCAAGCGGGAAGGTGGTGAGATGTCTCAATTGGATTCTGTCAGGCTGGCACGGCAAAGCACTCCTCGGTCCCTCTCCCCTTCCAACCGATCTCATCCGACTCAGCAACGTGGCGGCGTCCTTACGGTCATGCTGCTTGCTTCCGCAACGATGGGGAGTTGGGCGTCAGGCGCCCCTCCGCGCGGGGGAGAATCCAGCGCCGAGCGAATCTCGATCGGGCTGGGCGGTGCGCCGGCGAACGGAGCGAGCGGCGAGCCTTCCGTCTCCCGTACCGGTCGGTGGGTCGCCTTCTCCTCAGCGGCGGACAACCTGGTGGAGGGCGATACCAACAGCGCTTCCGATATCTTCGTCCGCGACCGCCTGGTACTCACGACCACGAGGGTGAGCATCGCCACGGGAGGGCTCGAGGCGACCGGCAACAGTATCCGACCTTCCATCAGCCCGGATGGCCGCTATGTGGTCTTTGAGTCCGAAGCGGCGCTTGCCGGAGCCGAACCGGGGGTGTTCATCCACGACCTCCAGACCCGCACTACCACCCTGGTTGCGGCCGGAGGGCGACGCCCGTGCGTGAGCGAAGGCGGCCGATTCGTGGCCTACGATCTTCTTGAGCCGGGCACCACGCCAACCTCGCGCGTCTTCGTCCGTGACCGCCAGCTCAACACCACCCAGATCATCAGCCTCGATGACACCGGCATGCCGCTCCAAGCGGACAGCCTCGGTGCCACGATGAGCGCCGACGGGAGATACATCGCCTTCTCGGAGAGCGGCAGAGGCGTTCTGGTGCGGGACCGGGTTGCGGCCCGGAGCTATCACTTGAACACCAGCGGCGCGGGCGCGGTTGGCAACTCGCCGTCCGGCCCAATCCGCATCGCCGGCAAGGGAATGGTGGCCGTCTTCGCCTCCAACGCGTCTAACCTGGTGGCGTCTGACACCAATGCGGCTTCCGACATCTTCATCAATGCGGCCCATGCCAGCTCCGACCCGCAGCGCATTTCCGTTGCCACCGGCGGTCGCCAGGCGTCTGGCACCAGCACTGAACCGGATGTGAGCGACAATGGTCGCTTTGCGGTGTTCAAGTCTGACGCTTCAGACCTGGCCAGCGGGACGGGCCTCGACCTCTTTGTCCGCGACCATCAGGACGGGATCACGACGCGGGTCTCCGCAACCCTTGATGACATAGCGGCCACCGCGTTCCATCCGCGGATCAGCGGCAACGGCAAGTGGATCACCTTCAGCTCCGAGGCAGCTAACCTCGCCGCCGGGGACACGAATGGTGCGGCGGATGTTTTCATCGTCCAAAGTCCCCTGGCCCCCTCGCCGGGAATCATCGAGTCAGTGGAGCCCGGGTTCGCTCCTCGCGGCAGGACGGCGGTGGCCATCATCCACGGCACCGGTTTTGCTGGCACCCTGCCGCCGAATTTGCCCACCACCCTCTTCGCACCCGGAGTCACCGCAGCCACTCAGGCTGCATCGCCGGTGTCCGTGGCGGTCCGACTGCGCATCGCCGGCAACACAACGGCGGGCGGACGGAACGTAACGGTGACGAACTCGGATGGGGCCGAATCGGATGCGCTGGTGGATGGGTTCATTGTCACCACGCTGCCCGCGCGCGGCGTTCTTTCGGTGACAGCGCCGCGCTTCACTCGTACGATGGTTGGCGCTACGTCGGAGGCAGAGGTCACGGTCAGCAACCGGGGCAAGGGCACGCTGGTGGTGCAGCCCTCCCGGTTGCTGCGGATCACCGGACCATTCACGCTGGAAGATCCCTATCTGCCGGTGCGCCTGGCACCGAAGGGCCGGGACGGCTCACGCCACCGGTTTATGGTCCGGTTCACGCCCACCGCGCCCGGTAAGGCCCGTGGACGCCTCACCCTGCTCTCGGACGATCCGAAGCGGAAGAACTACGTCGTACCGCTCAGCGGGACGGGCGCCGCTACCCAGAACGGTCCTCCTTGAAACAGAACGCGGATCGCGCGGATTCAATCGATCATCGCGGATAGGAGATGCTCGAGGCGGACGCTTCCCTTCGTAGCGGACAACGGGGAAAAGTCCTGGATCACGGCGCCAGTCGCAGGATTCTCAGCAGCCACCAGACGGCCCAGAGGACGGCAAGGGCAATCAGGCCGTAGAGCGCCACTCGGGTGACCGCCCACTCCGCGAGCGTCTGCGCGCCCTCGCGGACCAGTCGTCGTTGGTCGGGCCGACGCTTCTCTCGGGCCGAATCCATCGCTTCCGCAACCACTCCCGGTCCCGCGAAGAGTCCGACAACCGGCAGGAAGCCCAGTAGCTGCGATCCGACCACATGCACCAGTTGACGCCGCAGCGGGTACCGGACGACGACCCTGCCGGCATTAATCTCTTCCGCGCTGCGGTGCGCGTCGCGAATGGAGATGGCCCAGAGCGTCAGCGGCAGGACGGCCCAGGTGAGGAAGACACCGAGGCTATGGTCGGCGATCCAATCGCCCAGCGGGGGTCGCGTGAACTGCGGGGGGATGGTGGCACCCAGCGTCCCCAGGATCAG
>JANPLG010000197.1:0-6639 GCA_031426395.1 Actinomycetes bacterium
CTGGGCCAAAACCGGAACACGCGAACTCCGTAGGAGGTGATCCTCTCAGATCCGCTAACGGCCAGAATCCTGTCGGCCCTCGAACACTCCGGGTAGGTTGCGCGGTGATCCGTTACCAGCCACCATGCGACGGCAGGCCCAGCCGACAATCGGACGTCTCCAACTCACTCCAAAAACTCCGTGCCTTCTCCGTGTCTCCGTGGTTGAGGTCTTTCCGCTCTGTGTTCTCCGCGTTCTCTGCGGTTCATACTCTTCCCGTGCCGCAATCGGTGGCAAGACTGGAGGCAGCGGTGCGGATTGCAATTGGCGGGTTCTTTCACGAGTCGAACACCTTCTGCCGTCCCCTGACCACGCTGGCCGACTACGAGCGGACGGGCCTCTACCGGGGAGCGAAGATGATCGCGCCGCGCCGCAATACCGACACGGAGGTCGGAGGCTTCCTCGCTGCCGCCGATGAGCTGGGGTTCGAGGTGGTGCCGACCGTTCTTGCCTGGGCGTGGCCGGGCGGGCCGTTGGAGGATGCCTGCTTCCGCGCGATCCTGGACGAGGTCACGACGTCACTACGGGCCGCGTTTGACGGGCCGGAGCCTCCGGATGGCGTCCTCTTCCAACTCCACGGCGCGATGGTGACGGAGAGCGACGAGGATCCCGACGGAACGATCCTCACGGAGGTCCGCGCCGCCCTCCCACCGGGCATCCCGCTGGTGGTCACCTTCGACATGCACGCCAACCTCTCGCCGCTCATGGTGAGCCGGTGCGACGCGCTCATCGGCTACAACACCTACCCCCACGTGGACCTGCACGCCGTGGGGCGGGAAGCGGCGCAGCTTCTGGTCCGGATGCTGCAAGAAGAGATACGCCCGGTGATGTCGCTCTCCAAGCCGCCGCTGATGCCGCATATCGTCCGGCAGCGGACGGCAGACGGTCCGATGTCGGAGATGATGGCCCTGGCGCGGGAAGCAGAGCGAACTCCCGGCATGCTGCGCGTGTCGGTCGCGGCGGGGTTCCCCTACGCGGATGTGCCCCGGATGGGGATGGGCGTGCTGGCGATCTCGGAGGGCGATCCCGATGTGGCCGCAGACGTGGCGGAAACACTGGCCGCCGAAGCCTGGGCGCGTCGCGAGGCATTCATGGCCACCCTCCCGGATGCAGCGACCGCCGTCGCGGAGGCGCTGTCAACAGATACCAGTTCGGGGCCCGTGGTGCTTGCGGACGTGGCCGACAACGTGGGCGGCGGCGCGCCAGGAGACGGAACTTTCCTCCTGGCGGCATTGCTGCGCGCACAATCTGCGGGCCAAACCCTAGCGGGTTGCGTGGTGATGCTTGCCGATCCCGAGGCGGTTGCTGCGTGCATCCATGCCGGCGTCCGCGCAACCCTCGACGTGACGGTTGGTGGCAAGGTCGACCGCCTCCATGGTGAGCCGGTGACGGTGACGGGCCGCGTGCGGGCGCTGACGGACGGCGTCTTCCGCAACATCGGGCCCATGCGGGATGGGCTTGTGGACGACATGGGCCGCGTGGCCGTGATGGATGTGGACGGCCTCACGCTCATCCTCACGGAGCGCAAACTGCCGATGTGGAACCTGGAGCAACTCCGCAGCCTGGGGATCGAACCGACGCGGCAACGGCTCATCGTCTGCAAGGGGGCCGTTGCGCACCGGGCTGCTTACCTGCCCATCGCCTCACGCACGGTCGAGGTGGAAACTCCCGGAAGCTGCGCCGGCGACGTGCGCAGTTTCCAGTATCGGAACATCCGCCGGCCGCTCTTCCCCCTCGACCGCTGGTGAGATTGCTGCGCTTGGCCGTCGATTGCGTCCTTAAGGGAGATCCGCGGCGCAGAGCAACCCCATAGACCGTCATTCTGGGCATCACCACTTTATCGATGCGTGGGCTCAATACCCTCCCAGAATCTGCCATTCCTTCTCGACACCCACATCCATGAAACCGTCGGCAGTACGCCGCATCTGAGCGGGAACTGGGCCATTCCTGGGATCAACACGCCGCTCCGCAGCACCCCACCGGTCGTCATTCTCGACGGCATCCGTCCCGCGCGAGGTAACCGTCGTCTTCGGGAATCCAGCTGTACCCGGCCGGCACGTGCTCACCGCCACGGCCAAAGGAGTCACGGAGAAGGCTAGTTTGACAGCGACAACCATGCCCCTTCAGTGGCACCGCGCACCCAAGAATGGGTTCCGGATTACGAGTGGCCGAGAATCCGCATCCCGAAATCCGCAATTGCATCACCGAGACGGGTTTCGGCGCGGCTGTCGCTCCCACTCCGCGGCTTTCACCATGGCCGCTTCCGCTTCGCCCTTCTGCTTAAGCTGCGTCAGGCAGTGGGCGAGCTGACGGTACCGAAGCGCCACCTCCGCCGTGTGCTCCCTCGCCAGGAGCGGCGTGCCGGAGCGGACGTACCGGCGCCCGCGACCGCTCTCCCAGAGATCAACCGCCCGGCGGTAGGCGCCCACGGCCTTCTTCCACTCCCGCTGATCCTGCAGCCCTGTGGCGGCTTCCCCAACCGCAGAAGGGTCTCGCTCCGCGGCCTTGAGCAGCGCTTCGGACGCGGCGACAACTTCTGCCTTATGGCCCAGCAGGCGGTGCGCCTGGAGCTGCTGCCGTCCCGCACTGATCCGCGCTGCTGTTGCTGAATCCGTGTCAGAGAGTCCCACGTGCGCGTCCGCTGCCAGATCATCGAGCGATGCGACCATGAGAAGGGCGCTCGCTTCTGCTTCATCACGCTTGCGCTGACGGGCAACATCCGGTTTTGGTGTCGCCTTGTGCTTGGCTTGCAACGCTTCACGGCGCTTCGTCAGCTCGCGGGTCGCATGGTCCGGGCTGATCTTTTTCGCCCGAACCTTCGCCGCTACTCCGCTCCACCATTGGCCCAGCGCCTTCACATCGCGACGGTACGCCGGGTCCTGGACGGGGGCCAGTTCGCGCCGCACTTGCCGACGCGACTCCCGAAGCTCGATCCTGCCACGGGTGACCTCCGTGAGGGCATCCTCGAACTTCCGAGCGTCCAGTAGCTGCCGGACCCGCTTCCGCCGGCCCTCGATCCGCTTCTCCAGCGCCACCCCGGTCAGGACCGGCCGCCGGGTCGCTAGGGATGGCCGTCTCTGGGTTGATGGGGGAACGGCGTTACCCGCTGCGTGTGCGGGGGGAGGAAGCGTGGTCCACGCGAGGAGCATCGACAGGCAGAGTCGTGCAACGGATTGCCGGCGATTTGAAGGGGTGCGTCTCAAGTCCAGGTCTCCCATGTCTCCCGGTAATACGCAGACCGGGCGCTGTCGGTGCCGGATCAGGGCGACCGGAGACATGGGAGGGGAGGAAGGCTCCGCCACTCGCCGTAATCAAGAGTTGGAGTCAAGACACATCGCCAGGCCGTCAGCCCTTCCATCATGCCCGACCCTCCGAAGATCGGACAATTCCAGCATCGGCCAGCCACGTCCCTGGTTCCTGGACCGGATGGAGGCATGCGCCACGCGCGGGTGCGTCGCCGGTTTCCGTTCATGGGGCTGGTGCCACTAGCCTACGGGGTCCTCGTCCCGCCGATGTGCGCGGGTCTCTCGCTCCTTCTAAAGGTAGTACGGGCCGTGCCCCAGCAACTGGGCGCGCCTCGGGCCGCAGCGCCCAGCCTGGAGAACGTGATTTTCGGGTTCGGTTTCACGGAACTGCTGGTGGCGTGGGCATTTGTTGGTTTTCTCCTCTGGCGCTGCCTCTGGAACATCCGGATGCCGGTGGAGACGCAGCAACTGGGAGTTCCAGGGGTACTCGGCGGCCTGCTGAAGAGCGGCGCGATCCTGGGACCGTTCCTCGCCCTGCTCTTCCTGCCCCTCGCCACCTGGGGCCTCGCAACGCGCGGCATGGAAACGGTGCCGCTCCTGGCGCGGCCATTCCTGGCGGTCCTCGCCGCCCCGGTGATCTCGATCAGCGCCCTGGCCAACCCCGCGATCCTGGTCTCGACGCTCGTCCTCGGCATCGTGGTCGGGGTGCTTACGGCACCGGCGGTCGCATTCCTCTGGCAGCGCTATCCGGAAGAGCCGATCCTGAAGGGATAGCAGCTTCCTCAGGAAGTCCCACTGCTTCTCTTGCGTGGAAATGTGCCGGAATACGAACGGCCGGGCGGTTGAACTCGCGGCGACGGCATTCTCCCCCAGAATTGGGGGCCGGGGGGCCAGCCTCCGCTTCATGAGCCCTCCTGGCAAGCGGTCGCTCAGTTGCGCGGGCTTAGCTCGCGTCCTTCTCAACAGCCGCTTCATTGACCGGCCTGCCGTTCGCGGCACCCGGCCCTGCCTCGGTCTCAACGCCGGGGTCAGCGCCGGTCCAGGCGCGCAGCTCCTTGAACAACTCTGCAGTCCGCAGGAAGTGATTCATGACGAAGTTGCGCCCCAGCCGGAAGCGCATCACGCCAAAGGAGACTTCGTTGCCGTCGACGGTCCGAACGCGGATGCTGACGGCCTGGCCGTTCCTGCGCAGCAAAGACGCCGCCTGAACCGCTTCTCGAGGGATGGTCACCGTGCCCTCGCCGGACAGTTCGAGCTGCTCAGGCTTGACCTCGAGCATACCGAAGTAGGGTCCCTCCATCGCATCCACCGGTCCCGCAAAGAACACCACCCGGTCACTCATCATCCGCCTCGGCGCCCGACGCGCCCGCTCGTTCAATCACTGCTAGCCGGACATCGCCTGCTGCAAGCGGGCAGTCGGCGAGTTCGAGTGTCCCAGATGTGCGCATCGGACGCAAGATGTCAGGCTGCGAGGCTGAGATGGAGAGATAGAGGGATGGAGAGATAGAGGGATGGAGAGATGGAGAGACTCTGAAGCTGCGGTGCGCCATGCTTGCTAACCTTGTGGAGCGCCGGCGTCCCGCCCGCACCCATCTACGAATGCCGACAGCGGCATCTGGACTCCAGCCAACCCCGCATCCCATTCCGCAATCCGCAATCCGCGTTCCGCAATTGAGCGGCCCATTGTGTCGGAAAGTGTCATCCAATTGGGGGCGATTGGCCGCAGCGATGCGAATCCAGGCAGAATGCGGGGTAAGTCTGCCTGGTAGGACCATCAGCCCTATGGTCCCAATTCATCGAGCGGTGTAGGGACGTTGGTGGAGAGTCCGACGGGACCAGCCGAGAATCCCTCTACCAGACCCCCGCTTCGGACCCCTGGGCACTTCATGTGCCTGCTCCGGAAGCCGGGCATCCTCAGTCAATCCGCGTTATCGAGCCCGCCTTCCCCCGCAAAGGTGCCGGCCAGCGACCTTCTTCCCGGAGACCGCTCATGTCCTCCAAGCGACCTCTCCTGCCCCTGGCAGCCCTGTTGACCGGCGCGATGCTAGCGCCTTCCCTCCTCACCGCAGCCCACACCGAGCTCGGCGCGACCGGCACCCGCCTCCAGGTTCCCGGCGGCCCCGTTCGCTCTTACATGACCTACGGGCACATCGAAGACCAGGAACTGTACGCGCCGCTGGTTCCAGAACTGCAGCGTATGGGGGTGACCGTCCGCCAGGAAGGGAAGCACTACGTCTTCTACAAGCAGGGCGAGAAGCTTGCCGAATGGCCTTACGTGACCACCCGAGACGATGTCCCAGAAACGGGCGAAGACCCGGTGATCCTCTTCATGGGGGGCAACATCTTCCTGCCGGTCCGCGCGGTCGGCGAGCTCCTCAGCCTCGACATCAAGTGGGCCAAGAACGACAACCTCGTTGCTCTGGTGCCGAGCCCGGTGAAGCGGCCCAATGTGGCGATCAAGCCGGGCAACCAGGAGATGACCGTCCGCTCCCAGGTCACCCTCTCCTCAGTAGAGCTGGTGGAGGGACCGCGTGGCCTTGAGGTGCGCGTGAAGGCGAACGGCGCCGTCTACCCAGAATGGCTCACCGTCCGCCAGGCCCCCATCCGGCTGGCCATCGATTTCCCCGGCGCGCGTTGGGCCGCGAACGCAGTGGCCCCCACAGCGGCCGGCCTAGTCCGCTCCGCCCGCATCGGACACCCGACCCCCACCACGGCGCGATTGACGCTGGAAGTGCCTTCCACCAACGTGAAGATCATCAGCATGCGCCGCGATGACACGATCGTGGTCGCGACCGTGGGCGAGGGCAATGCCGTCGCATCCCGCCCGCTCGGGAATGCGCCCGCGCCTCCGGTGCAGATGACACGCAACTTGCCGGCGCCCAAGCCATTCAACCGCCGGCTCCCGACCCGATTGCCTGGGCGCGGCCCTATCGGCCAGGTCCGCCTGATCGGTAGCGCGCTCCTCGGCAAGACGATCTGCATTGACCCCGGCCACGGCGGTCACAGCAGCGGTGCCAAGGGCCTCTTCAGCCTGGAGAAGGACCACTGCCTGGCGATGAGCCAGCGGGTGAAGGAAGCGCTGGAGTCATGCGGCGCCAGGGTGGTGATGACGCGCAACTCGGACAGCTACGTCAGCCTGGAGGACCGCTGCCAGTTTGCCATTCAGAACGGCGCGGACCTCTTCATCAGCATCCACTGCAATAGCACCCCGGAGCGCAACAGCGCCACCGGCAGCCAAACCTACTACACCACGCCGCAGAGCGTGCCGCTGGCCCAAGCGCTCCACGACCGCCTGGTTGCGGCAACTGGCGTCAAGGACGGAGGCATCCGCACCTGTCGCTTCTACGTCTGGTCG
>JANPLG010000198.1:0-3931 GCA_031426395.1 Actinomycetes bacterium
CCGCCAATGGCAGGCGCGCCGGGAGGCAGGTAACGCATCGCGCTAGACCGCAGAGCGTTCCAGTCGTTCCCGCAGGTGCTGCGCCAGGACCTGCACGTTGGGCTCCCGGAGGAGGTCGTAGTGGGCCCCGGGCAGCGGGAGCACTTCCACGCCGTCCAGCCCTAGTTTTCGCCACGCCCGCCCGCGCCCATTCTGAAGCGGGCGGAGATACCAGGGCGTGGAAAGGAACAGCGTGATCCGCCCCGGATACGGCAGTGGGCGATAGTCGCGCAGCGCCTTGAAATGGATTTCGAGCCCCACGTCCGCCAACGTGGCGCGGAGTAGTCGGGCCGATCGGGAGCCGCCTTCCAGCAGCGCCGAGGGGACCAGCCGTTGCAGCCGCTGGTACGCCTCCAACTGCCCCGTGGACACTCGGAAGGGCGGGTCTAGCAGTGCCAGTAGCGGCACCTCCTCACATTCCAAACGCAACCGCTGCGCCACCGCCAGCGCCAGGAGTCCTCCGCTGGAGTAGCCGCCCAGGCGGTACGGCCCCCTGGGCTGGACCTTCCGTATCGCCTGCAGGTACACCGCCACCAGGGTCTCCAGCGCAGCACCTGCCGAGCTGTTCCGGGGCGGTTGCAGAGCATAAACGGGCCAGTCAGAACCCAGGTGCGCCGCCAGCCCGCGCAGCGCTAGCACGTCCCCATAGCCTGCGGTAACAAGGAATACCGGCGAGCGCGTTCCGCCCTGCAGTGTGACGAGCACCGGACACGGGGCAGCCGTGGCTGAGATGTCTCTGGCCAGCTCCTCCAGGGTCGCGCCGGGGGCTATGTCCTCCAGATGCACTGTGATGCCGTGGTCCGCACGGAGCCGCCGCGCCAGCTCCAACCACGCCAGCGAGTCGAGTCGCAAGTTGCGCAGGAGCACGCCCGGATGGATCTGGCCCGGGGGCAGGTCCAGCATCTTCCCCACCTCCGCCTGCAGCAGCTCCATGGGCAAAGCCGTTTGAGCCGGGAACGTAGCACCAATTGCAGGCACAGGCACAGGAGATGCCAGTTGGGGCGGGGTGGACTTGAGCCAATGACGCTTGCGCTGGAAGGGATACGTGGGCAGCGAGACCCGCGCTCGTGCCTCCCGGGAGTAGACCGATTGCCAATCCACCTCGGTACCCGAAAGGTAGCGTGCCGCCGTGTCGACAAGCAGGCTTGTGGAAGGAGTCGGATCCTGAAACTCCAGTCCATCCACGGGCACGGTACCCCAACGGAGGCCTCGCGGCAGTTCACCGAGGGCAAAGGCCTTCAACCCGTCCCGCAGTTCTCCGACAGACTCGGCGATGGCGGCCAGGGCGCATGGCAAGCGGGAGCGGCCCACGTTGGCAGAGTAGCAGATGTCCGCCAGATCAGGTCGCGGGTGAGCGTCCAGCATGGATGCGTAGCGCCCCGCCAGAGCCCTCAGTGCCGGCTCAGCACGTGCGGAGAGCGTCAGCAACTCCGAACGGGGCGGGGCCGCAGGGACGACGGAGGTGTCGACTGGCCCCTCTTCCAGGACCAGGTGCACGTTGGTACCGCCCAGCCCGAAGGAGTGGACTCCGGCCCTCCTCGGCCGTCGGCCCCGGGGCCAGGGCACAGCTGTGTGGGACAACCGGAGCTTCAGGACCTCAGGGAGCGGGTGCTCCGTTCCCAGGTGCGCGGGAAGCATCTCGTGCCGGAGGGCCAGCAGCACCTTCAGGAGGGCCGCCATGCCGGACGCCACCTCCAGGTGTCCCACGTTCGGCTTCACGGAGCCGACCCAGCAGCGCGCGGTGGCCCGATCACCCAGTGCGGCCGAGAGCGCAGCGAGTTCGGCCAGGTCCGCCGCAGGGGTGCCCACGCCGCTGGCCTCCACGTAATCCAGGTCGTCAGGCGTCAGGGCGGCCGCTCGCAAGGCGGATCGGACCACGTCGGCCTGCGCCTCCGCATTCGGGACGGTCAACCCCTCGCCACGGCCGTCGGAGTTCACGGCGGAGCCCCGGATCACCCCCAGGATGCGGTCCCCCGCCATCTGGGCGTCCGCAAGTCGCTTGAGCAGCACCAGGCCGCACCCTTCGCCGCGAACGTAGCCATCCGCGTCCGGATCGAAGCTGCGGCATCGCCCATCCGAGGCCATCAGCCATGCCTTCGACATGGCCACGGTAGGCTGCGGAGCCAGGATCAGGCTCACGCCTCCCACCAGCGCGGCGTCCATTTCATGCAGACGGAGTCCCTGGCAAGCCATGTGGACCGCCACCAGGGCGGAGGAGCAGGCGGTGTCCACGGCCATGCAAGGGCCGCGGATGTCGAAGAATTGCGAGACGCGCCCGGCCGCCGTGGCGCCGATGTTCCCTGACAGGCAGTACGCGTTGACGCTGGAGAGGTCCTGCAGGCAGAGGGTGCGGTAATCCGTGTTGGAGAAGCCTACATACACCCCGGTGCGGGTGCCCGCCAACCGCTCTGCAGGTATCCCTGCGTCCTCCAGCGTCTCCCACGCCACCTCCAGCAAGAGGCGGTGCTGTGGGTCCAGAGTTGCGGCCTCGGAGGCGCTGATCCCAAAGAAGGAAGCGTCGAAGCAGTCCACGCCTTCCACGAAGGCGCCCCAGCGGGTGCTCAGTTTGCCGGGGACGGACGGGTCCGGGTCGTACCAGGCGTCCGCGTCCCAGCGGTCGGGCGGAACCTCCGTGACGGCGTGTCGGCCTTCCGCGAGCAGCTTCCAGAACGATTCCGGGTCCGGTCCGCCGGGAAAGCGGCACCCCATGCCGATGATCGCGATCGGCTCGATGGCGTCCATCAAAGGCCCAGCGACTCATGCTCTTGGTAGATGCGCGCCAGGTTGTCGAAGAAGCGGGTGCCGCGGTCCACTTCGATCACCTGCCCCCGGAGCCCGTCCATCAGCCCGCTGCACAGACCCACAATCGCATTGCCAACCAACTCGGGGGGCAGAAAATGGCTCTCCTTCATCAGCCGGCGCCCGAATTCCTGGAACTCCGCCCCGAAAGTTGCGTCGAGCGACGTTGTCCAGACTCCGCCCGGCCGCACCACGTTGAGCCGGCAGTCCTCGTCAAAGAGCCGGTAGGCGGCGTAGCGGGCGAGGGTCTCCATCACCGTTTTGGAGCACGCCGCGAAGTCATACCCCACGTGGAACTGGTCCGGCCCATAGGAGGAGATGCCCACCGCGTAGCGCGGGTAGAGTCCGAACCGCTGGTGGATTCCTTGCAGGTAGGAGAAGAGCGGCCAGGCGCTATAATCGATGCTCTTGAACAGGGAGCGCTTCTTGTAGTCCTCCAGGCCGTGGGTCACGAAGGAGAAGGAGACGTTGCTGACCAGCACTTCCACCCGCTCGTGCGTCCCGGCGATCTCGTCCAGAAGGGGCGCCAGGTCCTCCTCTAATGACACGTCCGCCCGCACGAAGGCGGGCGGCGGCGCGCCCGCCTCCGCAAACCGGCGGCGCACCTCCTCCTCGTCCGCGGAGCCCCACTTGTAGGTGAGGAAGCAGTCTGCCCCGAGGCGCCCAAAAGCCAGCCCGGCGGCCAGCCCGATGCCCATGGTGCCGCCCGTGATCAGGACCGCTTTACCGCGGAAATCCGCGATCATCCCGCGGCTTCCTTCTCCCGCACCTTCTGGAGCATGAAGTCCACGAATCCGTCGATGTTGGTGATCCGGGAAAGCTCCGCGCGCGGGACCTTAACCTTCAGTTCCCGCATGGTGCAGGAGACCACTTCCACGATGTCCAGACTGTTGGCGCCCAAGTCTTTCATGGAACGGGCCGGGTCAATGGTGGCGGGGTTCAGGTCGTCCACCGCCTCCACCAGATGCTTGACTACTATAGTGAGGATAGCGTCGCGGGTCATAGGGCTCCTTTCGGCTCAAGTTGCAGGTTCGGTCACAGGTCCAGCTCGTCACGTTCGTTGTAGAGGCGCATCAGGTTGTCGAATTTCTCG
>JANPLG010000199.1:0-3728 GCA_031426395.1 Actinomycetes bacterium
TGGAACTCCCGATTCCCACGAACAACTACTTCCTGAGCGTCTTCGGGCAGAGCCACCGGGAGTATCTGACGGAGCTGGACCCCAAGCTGGAGCCGAACCTGGTTCAGACGCTCCACCTGATGAACAGCAGCTACGTCAACGGAAAGATCACAAACGGCGCTTCGGCGAGGGAACTCTCACGAAGCAACGAAATGCAGGACGGAGACGTGGTCCGTCAAGCGTTCCGCCGCACCCTCTGCCGAGAACCGAACGCCGTCGAGATGGAAGCCTGTCTTGCAACCCTGCCAAAGAGCAAGAACCGCGATGAGTGGGTGAGAGACATGATGTGGGCGCTAATCGCGAGCAGGGAGTTCCTCTTCGTCAGTTAGCACTGTCACCTCGGGTTGATCTTGCAAACACCGTTAGATGGGGGCTTAGCCGGGTCGCAATTGGAGTGGACGATGCGCCGTGTTTTCGGATTCCTCGCCCTGATCATCGGGGTCGGATTGGCTGGATGGGTGGCATTCAACATCTTCAATCCTACGCCCGAATTCAAAGAGTCGGGGCGTAGCCCCCTGTCCGGGCTGGTGTTCTCTGGAGTAATGATCGTTACGGGCGTCAAGATGATGCGACGGTGACGTGGTCACCTCGGAGCTTACCTTTGCCGAAGCGAAGGCCCACTAACTAAAGAGCAGAGCAACCAACGGACTGGGACAACCACGAACCAGAAACTCCAAACCAGAAACCCGCAGCGCGGCGGCGGTCGGTGGTGGTGAAGTCCCCCCCCGGTATCATTTTCAGAGAAGGCAAGCTAGTCCACACTTAAGCAGTATCCCAACGGACCAGCGCCAACCAGAAACCAGAATCTCCGAACCAGGAACTTGCTAGGAAGGATCAGACAGATGAAGCTGGGATCAACGGACTGCGAGCGGTTCTACCGCCGTGACCTCCTCAAGGTCGGCGCCCTCGGGGTGGTCGGCGGCCTATCGATGACGGAGCTTTTCGCGCTCCAGGCGCAGTCCGCGAAGGCGGCGCAGGTCAATGGCGGCTCCAGCGCGGAGACCCCCTGCGAAAGCGTCATCCTCATCTGGCAGGGTGGCGGCCCCAGCCACATCGATACCTGGGACCCCAAGCCGGACGCCCCCGCCGAGATCCGCGGCACCTTCGACCCGATCAAGACGGCGGTCGACGGCATCCAGATCAGTGAGCACCTGCCCAAGATCGCGCAGCAGATGGACAAGATCAGCGTGATCCGCTCCATCACCACCAACGAGGCGGCCCACGAGCGCGGCACCCATTACATGCTGACCGGCTTCACCCCGCTGCCCGGTTTCCAGGTGCCCGGCTACGGCTCCGTGGCGGCCAAGTTCCGCGGCCCCAAGAGCGCCCTCCCGCCCTACATCGCCATCCCGAACCCGCTGGGTGAAGGCGGCGGTGCCGGGTTCCTCGGCGCGGCTCTCAACCCCTTCTCGCCCAGCGGCGACCCAGCTTCGTCCAGCTTCAGCGTCCGTGACCTTGACCTTCCCGGCGGGATCACTGCGGAGCAAGCCGACCGCCGCCGCACCCTGCGGGAAGCGATCGACGGGACCTTCAAGCAGTACGAGAAGGGCAGCGATAGCGTCCGCGCCACCGGCGAGTTCTTCAACCGCGCCTACACGCTGCTCTCCAGCCAGGAAGCACGCGCTGCCTTCGACCTGAAGAAGGAGACCGCCGAGACCCGTGACGCCTACGGCCGCTACAGCTTCGGCCAGAGCGCTCTGCTGGCCCGCCGCCTCGTGGAGACTGGCGTCCGGTTCGTGACGCTGAGCGTCGGCGGATGGGACACCCACTTCAACGGCTTCCGCGCCCTCGGCGAGAACCTGCTCCCCCGCTACGATCAGACGGTCGCCGCGCTGGTGAAGGACCTCAACGACCGTGGCCTGCTGAAGAAGACGATGGTCATCTCCATGGGCGAGTTCGGCCGGACTCCCGTCATCAACCGGGACGGTGGCCGCGATCACTACGCCCGCGTCTTCTCCATGATGATGGCCGGCGGCGGCCTCAAGGGCGGCCAGGTGATCGGTTCCTCGGATGCGCGCGCGATGGAAGTCGCCACCCGGCCGGTGCGGCCGGAAGATGTCGCAGCGACCATCTACAACCAGCTCGGCATCGATTACACCCAGAGCATCGAGTCTCCGGAAGGCGTGCGCATCACCCTCTCCCGGGGTGGCCGCCACATCCGCGAACTCGTGTAGCTCTCAGGGAATCAGACACAGACGGACACAGAGTTCACGGAAGGGACACAGAGGGAGAACGCCGGGTAAAGCACCCGGTGCGCCCTTCGACTTCTGTGAGCTCTGTGTTTTTGAGATGCTCCTCGTCACCATCGGTAGCCTAACCCCTTGCGGGCGTGGGTGCGAGGGGCACGTTACGGAGCCAGAGCAGATGCGGCCGATGGTCGCTCGTTGACCGCAATGAACACAGAATTCACAGAGGGGACACAGATGGGAATGGGAAGGGCGGTGACGCCGTCACGCGACGAAATGCGCATCGGCCGAAGAGCCCTACTGGCCGGTTCCCTCTGCGTCCCTCTGTGCCTTCTGTGTCCGTCTGTGTCTATTGCCCAAGTCGGCACGGCTCCGAAGGCACCGACTCCGGTCTGGTCGGTCGCCTTCAGCCCGGATGGGAAGACGCTGGCGGCGGGCGGCTACAAGCAGGTTCAGCTGTATGATGTGGTCGCCCGTCAACCACTCAAGACGCTGACCGGCCTGGCCGGACCCGTGCGGTGCCTGGCCTGGAGCGCAGACGGCGCGCGATTGGCTGCGGGGACCGGGCTGCCCGGAGAGAGCGGAGAGATCTGTCTCTTCACGATGCCGGACGGCGTCGCGGCGAAGCCGTTGAAGCTGCACAAGGACGTGATCGAAGGCCTCGCCTTCCCGCCCACAGGTGAGACCGTTCTCTCCGCCGGCATCGACGAGAAGGCGCTGGCGGTGGAAGTGGCCACCGGCAAGGTCCTGAAGACGATGCAGGACCACACCAACCGGGTGGTCGCCATCGCCGTCTCCCCCAAGGGTCGGTTCATCGCCACCGGCAGCCTGGACAAGACCATCAAGATCTGGAGCCCCGAGTTCCTGCCGCTCGCCAACATCGACAACACCGGCGGCCAGATCTTCGCGCTCACCTTCGTCGCCGACAACCAGCTCGCGGCCACCGGCGAGGATGGGAACGTGCGGATCTTCACGCTGGCGGAGAGCCGCTCCGGCAACATCGCCGGCGTGAATGTTAACCTGGCGCGCACCATCAACGGCAACCGCACGCCGCTCTTCACCCTGTCAGCCGGCAAGAACGTCCTCGCCTACGGCGGTGAGGACCACGTAATCCGCCTCTTCGACCTCACCTCCACCCGCCGCTCCGAGATCAAGGACTGCCCCGACGCCATCTACGGCCTCTCCGTCACCCCCGACGGCACCCTCCTCGCCGCCTGCGGCCGAGATGGGAGGGTACGCCTGTTTACTACTGCTGATGGGAAGCTTGCTGCTGAGTTGGGGTGAGGGAAATAGAACGCGGATGACGCGGATTTTGAGGATCGACGCGGATCAAGCCGATGGAGAGGAGCCTTGAGTATTCCGAGCTGACAGAGACGATCATTGGAGCCTTCTATCGCGTTTACAACGCTCTCGGTTATGGCTTCTTGGAGAAAGTTTACGAGAATGCCCTGGTGCTCACGCTTCGGAAGAAGCCGGCGATCGGTTACACCCGGTATCTGTCCT
>JANPLG010000200.1:0-10610 GCA_031426395.1 Actinomycetes bacterium
CTCTCCAGCCAAGCGCGCTCATCTGACGACAGGTTGACCGGATGCTTCTGATTTCGGGACACGGTGCTGATCCTCCAGCACAATGGAATCATACGCCGCTCACGTTAAGTCCCAATGATTCGGATAACGCCTGACGGACTAGTAGATGGGTAGCTCGGGGGCCTTCCGAGCGACCATCGCCAGGTTCTCGCTGAAGAGGCGTCCGCGCAGCAACCCGCCTGAAACCTGCTGCCAGGTAAGCCGAGTCAGCTTGGGGATCTGCCCGACGTCCGAATAGTAGAAACTGGGTGGCATGAGCCCAGTCTCGGCGCAGATCCGGACGAGGTCGAGCCGCAACAGCGCGGTGATGTGTGCCGGATAGGAGCCATCCTGGAAGTGGACGAAGTGCCCGCCGAACGCGAGGCTGAAGTAGGAACGGAGGGACTCCTGGTTTGGCATCGTGAGCACGAGGAGGCCTTCGGGGCGGAGCAGGCCGGTCAACGTGCGAAAGGTGGCGCGGGGGTTTTCCAGATGCTCAATCGTTTCGGAGCAAATCACGGTGCCGAACGGTTCGCCCACGCTCAGCGGCTCGTTGAGGTCCTGACGGAGCCACGCAATATCGGGCGGTAGGTCGGATGGGCGGGCCATCAGGTCGGCACCCGCAAGAGGGCGGATCGACCGCTCTTCGCGCAACCTCCGTAGCAGTTCTCCCTTACCCGCGCCGAAGTCGAGCAGTGGACCTTCCGCGCCCGCCTGGTCCAGGCAGCGAAGCACCATGCGCTTGATCGGCTCCCCGGAGGTGCCACCCGAGCACTCCGCCGCTTTCCACCGCGCGTCTGCAAGATCCACCGATGATGGTTCCAAAGACCTGGGGCTTATGAACTGGCCCATGGAATTGTCCATCACCGGGGCAGGATCAGCCTTCGTAACGGCGGACCTTGATGCAATCCGACACTCCAATCGACGGTGATGGCAACTAGCCCCACCCGCCGTCACCCTTGCCTCGGCAACTTTGGCGCGTGAGCCAACTGCCCTGCGAGGATCCAGAGAGCCAGCACATTGGCCGACGTGCACGAGTGGGCCGGATTCAAATGGATCTTGTGAAACTCACCCCGCCCGTGGCTAACTCGTAGCCCCGTTTGGCCGCAGCGGGGAGCACGCGCGGGCCGGGTTCAAATGGGTTCCGGTAGGGCAACACTCCCACGCGCCTGACGGGAACCGTCCGGAATGACGGCGGTTGGGGGGCGGACAGGGAGCACTTCGTGACGAAGGCAGGTCCGACACAGTAACCATTTCATGGATGTGTGCGCTGGTTAGGCATGGGAGATTCCGGTAAGGCAACACTCCGTAGCGAGTACCGTCCTGAATGGCGACGGGGTTGATGAGAAGCAGAAGTGTGGCTTACTGGACAGCCGGCGGGCCGGACGCCCTGAGAATGTTAGGCTACTGCCGTCTCGGATCAGACCCAGGCCAGTCCTTCTTCCTTGAGGCGGTTGTAGGGCCGCGTGACGGAGACCCAGCGACGATAGACCTCTGCGGTAAGTCCGAGGGCGCGCACGTCGCGACCGTCCCGCTCTTCCGCGTAGCCCCGCAGCAGACCGATCTCCATCAGCTTCTCCACGGCAGTCCGGAAGACGAAGGGCCGCAGAGTCGGGTCGTGCTGCACCGCCTGGGCGAGGACCTCTTCTTCCAGCCGCGTCTCTCCGCGCGGGCAGATCTCCACGAAGTAGGAGATGAGCAGCTTCTCCGGATCCCCAAGCTGGCCCCAGAGGTGGTCCAGGTGCGCGCTGGCCGCGGCGATCACCGGGCCTGCTTCGCCTTCCACGTCCTGCGCGGTCACCTGGCGCTTCCGCAGGCGGTTGAGGCGCTCCACCAGATGGAACCCGAAGAGCTGCGTGAAGTACGCGTGAGCTCCCGCCAACTCCAGCACCGTTTGCAGCGCGTCCGGCGTGTAGGTAACACCCGCGGCCGCCACCGGCTCCTGGATGAGACGGAGGGCGTCGTCTTTCTGGAGGAAGTCGACGTCCAGGAAGACGCCGATGTTGAACAGGAAGGTGGCGTAGTTAGCCGCGAACTTGCGGAGGATGTGCGTGCCGGCGAAGAGGAACTCGATGCCCTGGACGTGCTGCATCAAGTGGCGCAGGTAATCGAAGGCGCGCGGATCGAAGACGCCGTTCATGACGCGCGTGGCCAGCACTTCGAATTCGTCCAGCATCAGCAGGACCCGCCCGCCCTTCAGCGCCCGCCGGATCTCCGGCAGAATCACCGACTCGAACTGGTAGTCCGGCGGCTGCTTGCTGAACTCCTCGAAGGTGGGCAACTCCATCGCGATGCCGCGGTCGTCGAGGCCCTCCTTCACGCGCCAGGCCAGCCAGTAGACGAAGCCAGGCAGGTCGACGGCGGTGAGGCCCTGAAGGTCGACGAAGATCGGGGTGAGATCGGCCTCCAGACGGTACTGGAGTTGCCGAAGCGCGGAAGTCTTGCCGCAACGTCGCTCACCAGTGAGGATCAGGATGGTGCGGGAAACCGGTCGCACCAGCCGCTCCCGGACCGTGCGGATGATGTCCTCGCGCCCTACGAAAACGTTCGACCGCGTCTCCAGCGGCGTCCCGGTGACGAAGGGGTTGGGGATGCGGCGGAAGCCATCCGCGTTGGCCGCGCCAGCCAGCTTCTGCGGCAGGATCGGCGTCCGGCAGGTGGGACAGGCACCGGGGAGCGCCTCAACCTTGAGCCCCAGGTTGGCGTTGCAAGCCGGGCAGACAAAGGCCTCGCCCCACTTGAGCCAGTCGGTCTCCTGGGCAGCCACCGTGCGGCCGTACTCCTCCAGCAGATCGTCGTGGCGAGAGGCCGCTCGGAGCGCCGCGAGGCGTAGGCCACGATCCGCCTGCGGGCCCTGCGCGGTGATCGGCGCGCCCGGCTGCGCTCCGGGGAACCAGACACCCAACGGGTTCTCGCCGTGGACCGACCGCTCCACCTGCAGCGCGCACCACTCCACGCCCTTGCTCTGCACAGCGCGGTCCACGGAGCGGGCGACACTCTCCAGCATCGAAGCGTCGCCCGCAAGCTGCCGGACGGCGCGGTCGAACTCGCCGGGGAGCGGGTAACGGCGCGCGCGGCCCTCCAGCGGGGCAAGTGCCGCTGGGATTGCGATCTGCTCGTCCGCGCCGGTCCGCAGCAGCCCCAGGGAGAGCGCTAGGAAGAGAACATCCGAGGCGTCCCGGTAGCGCACGCGGGTCAGCAGCGTCGCCGATTCCCAGGGGATGTCGATGCGGCTGAATGGGGTGGGTGCTCCCTTGGGGGCACGCGCCCACATCTCGCGGAACGCTTCGTCCAGGTGGTGGTACTCCGGGCAGCGCGCGAGGCTGAAGCCGGGATGCTCCGTGATGGCCGTGAGGAAGTGGGGCGACTTCGAAGCCACCGCCCGCGTGGGGCGGTCACGGGTGCCAGAGTCGACGACCTTCCTCACCGAAGCGGGCAGATCGCCTTGCTTCGACTCCGGGAAGAAGATGAACTCGAACTCCGGCGGGAAGCCCTGGGGCCGTGCGTGCGGCGGATCGAGGGCCGGAAGCTCCGCGGCAAGCGCCACCAGCCGCTGAAGCTGGAACTCGAGGTCGGCGGGGTTGCGGTACTGCTCCGCCATCCGCTGGAAGGCGGTGGCGGAGAGCCAGCTTCGGAGGCGGTCGTCAAGCTGGCTGCGAAGTTCCCAGTCGACCCGCGCAATCACCTCCCGCATCCGGGTGCCCGCGCCGATGGCATCGAGCGTCGGGTTGAGCGAGGAGGGCATGAGCCAGGGGAGGCGCGCTTCCCGCCGCTCGTCCAGCGGGCCGTCCAGGATGCTCCGCCCTGGGTTGGCGAGGATGCCGTCCTCGCGCTCCACGAGGTACTGGACCCACCCCTTGCGCAGATCCTTGATCGCCTGTGTCTCGTCCTCCGGCCGGCAGTACGGCAGGTTCCAGCCGCTGCTTGCCACGTAGGGCGTCTCGGCCCCCGGAAGCCGCAGCATCCCGAGCACCAGTCGCCGGTCTTCCTGATCCTTGCGTAGCCGCTCCAGCATCGCCGACTCATGGTCCGCCCAGCTCCGGCTGAGGGTGGCGAAGAGCGCGTGCAGCTCTCCCACACGGGCGGCCCAGGAGCGGATGGGCTCCAGGACCTGGACCCTCAGCTCCCGCAGGAAGGCAATCGACTCGGAACGCAGCGCCTGGATGACGTAGCTATAGGCGATGCGGTCGTACTCGCCGGCGAGCTTGCGGAGCGCCACGCCGCGCCACGGAAGGAGGAAAGGGTCTTTCCGCGCCGCCTCAACGGCCCAGAGCGTCTTCCGACGGGCGGCCGCGCACATCTTCCGCGCCGCGTCCCACTCCGAAGACGGGTCGGTGGCCGTTCGCAGCTCCGCCGCCGCCTCGTTCATCACGCGGCCCACGCGCTCCAGGCTCAGGTTCTCCGCCGCAAGCCACTTCGACGCCTGGCCGCGCAGCTCGCTCAGCACCTGCTCCCGCACGCGGCGGGCACGGTCGGCCGCTGGTCCCTTACCTGGAGTGCCGCTGGAGGGCGGCGTCCCGACCGCCTCACGCAGCAGCCCCTCCATCTCCTGATCGATGGAGCGCCACTGGTGGGGCGGGGCCTTGTGGATCCAGGGTCGACGGGTGCGCAGGGGACGCATGATCGTCTCGAGCACGCCATTTTCCTGGCTGATGTCCCCCGTATCCATCAAGAGGGTCGAGATAGCCTCCGAATCCCGAAGCGGCACGTTGCCGCGCAGCTCGGAGAGGCGGACGGAGTCGTCGCCGGAGAGCCAGGTGACCAGGGAGCGGCGGACCATGTTCCGGTAGACGGCGCTGACCAGTCGCTCCTCCGGGTACTCCACCCACTCCGCCCCGAAGCTGGCGAAGTGCTGCGGGTTGCCGTCCACATCGATGTGGCGGATGCCCGCCTCGAGTTCCTGGCGCTGACCGGACCATTGGCCGTTGTCACCCAGGGTGACGGTCATGAGGTAGATGGCCGCCCGCTCCTGCAGCTCATAGAGGGGAATGGCCGTCCCCTCTGCAGTGACGGAAGTGAGGAGGCTGACCCGTCGGAACGGAGCTGAGCGGGTGGAGAACGCATCCCCCTCGTCTCCGTAGTGCGCCTGGTAGAGCGTGCAGGGGTCCGAGTAGTAGTGGAGCTCTGTGAGCGTGGCGAAGCTGTTCGGCACGTGGGGCAGGTCGGACGCGGGGGGGACGAAGAGGATGCCGCGGGTCTCCACGGCAACGCCGGCCTGTGCCGCTGTGTGCTGCACCATGTAGGCCACGTCTGCAAAGGTGCCGCCGCCCGTCCCGCCGCCCGCACCCGCCACCACGTAGACGCGGCGCCCCGCTTCCTTGGGCGCGCTGTGGAGCCACTTCACCAGCCGGTCCCGCAGCGCGGCCTGGTTCTCCGGCAGTAGCAGCAGGAACCGGCCCAGCATCCGGTATCCGCCGGTGCCCTGCTCCAGCGAGCCGCGTCCGCGCAGCACGTCCCGGTCAATCCACTCCGCGCGGAACCGGTCGGGCGCGCGGTAGGCGGCGTCGAGGATAGCCGCATTAGCCGTCAGGTAAACCGTGCGATCCGCCGGCAGCAGGCTGGCCGCACGGTCCGAGTCGATGGTGAGGAACGAGGGAGCGCCGGCCGGAGCTCCTCCTGCAAAGCTCGCCTGGACCCGCTCCGCGAGGCGCTTGCAGACGTGCGCGCCCGCTCCGCCCACCCCAATCACCAGCGTCTCAGGGGTCCGCGACTCATGGGCGCTTGCTTCCGGCTTCGGCGTCTCAGGCATCGACTTCTCCTCGTACGCGGGCACCGCGCGGCAGCGTCACGGCCGCGATTACCAGCAGGGCGACGAACACGCCGGTCTCCGCCCAACGAATCATTTCCGGGATCTCGACTGGCTGATCGCCGAATGCGGCGGGTGCCATGTAGGTGGGATACCAGAAGGTGTTGAAAAAGCCCACCCAGGCCACCAATCCCGCGAGCTTGCCTACCCGGCCCGCCCAGAAGGCGGAACTGGAGGCAGGCCTGACAAACTCCAGCATTAGCCGCGTGACGCCGTAGTCAACCAGGATCACCATCAGCAGGGAGCCGGCGAGCCAGAGGTAGCGGCCGTACTGGGCCAGGAACTCGTTCATGGGAAGGACTCGCTCGGAAGGACTTGCTAGGAAGGGTCGGCGGACTTGCGGGAGCCGAGCGTTGCGCCGAACGGATGAACCGTCGCTCACCTGTATAGACGACGCTAAGCCATTCCGTGGTTCTGCCTGTTTGTCCTACACCCTGACGCCCGGTGGGTAGGGGTTGGGAGTTGGGGTATAGGGGTTGGGAGATACGGGCGGTCCATGAAGCTGCCTCAAGGCGACCATCCCCTGCCATCCATATGATCCGCGTCGATCCGTTTGATCCGCGTCATCCGCGTTCTATTCCCCGGTTCGGGCCGCGATTGCCGCGTCCGGTTTCTTGACGTTGGCGAGGGCGATGCCGGCGGCGATCAGCAGTCCGCCCGCCGCGTGGAATGGCTGGAGCCTCTCGTGGAGGAAGACGGCGGCCAGGATGCTGCCGAAGACCGGCATGAGGTGGAGATACTGGCCCGCGCGGTTGGCCCCAATCAACTCCACGGAGCGGTTGAAGGCGAGGTAGGCGAGTAGCGACGGGAAGACTGCCACGTAGGCGAGAGCCGCAATGGCGGTGGGACCGAGAGGCGGTGTGCGAAGCTGGGTGCTCTCCGCTAGGGCGAGTGGTGCCAGCACCGCCGCGCCGATGGCGATCGTGATAGCGACGAAGCTGAGGGGGTGCATCTGTGGCCGCTTGCGCAGGCGCACGGAGTAGGCGGCGTAGGATAGAACCGCCAGGAAGATCCACCCGTCGCCGGGGTTCAGCGAGAGTTCCTGAAGGACTTTGAGCGATCCCTTCGCCACGATAACTGCGACACCGAGCAGGGAGAGCACCACGGCCGCCAGCTGCCTGGATTGAATCCGCTCCCGGTACAGCAGGTAGGAGCCGAAGAGGATGAGCAGCGGCATCGTGGACTGCATCAGCACGCCGTTGAGCACGGTAGTGGTGCGCAATCCGAGGTAGACCAGCGTGTTGAAGGTCGCCACTCCGAGCACGGAGAGGAGCACCATCTCCCGCCAGTGGGCGAGGAGGACGGGACGGTCCCGCCGCAGGTGCGGAAGCGCGAACCCGATGATGAGCGCCAGTGCCAGTACCCATCGCCAGAAGGCGAGGCCGATGGGCGGGAAGATGCCGCTGACGGCGCGGCCAACCACGAAGTTGCCGGACCAGAACAGCGTGGCCAGCACAAGGAGCGCGCCGGGCGAGTCCCACAGTCGTTGAAGCAAACGAGGCTGGGCTGGGGCGGTTGAAGTTGCGGCGGATGCGGTGGGCGGCACGCTCCTTCTTATCAGCAGCGACTCGACCTGTCGCAACGCCGGCGACCCAGTTCCCGTCTACACCCCGTCTTCTAGCAGCGCTCTTTCCAGCGCGATGGCAGGATGAATTGCGGTTCGACCGGCACCATCCCGGATTTGCTGCCGGCAACTCGTTCCGTGAGCCACGACCATTGCGGCAGACGGGGCGCTCCTCACCGACGGCAGGATGCTCAGCTCGCCGATTTTGAGAGAGAGGTCGTAGTGCTCCCGCTCGAAGCCGAACGATCCGGCCATGCCGCAGCAGCCGCTCGCCGTTTCCGTGACGCGATACCCGGGGACGGCTCGCAGGGCGGCCAGGGTGCCTGAGGTTCCCAGGACTGCCCGCTGGTGACAGTGACCGTGGAAGAGTAGCTCGGCGTCCTGCGGCGCATACGGCGCTTCGTCCGGGGGTAGCGACGCCAAGAAGTCCTCCAGCAACCAGGTCTGCTCAGCGACTTCATCGGCAGCATCGCCCAGCCTGAAGTCGCGGTACTCGTCGCGGTAGGCGACCACGCAGCTTGGCTCCAGCCCAACGAGGGGAATCCCCTGACGCATCCACGGCTGCAGTTGGCTGACGTTCCATTCCGCGTTCGCTCGAGCTTCGTTGAGCAGGCCCTTGGAGATCAGGGGGCGTCCGCAGCAGCGGAGGTCGGGGACGCGAACCTCGAATCCCCAGGCGTGCAGCAGCCGCACGGCGGCCCGACCGATCTCCGGCTCGTGGTAACGGGTGAAGGTATCCGCCAGCAGCATCACCGGGCCGCGCGGCGTTCGGCGTGGGGTGAGGCCGCGTCGGTCCCACCATTGGTCAAAGGTCTGCCCGGCGAAGCGAGGCAGGGGGCGGCGGCGGTCAATCCCGACCAGCCGCTCCAGGCCGTGACGCACGAGGGGAAGCTCCTGCACCCGATTCGCCATCGACGCGCTCGCCGACCCCATCTTGCCGACGAGGCCCGGATGGGCGAAGAGCCATGACCGGAACCTGATGCCCTTGCAACGGTTGAGGTGGTGCAGCCACTCGTACTTGAGCTTCGCCATGTCCACATTTGACGGGCACTCGCTCTTGCACGCCTTGCATTCCAGGCAGAGGTCCATGACTTCCTTGAGGCGTGGATCGCTCAGGCCGGTGTCGCCGGTGGTGCCGCTGAGCACGGCCTTCAGCATGGTGGCGCGCCCGCGGGTGGACTGGCCCTCGTCCAGTGTGGCGCGGTAGGAGGGACACATCGTGCCGTCGACCTTCTTCCGGCACGCGCCCACGCCGCTGCAGAGCTCCAGATGCCCGGTGAGTCCGCCATCGCGCGAGAAGTCGAGAAGGGTGTCGACGGCAATGAGCGGGGGAGCGGCGGCGCGCAGGTGGCGGTCCATCGGCGGAGCACCCACGATCTTGCCGGGGTTCATGATGGGATACCTGCACCCTACCCGCCTGCTCAGCCGAATGGTCACCGGCCTCGTCCTTCGACCTCCGCCTGCACCATGGATTGGAACTCACGCGCGCCCCGAATGGTGTCCGGAACCGCCCAGATCATGTAGCCGAGGTAGGTGACCGCCAGGACGCAAGCCAACGCTCGCGCCGTGAGTCGGCAGAGGCTGGCGACGCCCACAGCGGGCATCCGGAAGAGGCCAAAGAACAGGGACACCATTAGCGCTGCGGAAGCAAGACCAGCGCCCGGATGCAGCCACGTCCAGCCTGCTTCCCGATCCGCTGGCCCCGACATCACGTCCAGGCCCGGAACCCGCTCCCAGATGGTCACCGGTTGCCACGCGGGTCCCGACAAATCAACCGAGCCTACCAGTGCCAGGAGCACCGCGCAAACCCCTGCCATAGCCACGGCGGTTCCGCTGAACTTCGCTCGCTCCGGCCGCCCCAGGAACCCGAAGATCGGAACGCCGACCAACGGCAGGCCAACGACCCAGCCGCCGTTTCCTAACACCCCTTCACCCGCCAGCGAGGCGAGAAGCCCACCTACGCAGAAGAAAAGCCGAGGCCAACCGAGGCAATCGCGCTGGGCTGCCGATCGCCGACAGCGTCCGCTTGCCGGGAGCCAAGTCGGAGCCCAGCACATAGCGCCGCCGCCGCTCCCCAGAGGAGTAGCAGTCCCATCAGGTTGCTGGCAAGGACGAGACCCGCGACCTCACGGACCTTCGCCGCCCCCAGCAACCGGTTCCACTCGTCCGAGGGGAACTCTTCCCTATGGGTCTCCTGGAACCGATAGAGGAGTGGAAGTTCGGCATCCACCTCGCCTGAGAGTTGCGGCGCCTCGCGTTGCAATCTCCGCAGGTACTCCTGATCACGCAGGTGGTGCGCGGCCTCTCCGTTAGATTTTCCGTTGGTCGTAGCAGTGATCCATGGCTTGTCGATCGTGGAACGGAGGGCGGCGAACTGGATGTGTGCACCAACGAGGCGCGCAATAAGCGTGTCGCCATCGCGCCGTAGCCGCCCCCCGAACCGCAGCACGTCGGTCCTCAAACGGTGCTCGGTCAGACGATCGCCCTGGGCACCTGCTTCGATCCCCTTCCAGATGATGTGGCGCGCGGCCTGCCGGAGCTGCGCAGAGTGCGGCAGAAGGACCATGTAGTAAGGCATGGCAACCATCGGCAGGCCGTGATCTCCATAAGCGGCCACCAGCAGCCGCCGGCCTCCCTCGGCCTCCGCCATGGAGTGATCGCCCCACTGGGCACACTCCGAAGCCTGACGCCACGCCGCGTACCCTTGCTCGTCTTCCCCCCTGCGATGTAAGCAGCGGCCTTCATGGAAGGCTGGTCGGCGTCAAGGGGCGGGACGGAGTCGGGTTGGAGGGCACGCGCAAAGGTAGAAGTCATTTCACTCCGGAAGAGGCGAGGGTCCGTTCAGAAAGTTCGCCGTGGATGGCTACTTTTCTGGGTGCCAGGCTGGTGGCCGAGGCGGCATACACTCGATGGCACCTTCGGCGCGGCCAGGCAGGAACTCGTCTGCCTGGCCCCCTTTGCCCTCCTACTTGGGCTTGACCACCGTATGCTGGTCGATCCACTCCGCTAGGACCGAGATGTCCTGTCCAATCGTGGCCCATCCGTGGCCCTGGCCCTCACGCACCACCAGCCGGTGCGGCACCTTCAGCTCCTCCAGCCGCTGATCGAAGAGCTGCGCCTGCTGAATCGGGACCAGCGCATCCTTGTCCCCGTGGATGATCAGCGTGGGAGGCATCTCCTTCCCAACGTAGGTCATGGGTGAAGCGAACCGGGCGGCTCGCT